>CAUJDY010000116.1 GCA_963169805.1 Bdellovibrionota bacterium | reverse complement strand
GATAGAAAAATCGTACTCTGCAGAAATTTCCACTCCTTGCGACTTTACTGCGCCAGAGTTTAAGTACGAAAATGGAGAGTTGCTTGCGTTGTACTCGATGAAGTTTTTGTAATCTATTGTAAAAAGAGAAAGCTTAAGATGGGTTTTTTTCCAAATATTTGAAGAATGTTTTTGTGAAGGTTTTTCTAGCCCTATCTCCACTTGGCTAGATTTTTCGACGTCTAGATTAGGGTTCGGCACCATTCCATAAGCATCATTGTACTTTTGATTAAATGAAGGAACTTGAATTCCCTCTGAATAGCTTGCATATACGATGTAAGGTTTTCGATCTTGAGATAGCATAATATTTTTAACAAATTCGTTTTGATCAGGGAAAAATCGAAACCCCGCCATGATTTTATCTATATCTGATAGTTGGTATTGTAAAACAGCTCCATGTTCATAGCGGTCTTCTGAGTATTTTCGAGATAGGGTTGGAGTATTTTTGTAGGTATCATAGATAAAATCTGTGAAAACCTGGAAACTCAAGACAGAAGAAACATCATAAGAATAATTAACTGAGGCATAGGTTTTTGATATTTTATATTCAGATTCTGCCCCAGATTCTATGTTGTCAGATTCTGTTTGCAAGTAGGACAATTTTGTTTTGAGTTGTGAGCCGGTATTGAGCTTGATGTCAGCACCAAGAGCACCTAGATATGCAGTTCTGATAAAATCAGTAATATAGGGTGAGGTCGAAACTGCTCCCGGGCTTTGCCCGTGTTCTTTTGCATATAGAAGCTGATGTGTGAGAAGAACTCGAGAGAGTTTGTTTTTACCTGAGAGAGTGTAGCGTTGCTTGGTTCTTTGGTTGTTGTCTCGTTTGGCTGCTCCTGTGGCAGGATTGTCGTAAGAGTAATCATTTTTCCCATCTTCCAGATATAAAGAAGACTGTAAAAAATGATTTTCAGATTTTATGAGTGGAGATGCAAAATAGGAGGAATATTTATTAGAGGTTTCTGCCCCAAATCGTAATGTTGGGCGATCATAGGTTTTCGTTTTTAGATTTAAAGCGCCTCCTACGGAATCTGCTCCATAAAATAAAGAAGCGGGTCCTTTAATAATTTCCATGGATTCTAGGCTCTCATGGGGAAGTAGCAGAGGATTAGTTCCAATTCCGTCTTGTGCTTGCAGCGGAGTTCCATCTAGCAAAATGATGTTACGAGTGATGCTTCCCGAGCCTCTGATACGAATAGAAGGTGAACCTCCACTTGTTTCTCCTTGAGTTTGAACTCCAGGAGATTTGTTGAGTGATTCATAAATTGAAGAGCTTTGAAAAGTTTGAGGTTGAATTTTTTGAGATGGCCATAAGTATGTTTTCTCATCAAAACTAGTAAGGGGTGTTGCCTCTACATATTCTGTAGGTAAATAAACAGGAGCATCGTTTGCATTATTTTGTGCAAAAAGTGGGGAGAAGCAGTAAGAAAAAAGTAGAGCCCAAAACATGGGCTCACCTTAAATCTTCGTTATGACTCCATCAAGGATATTCTGCGCTAAATTCTTGTGATCCTCACACCCAATAATTTTTTGAGCATCTACAAGGGGAAGAGGCTTAAAGTTTGAAAGTTTTTCTTTCTTTACACTATTCACAAGATCCAGCGATTTTTCCACAGTCTCTAGCTTTAATACCTTGTCTTTGAGGGCTTTTTCTACGGCATCCAGGCCAAGCGGTGGAGTGTGAAATTCGTTGCAATAAAGCAACATATTAACGCCGCACTTAAGAGCCTGTACGGCGATCTGCTCTGTTGAATATTTATTTGTAAGAGCTTTCATTCCAAGGTCATCTGTTACGATGAGCTTTTGGTATCTAAAGTCATCTCGCAATATTGACATAAACTTTGGAGAGAGTGTTGCTGGCCACTCAGGATCAATCTTTGGATATAAAATATGTGCGGACATAACCATGTCGACTCGCGCTCGGAGTGCCTTTCGAAATGGAATAAACTCTCTGGTATCGAGCATTTCAAGGGTTGTGTTTTCTTGTATCGGCAAGTCATAGTGAGAATCTAATAACGTGTCCCCGTGGCCAGGAAAGTGTTTTGCACAGGCTATAATCCCAGATTTGATATATCCGCGCGCCATAGCAGAGGATATTTTGGCAACATGTTCTGGATCTGAACCAGGAGAGCGATCGCCAATAACGGTATTTTTTGGGTTTGTTAAGATATCGCAGCTTGGAGCAAAGTTTACGTTAAAACCAATTGCAGCAAGTTCTTTTCCCATAAACTCTGCAAAATCAAAAGCGACGGTTGTAGAGTCTAAATCGCTCATTTTTTTTACAGAAGGCCAAATTGTAAAAGGATCTCTGAGACGGTGAACTCGTCCACCCTCCATGTCCACACCAATAAAAAGAGGTGTTGGGAGTTGTTTGTTAAGAGAGTGCAAGTCGTGCATGAGTTTTGAAAGAGTTATGATGTCGGAAATGTTCCGACTAAATAAAATGACTCCTCCAATTGCATTATCCAAAATAAAAGATTTTTCTTCTTGGGAAAGGGCTGTCCCTTGAAGACCTATGAACATGAGCTGGCCGATTTTTTGTCGTATAGTTAACATTTTTTAAGTATGCACTTAGTTTTTCTTAGGGTCTAGAAGATCTCTTAAGCCGTCGCCAAAAATATTAAACCCCAAAACTAATAGCACAATAGCCAAACCAGGAAACACACTCACATGAGGCGCTTCTATGAGGATTTTTCTGCCGGAGTTTAATAAAGCACCCCAAGTTGGATCTGTAGGAGGTGCGCCTAGACCTAAAAAGCTTAATGAAGATTCTGCTAAAATTGTTCCAGCCATACTGAAAGTACATTGAACAACAATAGGCCCTACGAGGTTTGGCCAAATGTGAAGAACGATGATTCTTGCATCTTTACTTCCGAGGGCAATCGCTGACTGAATATATTCTTTTGTTTTGAGATGCAAAACTTCTCCACGAATAAGACGTGCATAGCTGGCCCATCCTGTTACACACATTGCAAGTATGAGATTATGAATTGAGGGACCTAAAACAGAAACTAGTGCAATAGCCAAAAGAAAACCCGGAAAAGAATAAAGCATATCTATAAAACGCATTAAAGTATGATCAATTTTACCGCCGTAATACCCGGCGATACTTCCAAGAACTAAGCCAATTGCGAGACAAATTGTAACAACAGAAATAGCAACATAAAAACTAATACGAGCTCCGTAGACCATTTTTGAAAAAACATCGCTACCATTTTGATCGAGTCCAAAAAAATGATCCGACGAAGGGGCCGCATACCGCAGATCAAGTTGCATGAGATTGGGATCATGAGTCGCGATAAGTGGAGCCAAGAGAGCCAGGAGTGCTGTTAGCAAAATGATACTTCCACCTAAATACAAAAGCACATGTCTTTTCATTAGCTGAGCCTCACTTTTGGATTTACAGCGGCGTAGGCAAGATCTGTAAGGAGATTCACAAAAACATAAGTTAACGAAATAAATAACACACAACCTTGAACAACTGGATAATTCCTCTGCTGAATAGCTTCAAAAAATAAAGATCCGATACCGGGCCAGTCAAAAATAGTTTCAGTAATCACTGTTCCTGTAAGGAGGGCCCCGAACTGCAAACCAACAATTGTAATCACAGGCATGAGGGCATTTCTGAGGGCGTGTTTAAAGTAAACCATTCCTTTAGAAACACCTTTTGATACAGCTGTGCGAATATAATCTTCTTTAATTACCTCAAGCATTGAGGCGCGAGTCATTCTCATCAGGATCGCGCTCAAGGATAGGCCTAAACATACTGCGGGAAGTATGGTGTAAGAAAAGTCGCCGCGTCCACTAACTGGAAGCAAGTCTAAGTAGATTGAAAAAATAAGAATCATCATCGGACCCGTCCAAAAACCTGGCAAAGACATTCCTAATAACCCAAAAATAGAAACAAAATGATCGGGAAGTTTGTAGTGATTGATAGCAGCAATAACCCCTAGAGGAATTCCAATCAACATAGCAAGAAAAACGGCGGCAAAGGCAAGCTCTACTGTAGCCGGAATACGGACTGCAATTTCACTTTCTACAGCACGTTTATTTAAGAACGATTTGCCCAAATTGAGTTGTGAAAGATTAATTAGATAGTTTTTGTATTGTGTGAGAAGTGGTTGATCTAATCCCAACTCTTTACGGAGAGCATCTTTATCTATTGTTGAAGCTTGCTCACCCATCATCACGTCTACTGGATCTCCGGGGACAAAGTGAATGAGGAAAAATGTAAGTGTGATGACACCAAAAACAACAGGAATGGTCATGAGGAGTCGTCTTACGATGTAATCAAACACAAAAATAATCCTTATTCATTTAGATTTTCTGGCGCAATAGGATCTTTCCCCTTACCCGGAGGAATTAAGATTTTGCTTCCTTCATCTACTTTTAAATCGGGCTCAACGCCAAGCTTGGGCGGAAGAGTTTTTGCTGGTTCAATGGAAGTCTCTTTAGCAGGCGGAGCAGCATCTGTTACTGCTGAAGCTATTACTTTTGTTAACGGACTGTCTTTAGGAATTGTTTTGAAAAGTGTCTTTAAACTTTTATCAGAAGATGGAAAACCGCGAGTAGCCTCTTCTCTTGTGGCTATTTTAACTTGATGACCGCTTAAAGGCTGATTGATTTGTGCTGTTTCTGCGTTTCCTGTTAGAGAGCTAATAGACTGAATGTTTTTATATTTAACTCGAATTCTAAAGGTATCGTGTCCATTGATTTTTTCTGTTCCAATCACATCAGCGGTTCCATCAGAGAGCTGACCATCTTCTTCTGCAATGGCTTTGTAGCTGAAAGATCGGCCAACTTTAATTCCTTTATCATTAGGGTCCTTTGGATTTTGAAAGGAAGTCATCACATAGCCAAGGTAGTAACTTAAGAAAGATCCTTTTGGAACTTTGTATTTATGGGTTTTAGTTTCCCCTTTTTCTGTGACTTTAACAGTTGCATTACCGTTTGTGAATTTTGCATCAATTAACGTAGCTTCTTTGCCTTTAAGAATAGAATATTGATAAGCAATTGGTTCAAACCCAGTGGTGCTAAAAGATTGAAGGCTTTCTGTGATATCTCCCCCTAAAGTATTCGTGCGCAGGAAGGATGTCATAATGACTTGGTTTTTTTTAGTATCAAATTCGAAGCGCTGTACAATGTATCCGATGTGTTGTTGACCTAAAAGTAGCTTGTACCAACCTTCTGCCATAACATCTGCAAAAGACTTTGAAGCTATTGAGATTTGAATGAATAAAAAAAGTGATAAAAGAATTTTGGCCATGAAGCACCTCTGTTGTTTAAGTGTAAGAGGTGCCCTTTATGATGTCAAAAAGGATTATCGTTTACCGCCGCTGCCTGAGCGAGTACCAGATCCTGATTTTTGATCTGGGAAAACATCTTTAGTGAGTTTAGACTCAAGTTCAGAAACGGCTCCTGATCTCTTACCACCAGAGCAATTATTGATACTTTCACACATCACATTTGAGGATAAAAGTAGCTTCATTTTTTCTTGCAGGTAGGCGCCCAAGAGAGATTTGTCATATGCTGATTGTAATTCAGATAGTTCTTCTTGTAGAGTGAGTGTGCCGTAATCGATTTTTGACAGATCGCTTTCAACGTCAATGCGCTTTAATTTTTGTCGTAGGAAGCCAAGCTCTCGCTCTTTTTGTTTTTCTTCGTTACGAGCTCTAGCTTCTGCTCGCTCTTGCTCTTTACGCGCATCGCGCTCAGCCTTACTTCTCTGTCGCTCCTCTTCTTTCAATTTTCTTTCTTGCTCTGCTCGTTCTTTTGCAATTCGTCTTTCTTCTTCACGTTCTTGTTTTCGTAGAGCCCTTAAGTCTGCATCGATTTTTGATCTGTTCGCCTTTAATTTATCAATATCAGCATTTATGCCTTGAATTTCTGCTAAAGCGTCTGGGTTGGCAGATTTTTCTGTTACAAATGGCCCCCACTTACCATCATTTTTTCTCTCTTCTCTACGGATTGTGCGCAGCGCTTTGAGATCAGCTTCAATGCTTGCTCGCTGTCTCTCAAGATCTTGAATGCCTGCAGAAATATCTTCTAATGAATCTGCATAACTCGTGCTTAGAAAAGCCAAAATAATAAGCGTTAAAAGTTTCATTTAGTGTTCCCCTTTATTTAACTTCTGTAAAAATTTGTGTTTTAACTTTTGAATCTAAATTTTGAATATCTGTTGTACTGTTAGAGATGCATTCTTCTGACTTCTCACAAAAAACAACAGACTGTAAGAGTTTTCCAAACTTTGCTTTAATGTAGTGGCCCATGAGAGCATTATCATAGCGTCTTTGAAGTGCGCTTAGTCTTACCTGCAACCCTGCATTTTGAAGGCGTAAACTATCAAATCTGTTTTCAACATCTCTATGTGCAATTTGTCTATTGAGAGAGTTGAGTTCTTGTTGTGAAACTTCTCGCTCAAGATCTCCTAAAGGAATCTGCCTGACTTCTCTTGTAGGCGCAGGAGGGTTTGAGGCAGATTGAGAGATAGGAGCCGGTGTGGCAGTTTGAGCTGGAGCATTTTCAACAGGTATAAATCCTTGTGTTGGATTTGGTTCTCGTTGCCCCTTTATTGAATCACTTTGATTTAAGGTGGCAGTACGGTTCATACGCTCCTGCCAGAGGTCATTGCTTTTTTTTCTGAGCTCTGCAAGGTTTGCCTGATGAATTGCTATATTATCTTTATAAGCCGGCTTTGCTCTATCTTCTTCTGGAGTCATAACATCAAGCTGGCTTAAATATCGCTCTAGACTTTGAATGTCATAATCTGTCTTCTTAATTTCTTCGTCAAGATTTAAGCTTGTTTGAGTGCGCTCTACATTCTCGATTTGTGCTACCATTTTTCTTGCTTGCTCTTGCAATCTCCCTTTCTTTTCGAGGTCAGCAGTTGATGGCGGGGTGTTTTTATTTTCTAGTTTTACTGTTTCCCTTGCAAGATTTTGGAGATTTTTTTGAATTTGGTTACTATAATTCTTCACTGCATCTGTGCAATAAGCGATATTCTGTGGCGCAATTTGTGGCACAGCTTCGCATCTTTTCAAATACTCGGACATATTAAATTCAGCTTTCGCATGCATTGTAATTAAAATGATTGAAAAACAAATAGAGCTTAAAATTATTTTTTTCATTTTCTAAGTATGACAAATTTTGCAGACGCAGAATAGCTGACCAAAGGTCTTAGGTGCCAGGCACTTGGAAACGTTTTGCGAAAGCGTTTCCAAGTGCCTGGCACCTATTGGCCTCTACAAAAGACCAAGGGTCGTACGTAAGTGCACAAAAACCCAAGAGATATCCTATAATAAAAACATGCAGCTTAGATCTCAGCGTGGGCAAATGGCTCTCTTTATTGCTTTAATATTTCAAGTTCTATTTGTGTTCTTCGCAATGATCATCAATGTGGGTCTCATTGTTCATGATAAAATTAATTTACAAAATTCGGTAGATCTAGCAGCTTACTATGCAGCTCAGAGGCAAGCAGAGATGCTCAATGCTATTGGACACTATAACTATCAAATTCGCCAAGCATGGAAGCTTCTTACATTTAGGTATCGCGTTTTAGGAGATTTGGGTTTTAAGCAGCACCCGATACAACAGCCTGGAGTCAATTTTCCAGATATTGCTGCATATGAAGATGGTGGGCGCCCTCCAAATGTTTGTGTGAATCACTCCTTTTGGGGGTTTAATCAAAATCTTTGCTATAACACAGAAATTAACATTCCTCCCATTCCAAGACTTACTATTATAAATCCATTTTTGCCTTTTAACTTTGTTGCACAAGGATTGATTGATCAGTTTAGAGATCAAGCGGGGCTCGATTGTAATGGAACTGCTTCCCTTAATTTTAATATGCTCATCAAGTGGTTGCTTGCATATAGGGCTCAAATTTCGCAATCAAAAATGGCCATACGTAAATATGCAGATATTCTTTCGAGTGATCCAAATAATTTTTTAGATATTCGTGGTGAATCAGTGGCAGAGGGTGTGCAAAAAACTCTCAGAGAAAATCTCACGCGCACAAATTTAGCGGGTATTGTAGAAGATAACTTTCGAATGTTTAATTCTTTGGGACAAACCGGAGATAGAAAAGCTTGGCTCAATGAAGTTTTAATTACTCCTCGCATTCTATACACATTTACTCGAGAAGATGGAGGATGTAAGGGGATTGCAATTCCTATTGATGGACAAGGAGCGTTGCCTGTAGGATCGCCTCCTAATGGCTACCCGGGGCCGGGCTCTCCGCCGCCGGCCGTAGAGTTTGCACGAAAAGAATCTAGTGCAGAGGATTATTTGTATCATTCAAGTTTTGGTTTCGAAAAAAACCCATGGGTGATGGCTTACGTGGGAGTTTATGCAGAGACTGAGCCGCGCAAACCGTTTCTTCCTTTTGGAAAACCAATCAAGCTCACAGCACGTGCCTACGCAAAACCTTTTGGTGGAAGAGTGGGGCCTTGGTTTTTTAAACAGTGGCCAAGAGGTTCAAGAAAATCTAACGGTAATCAATTTACCCAAACAGATTTGGTTATGCCGACTTCATTTGATCCTGCGGATGAAGAATTTTCTGAGAGTACAAACATATTTCCAAACTATGCGCGATTTCCGGGGGATCTGTTGGGCCTACGCTCGAGAGCTGCTCTTGCTGTTCTGAAAAAAGGATTAATCAATTATCTGACTGGCGCAGGTGCAACATCCTCTGCACCACAACCGTTGAGCGTTGCGTTTTATGAAGAAATGCCGGGTGGGTTAGCGGGAGTTCCATCTACGGGTGGAGGTGTTCCCTCTGTAGGATTAATGCTGGGATATAATGGACCGTGGATTCGAGATTTTGAAGCCGCTGCGATTTCTCCTGATTTATTTGATGCCATGTACTACTCTGTAGAACCCAACGCCATGGGAAACTACATAACTCCAGGAGCGCAAAAAATATTTCAGAATCAAGATTTGCCATACGACTTAGGATCTCTACCTCCACAATTTCCTGTGGGCATTAAAAAACAAATCGAAGTTTTAGAGCAACTTAAGTCAGAAGATACTTCGATGAATTTTTATTTGATAAACGACTGGAAGAACTTACTGACTGGATGGGCGCCATCTGGAGCCTATGAATACGATTTTCCTCAAGGTGTGTACGCACAGTGTGAGCAAGAGGGGCAAATTCCAATTCCAGGTACATGTGCAGTTGGAGGAAGAGCAGGGTATTCTGTTAAAATTATTTCTAGAAACTATTTAACATCAGAAGAACTTTCGCTTGGCGGCCCAGGACAAGTCGGCCCCATCCAAAACCCACCACCGTTCTAAAAAGGTGAGCCGCACCCGTTTGGCCCGAGGTACGTTAAGCACATAAAATTACAAAATTATTTTTTAAGGATTTCCGCGATTCAAAACTTGATCTTTGTTATAAGCAGAAGAAGCTTGATCAAAAATATTAGATTCTTTTACGCCAACATTATCTGTTCCTGCGCGAACAGATAATCCGGCTACACCGCGCTTACCATCGCGATTGAGAGATTTTAAAAATGCATTCATATTAAATCCAGAACCAGCCCCATCACCACCTGCATTGCGTCTTTTGCCGCCGCCTGTTTCTGATGAGCCGTCTCCTCCAAACATATCAACAAATTTTTTTGCTTCTTGAGCTCCTGCTTGCTGGATCTCTGCAAGCTTTGCTTGCTCTTCTGGTGATAGTGAAGATGCCGCTGCTGCAGCTTGCGCAGGTGTTGTAGTTTTACCATCGGGTCCAGTTACGCTGCCGTCAGGGCTAACTTCATAGCCTTTCGCACGTAAACTTCTGAGAGTATTTTGAGCAGATCTAAGAACAGGTGTCATCGGGTCATTTAGATCAGGTGGTTCATAGGTATAGGGATTCGGAGGTCCCGCAGGAGGAGTGTTTGGCCCTGGTTGGTTTGGATTATTTTGATTATTACAAAATGCTCCTTGGCAAGCAGAAGAGTTTTTAGAATCTTTTGAATCAAAGTATCCAGCAATCGCAATGACGGCTTGTACTGCAGATAATCCTGCTACCACACACATAAATGGATTCATTCCGCCGCAAAGTTTATCTGCCCAGGTTGACTGAGTAGCATTACCAGCCGCTGTAGCTCCATATGATAAAGAACTTAAATTGGCGCCACCCCACCATGTAGGAGCTGTTCCTGGCAGATACAAACTTGTACCTGGAGCTGCAACACCATAGGGGATCGTGCCTTGCGCATAAATGTGATTAGAAAAACTCAAAATTAAAATTAAAACCAAAATCTTTTTCATGGGTTCAAATCTCCCTCAACAAGTTTTTGGTTTATCTTGCGAGTGACTTTTTGAAAGTTTGTAAGTCCATCAGATTTTGTAATTCCAGAGGCTTCTTCTAAGCTCGCAGGTCCACGGCGTGGATCATTTTTTCCGCCAGGTAAGAACGCGCGAAGATCAATTCCACTTCCGCCGTCGCTACTACCACTTCCACCGCGACCACCACCAGCAGACCCTTCACCACCGCCTCCGCCGTAACCAAAAAACCCACCGGCACCACCACCGCCTCCGCCACTTCCAGTAAGGATATCTTTATTTAGAGGTTCGTCACCGCTGCCTTCTCCACCACCGTCTCCAGCAATTGGAGAGCTAGCACCAGCTCCTCCGCTAAATCCAGAGCCTCCACCATTAGGTCCTCCAGCTCCAGAGTTTGAACCACCACGAGATTCATTTCCTAAGAAATCATTTTCACCATCGCCGAGTCCGCCAACATTTGTGCGAAGACCAGCAAGCGGATCGTTACCATTATTTCCTGGGCGAGTTGGAAATTGAGCTGTGCTACAGTTTGGACCAAAAGGGTTTTGTAAACATTGGCAAAACTGGGCATTTTGTTGAGCAAAAGTTGGGTTTTGGCAACTTGCTCCTGCAAGAGCACACTTAGGGTGTGATTCTCTTCCGGGTTGCGAACAAAACTGCACACAATCAGGATCATTCACTGCATTTTGCCCCACACACTTTGCATCTGCTGCTTCTGCGCAAGCTTTTGATTGTGCATAACTGCTGGCATCTTGAATTGCTTGGCTCACACCTGCAATATAGTTTTGCTTAAAGTTCTTACACTCACGCAGCATTTGGGAAGGGGGCATTTCTGCGGAGCTACCATACAAGTAATCATTATTACTTGCACACTGACGTTCGCAATCAGCAGCAAATCTATTACATGCCACTGCGAATCCTGCATTTGCTCCAAGGGACACAAGGCTTAGATCTTTTGCTTTGTTACATGCGTCTTTAATATTACCTGAAGCTTTAAGTTGCGTAAAAGCTGTAAGGCTACTTGAAATTGTCGGTGATATTTCCTGAGCAGTACAAGCGCGATTAGCTCTTGTATAAGAATCTTCACAAGCTGTAAATGCAGTTCTGAATTTTTCACAAGACTTATCATTTTTATTATCTGCTTTTTTGCACCAATCAAGCGTGCCTGTTCGTTCTGATCTAGTATTTTCTGATGCTGCAAATGGATTGGGGCCTGCAGAGTTGTTAGTGGTTGCATCTCCTTGACTGAGATTTAAACATTCTTCTTCACTTTTTCCTGCTCCTCGGCATTGATTCATAAATGCAGTTGTATTGTTATTTTGAACTTCTAATGTAGGAGACCCTAAAGAGTATGTTTGGTGTCCGAAACTATCTGTAGATATGCATACGTGTCTGCTTACTCCGCTTTCATCCATACCACTTTGTTGAGCAGGTGTTGTTCCTGGAGGGCAGACCTCTTGCGCTTGCACATAAGAAACAAATATTAAGAGTAATAGTAATAATCTCATCTTACAGAACTATTCGGTTTTTTATGGTCTAAAGTTGAGACGAAAATCACAAATTAATTAATTGTTGCCAGAATGTTGCCACAAAAGCTTATGAGTTTAAATCTTTTTAAAAAGTGTTTTATTGCTTTTGAGGAAGATTATCTTTTAAAACTGAAATTTACAGAGGGACTGATATTTATCAATACTTCCTCTACTTAGGAGTCCATCGGAAGTATTGTTCATGATTGTGACTTCAAAATATGTTGTATCACATTCATTTCTATTGCCGGTTAAATGAACTCCTTCATGAATAAATAACTGCGCAAGAAGTTTTAGATCTTTGACAGAGTGATCGCCTTGAATTCTTTCTCTTACACCACCGCATACGAAAATAACATCAAAGATGCGGCTATTAACAAATGCACCGGCGCCTAGGTTTGTACAAAGTTGTTCTGTAATTGAATTGATAGAAACACGAAAACTCGCTCTGCTTAAGGCGTTCATAACTCTGGTTGCTAAAGTCTTTCCTGTCTCATTGAGACCACTCATACCTTCTTGCATGTAAAGTTGTGCTTTTGCAGTTGCTAATTTATAAGATTTGTATTCATCGGTCCCTGTATCTAACGTTAAAAATTGCTGCTCAGTATTTGCCCAACCACTCACACAGAAAACTAAGCTCAAAATCACAAATAATTTCTTCATAAGACTTGTATACCTCAAAGGGCTCTAAATTGTTAATAGTGTTGAGAAAATTTACAAGCGCCTCATTATGAGACCCACGTAAATTCGAGCCTACGGTCCGCAAAAATACACAGAATTCATATATCCAAGATGTGCGCCAAAAAATCTTAAGTTTGAGGCTGCTATCATCCAAAAGGTTTGGTTGTTGGAACGGCAATTCCGAAAGGGTCCATCTTTCCACTTAATAAGGGTCCAAATATCTCCATGTATTTTTTCTACAGAGTCACTTTGTCTAAAATCGTGTACTGAAAATGTAAATTCACCCGATCAAATCAAATACGTTCCAGCTCTGCATGGCCTAGCTTTTGCTATGTAAGATGGAGCTTAACATTTATAGAAAGGGTGAGCGCATGAAGACAAAAACATGGATCAATGTATCGCTTGTAGCACTAGCCACAATTGCAGCAACAGGGGCAAAGGTAGAAGCAAAAGATTTATCAGACCAATCCCTCAGCAGCAAAGTTGCTGAGATCACAAAAAAAGTAAAGGAAGTAGAGCCTCCTATTTTTGAAGGAGAAACTCCTTGTGCTGGTATCGATAGAGGGTAGTCCTCATAATCTCTTTTGAGAAGGGGTATATAAATTATGACAAAACTTAAAGAACAAGTCTTTCATAAGATACCCCAATCTCAACTTTCAAAAATTCATCCTCATTTTTTAACAGAAGAAATCTATCAAAAATTAGAATCAAAATTTCAAAACGTTTCCACACAAGAATTGAGTATCGCAACAATTGAATCACTACGATTTCTCTATCTTTGTGCACAGGCAGAGGGCTCATTATTTTTCCCGGGAAACCAACTTATAGATGATATTTGGCACTTGTTTGTAACAGAGACCGAGTTTTACCAATCACTCTGCAAAAAATTTGGATCCACAGGTATTATCCACCACACAGGAATTAAATATAAAGACTATCTTAAAACACAATCCTATCAAGATACACACGAAGAGCAGCTTTCATGGCTAGCCTCATATGTTTTAAATTTTGGTGAGATACAAAAAGATTCTTACGAGCAACTCAATCTAGCTCAAGCACTTGCACTAAGATTTGAGGTTGATCTTAAGGGACTTAATGACATTGCAAATACATTGATTCAAGCAAACCTAGAATTGCAATCTCAAAAAGAAAAATTTTCTGATGTCATACAAGACATCGCACCTCATTTTATAGAGCTTGATAGAAGCCGCAAACATCTTAAAAGTGCATTTACTAGGGTCATGAGTTCGGACTGGAGTACGA
Source organism: Bdellovibrionota bacterium (assembly GCA_963169805.1). Classification (GTDB taxonomy): domain Bacteria; phylum Bdellovibrionota; class Bdellovibrionia; order Bdellovibrionales; family JAEYZS01; genus CAUJDY01. The sequence continues at coordinate 4,232 of CAUJDY010000116.1, read as the reverse complement.
AGCAGCTTGGTCCGGAGCATTTAGAAAAACTATTTTATGTATCTCCATGTTTAGCATTTACTATCTGGCAGCATTCTGCTGCACTCGAAAGACTTCACGAAAACACAGTTTGGATAGAAAAAAACAAAAGCCTTTACGAAGAATTAAAATCAGCAACAAAAACCTTGGGTTTAGGTATTACACATATTGTAAAAGAAACTTCTCCTCTAAACGGAGAGAAAACAGAATCAGGTTACACTGTCAATGGAACGATACCTTGGATTACAGGTGTTGGATTATTTGACCTATTTGTAATAGGTTTTAGATCTTCTACAAGTCAGAGATCAACAAACGTAGTAGCAATTGTTACATCTGAGGATTTACATAAAGCCATACAATCACAAGACCAACTTGAACTTTCTGTTTACTCTGCATCCATGACCTACTCTTTAGAACTTAATAATCTTGTTATTTCACAAGACCAAGTTCTCTCAGAAACTCTAGTAGGTGAGCCAACCCGTAAAACAGCATCTGCTATTAAAATACCTGAATTGGGAATAGCCATGAGGTGCTTAGACGAATGCAGAAAAAAATCTCTTAGTTCAGAGGCACAATTGGCATTAGTTCGAATTGCAGCAGAAATTTCTAATCTAAAAGAAAAATCAAAAGACACTAGTGTAGACTTAGTAGAGCTTTGTTTTAGAAGAGATGAGGCCATCAGAGACGCTCTTCGATTACTCACGCTTGTTTCAAAAGGAAGTTCAATCAATAAGAACTCTATAGTTTCTCTATTGGTACAGCAGTCTTTATTAGTTGATATCTTTGTACAATCTGGCGCATTACTTAATAGAAAAACTAAATCTTTAGGATAAAATGAAAATTACAATTTTTTTGATTCTAACACTTATTTCTAGAGCTGCCTTTGCAACAACATATTGTGTGGCTGTTGCAAAATTTGATATTAATCCTTACAGAGAAATTATTGATGGTAAGGACATGACATACTTACCAGCCCTTTTTCTGTCATATATTTCAACCGAAGCTTCGGATATTGGAGCAATTAAGGCCTATGATTTTTCTCCCGACGGCAAAATTTTTAGAGCTAAAATCAATTCGGAAGCCAAGTGGGATGATGGTTCAGCTCTTTTACCAGAGGAGTTGGTTTATAATTTTATTAAAGTTTTAGAGAACAGACCCTTGGGGCAGAGAATAAAGATTAAAGGTCAAAAGAAAATATCAAAAATCGAAGATATCAAATCAATTGAAGGTATAAAAATTTTGGACTCACAAACCTTTGAGCTTACTTTTGAGTCTAGTATTCAAAATATTACAGGAGTTTTAAGGGAAGCTCTTTCAACCGGCTCTAGACACAATCGGTTTTGGATTGTCTCTAGTCAAGGCACAAAGACAAAGTATTTCTCAAGGTACAAGATTTTAGATCAATCAGATCATAAGATTACCATCGATATTAAGGGGCAAAAAATAAAATTTGTAACCAAAGACTATTGTAAAAATGCAGATATAGCAGTTTACCCAGAGTTTTTGCAGGCCAACTTGTCAGATTACACATCTGAAAGTAGTCCAATTCAGGCGGCCGCAACAATCATACTTAATACCAATAAGCCAAAAGACTACAGAATTAAAATTGCAAATAGTATTAAAGAGGCGTTTTCAAAGACAGATCCTGCGATGGGGTTTGTATCAGCCAATAGTTTCTATATCAAAGGGGAGCCCGGGTACTCGGGAAGAAACCTTTGGTCAAGCCTAGAGCCACTGGGCTTTGCTCAATCACCAGCAAAGGTGTTTTGTGAGATTTCTGTTTATAAAGACTTCTTAGCCAAAAAATTTCCCAGCTGGATTTATTTAAATACGGAGAGCAAGGATATTTCGTCTTCAGATGCACAAGTCTTAGCGTCTTCAATTTTTGGAGGAAGGCATATTATTTTTCAAGATTTACTTAAATGGAAGTATGTAGAAGGCTTTTTAGCAAAAGCGCCAGAGACTCTAAAAATTCTAACGAAGATAGAAAAACTTTCTGCATCAACAATCCCACCAGATAGTAAGGTCTTATTGGAATTGGAAAATATAGCATTTAATGAAGCATCAATTCTTCCGTTAGGAAGAAGAACACTGCAAGTGTTTACAAACAAAAAATCAAAAATATATGCAGATTGGAATTCTGGAGGAGAGGTGATCTTCAAAGTGAGAGGGGAAAGCAAATGAGCTTTTCATTTAGGGGATTATTTTTTGTTTCGATTGCTTTTGTTTTAACTATCGTCATTTTAGTAGCAGGTGGCGCCTCTCTCCTTGCAGAGAGATATTCAGAGGAGAATCGAAAGAACTTTATAGAAATGACGATGGCGTCACTAGAGGCTGGGCCTCTTGCTCTGGCAAGACTACATGCAGCTGACTATGCTCAAAAACACCTAGACAGAATAGTACAACAATTGAATACAGAAACCGAACTAATTCACAAAGTACAAATTTATAGCAAAGGTGCAGAGACTTTTGGATTTGCAAATCACAAACCTACGTTTGAACTAGATACTCGGTGCGCAAGAAGTATTACCAAGGAATTTAGTTTTCCAGATGCAATTAGCTCATTTTATATCACTATGGAAATTGACTCCTGCAAAACTCTCAGTGGTGTGGACTCTGTGCTCAAAACTGTTTTTCTCACCCTATTTGGCATCGCTTTTATTGTCTTAATGGGATTTTTGATTTTATCTTACCCAGTGTTGCTTTCAATTCGTATGGGGTCTTCAGTCATAGGAAGTGAAGATGTCGTTTCTGATAACATCCTAAAGTCTATTCCTTTTAAACCTGTACGCGGAATGACATCTCTAGCGCTAAGAGCAAAGCAGCTTGAAAGAGAAGCGGCTAAAACAGAAATTGCTAAACAAGTGGCTCATGATATCAAATCCCCTCTTACTGCTCTAAAGGCTGCAATAGAAATGTTTGATTTAGATACCAAAAAGAGTAAGAAGCTTGCCGAATCTGCTTTGTCCCGTGTGGTTGGCATTGTTGAAGATTTAAACGGCGATCGGTCTGCAAAATTAAAAGACTCAAGAGATGTTAAGATAGTCATTGAAGAAGCCATTAAGCTAAAGCAAATAGAATATCCTGAGATCAATATTCAATTAAAAATTGATGACAAATGGCCGCTTATCTATCTAGATGCTGTCATTATGAGTCGATGTTTATCAAATCTAATTAACAACTCTATAGAAGCAGGTGCTAAGAATATAGAGGTTGAACTCATAAACCAAAATGGAATTTGTGTTATGGTTCAAGATGATGGGCGTGGAATGTCTAGGGAAAATATAGAAAAAGCAGGCCAAAAGGGATTTACAGCACATAAACTTTCAGGAAAAGGATTGGGGCTTTCATACGTGAAAGAGCAAATTGAACTTCTAAAAGGACGCCTTGATATTGTGTCTGAGCTTAATGTAGGAACAAAGATAATTATTAATCTTCAAAATCACACGTGAATTTAATTTGAGAGCTCTTCCCAGCGCTTATAAAGCCGGTCAACCTCGGCCTGTGCTGCAGCCATTTTTTCTGAAAGTTCGAGCATTTTCTTTGAGTCAGATACATTTTCTGGCAACAAGCTCTCAGCAGTAAGCTTTTCAAGAAGAGCTTCTGCCTTCTGAATATTTTCTTCCATCATTTCAAGATCACGCTGATCTTTATAGGTTAATTTTTTCTTCTTATCTGCTGTGGATAACTGTGCTTGTGATGTGGATGTACCTAGTTTTTGAAGTTTATCTTGGATGATATTTTGTTCCTCATTCCACAACTCCCACTGACTTATCCCCACCATCGGCTCAATGATTTTATTTCCCTCTGCATCCACACCAAATGCCAATAGTTGATTACATACCTGATCCATAAAATAACGATCATGAGTCACAAGCAAAATAGCTCCATCAAATTCTTTTAAAATCTCTTCAAGCACATCTAATGTGGCGATATCTAAATCGTTTGTAGGTTCATCAAGAACAAGAACATTCGCCTTTTTTAGCATCAATCGCGCTAGTAACAATCGACTTTGTTCCCCACCGGAAAGTTTTCCAACAGGCATTTCCATCTGTTCAAATGAAAATAAAAATCGAGAAAGATAGCTTCTAACGTGGATCATTTGTCCTGCGTAACTGACGTAATCCCCGTGTGGTGCTACGGTTTTGATTAAAGAAATATTGGGATTTAAGCTTTCTCTGTTTTGTTCAAAATAGGAAACCTCAAGCTTTTCG
>CAUJDY010000115.1 GCA_963169805.1 Bdellovibrionota bacterium | reverse complement strand
CATGCTCATAAACGTAGTACATTGTTGTTTTAGAGGCCTCTAGATCTTGATACCAAAGTGAACGTATAAGCTCGTCCATAAAATTAAGACCAATACAATGCTCCATTGCCGAGAGATTGGAAAGTGACCCAATAAAAAACTGCGGCTTAGGAAAACTTTTGAGATGGCGATCGTACAAACCGAGTTGAACAATATTAACAAGAACACGACGCAATTTAGGATTTGAGACAAAAACTGAATCGTCTTCCATCATAAAATTAATGAGATCTATTGATTGATTTGTTAGAGAATCTATCGTCTTTTGTGCTTTCTTAATTCGAGAGAGAACCTCAGGTATCCGTACCATCGACTCGCGTACTACTATCGTGTCCAGCATTGATAACCCACAAAACATAATCGCTTTCATATCTGTCCCCACGCCTTTTTTCATCTGGCTATTTCTGTTTTAGAATTTAAATTCTAAAACTTGCAAATCCATTTAGCTATCCTCTGTCTAAAAAACTGCTGATACTACTCTCACCAGCTCCCCTGTTTTTTGTCCTAATGATTATTGTCACAAAAATATTTTTTTTAATAATTCAAAAATTTGAGATGAAAAGATTTCTATTGCCCGATGTAATTTGCTCTCAACGTCATTGCGACACGATAAGAGCGAATAACAAAAAATTATCCTAGAGATAATATTTCCTCCAAACGTTTCCAGATTATTTTTTAAATGTATCCAAGAAGCTTATCTAGAGAGCATTCTTCGGTCTAAAGTCTAGATGTTTCCACTTATGGTCGTGAATATTTCCACATGAATTTATTTAATTTTGTTTTTTTCGTAGGTTCTTAAAAAGAATATTTGGACATAAAAACATGGAAACAAATGATTATAACTTGGATACGATTCATTTACGAAAAATATATCCTAACTTTTAAACAAGAATTACGTCTTAGACCTATCAGTTTCTGCTGCCTCTGAATTCTAAGCCTCTCCTAAAGTCCTACTTTATGACAAACTTTTACACCTCAGGTTCAATATTTGCTAAAATTTCTAAAGAGTTACAGATTATTTTTTAAGCGACCAAATTGGTCTAAAGGCAGCTTCAGGATGAGCATCATTGATAAAATAAAATCGCTTTTTTCTCCTAAAAAAGAAACTCAACCAAGCGTTTCATTTTCAGAGGCACTCCAAAATCAAAACTCTTTTGAGCAACGAGTTCTTAAACAAGAAACTCCTGATCATGTTGCCGCAGAAAAATTCTACCCTCTACTTATTGTTTTATTAATATCACTATTTGCAGCAGATCTCACTATTCTAAACTTTAGAGACATGTTTCTACCTCAAAGCGCACCACCTTCATTCACAGCTCCGGCACAAAATAATTTGGCACGCATTCGTAGTGAGTACGGCCCTATCACAGATCGTAATATATTTAACTCTGACGGAATCATTCCTAATCCGCTCACAGGAGGAGACGGCACTGCCGTTGCAGATGATGGACCTGCAGTGAAATCAAGCCTTCCGCTGACACTTGTTGGTACAATTGTCCACGTTAATCCAGGAAAGTCGGTTGCAACTATTCAAGGTAAATCTTCGAATGAAGTCATCCCTTATTTGCCAAATGATGAAATAGAGGGAATTGCATACCTTGTAAAAGTAGAACGCAGAAAAGCGATACTCAGAAACTTAAATAACAATCGGCTTGAGTACATCGAAATACCAACAGATGCTAAATTTAGTTTTGCAAAAACAAATCCATCAACACCATCTGCATCAACCTTTCAAAGAGATGGAAATAATTTTGCCATCTCTCGCCAAGAATTAAACAACTACTTAAAAGACCTACCCAACTTACTTCAACAAGCCACGGCTGTGCCTAATATCGTACCAGGCTCTGGAGGCGAAGTAGATGGGTTTCGCATGATTGCAATTGAGCCTGATAGTGTTTTTACACAAATCGGCCTTCAATCTGGAGATGTTATCAAAGGTGTTAATGGTGAAAAAGTGAATAGCCCTGCCAAGGCTATGGAACTCTACAATTCACTCAGAAACGAAGGAAAAATAGAATTAGAAATTGAACGAAATGGAAAAGTTGAAAGCCTCAATTTTTCTATTCGTGAATAACAACCAAGGATGGTTATATGAAAGTTTTTATTCTTGCTGTGGTGCTGATGATGAGTATCGTCTCTTCAGCGCAAGAAGATATTCTCCAAGAAAATGATTTCTTGGATATGCCAGAAGAAGGCGATTTGCTTCCCGGAGATGTTCCTGGTGGAAATGCAGGTCAGGATATGCCTCCCCCTCCCCCTTCGGATGGATTCAATCCAGCAAATACTCCAAGCCTCTCGCCTGGAGCTTCTAATCCCTCTTTCCGTGGTGCAAAAAAGAGAAACAAAAAGGCTCCGCCACTTTCACAAGCTGGTATTGAAGATATCACAAATGAAAATTACCCTGACTTGATTGATAGCTTTGACTTTCCAAATGCAGATATTGCTGACGTTATTAAGGCCATCTCTGAACTCACAGGAAAAAACTTTATTGTAGATCCAAGCGTCAGTGGAAAAATAACAATTATGGCTCCTACACAGATCACAGTTGCAGAGGCCTATAAAGTATTTCTATCATCTCTTGCAATTCGTGGATTCACAGTCGTGCCGTCAGGGAAATTTCTTAAAATTCTCCCAGTCAGAGACGCACAAAAGGAAAACATTGAAATCTTCTCTGGGGCTTATACTCCTGATTCAGATCAACTTATTACTCGTATCATTCATCTAAAGTATATTCCTGCAAGCGAAATGAATAAATTTACTTCAAAACTTATCTCTAAGAATGGAAACATTGATATCTATGAACCAACTAACTCACTGATTGTTTCGGATCAAGCTTCTAGCGTTCAAAGGTTGATTAAAATTATTGGACAACTTGATATTCCGGGATTTGATGAACAAATGGTTGTGATTCCAATTCGGTATGCAAAGGCAAAAGACATTGCAGATTTAATTGATCAAATCATTAACAAAGGGAGCAAGAAAAATACAAGCTCCGTTCCAAGATTCAGACCTGGTGGGCAACAGCAAAGCACAAGTGGAGCAGCTTTCTCGACGGTCATTCCAGATGATCGAACAAATGCAGTTATAGTTGTTGGAAATAAATCCGGTATAGAAAAAATTAGAAGCTTAGTAAAACGTTTAGATTTTAAACTTAACCCAGATGATGGTGGTGGAGCTTACGTTTATTACGTGAAACATGGAGAAGCCGAAAAAATTGCAGATATTTTAAACGGTATTGCAAAATCGCTTAAGGAAGATCAACAAAAACAAGGAGCTCCTAACATACCTCCTCCAACGTTTGGAGATAGTTTTGGAGGACCACCAATAGGACTTACAGGAACACAAGCGTCCTCTTCTACAGGACTTTTTGGTTCAGACGTAAAAATTTCTGCTGATAAAGATACGAACTCACTAATTATTGTGGGCAGTAAGCAGGATTACCAATCTGTTGTAAATCTTCTTAAAAAAATCGATATCCCACGCGATCAAGTTTACGTAGAAACAATCATTATGGAAATGTCAGTCGAAGATTCCAACAACTTTGGAATCTCTTACTATAAATTCGTAGATGGAACCGATGGACTCGCCCGCGTCGGATTTGGAGGCGGAAATATTGGTTCACTGACCAACATTGGTAACGAAGGTGCTATTCTTGGTTTTGGATCTGGGGATACGGTTAAAGTACGTTTAGGTGAAAGAGAAGTTAACGTTAAGAGTATGCTTGGATTCCTAAACTTGATTAAAACAAATACTAAGACAGATATCCTTGCAACTCCGCAAGTGATTGCTATGGATAACGAAGAAGCTACCGTTGAAGTTGGAGAAGAAGTCCCTGTGGCACTTAATACAACTCCTGTTCAAGGCGCAGGAACGGTTTCTCAAAATGTTGAGAGAGTAAAGGCTACGATCAAACTTGTGATCAAACCGTTTATCTCTCCTTCTAGCGAAACTGTTCGTATGAACATTAAGCAAACAATTAAGCAAATTTCAAATAAGGCGATTGATGGGGCACCTGAGCTTGCAAAAATCTCTCGCTCTACTGTAGACAGAGCCATTGAAACAAATATCGTGGTTCGTGATGGGGATACAGCTGTTCTTGGGGGACTTATGAGAGATGAAGAATCTTCTCAAACATCCAAAGTACCGCTTCTTGGTGATATTCCTGTTCTTGGATGGTTATTTAAATCTAGCAGCAAGAAAGTTGAAAAAAGAAATCTGCTTGTGTTTATCACACCAAGAGTCTTAAGAACTCCAGAAGATACAAAACGTCTGATGGGTAAAAAGATTGATGAGCGTGTAAACTACATTAAAGATGCTTTTAGCGGAAAAGATCGTCATGGTTCTAAGTTTGAGGCTCTTCGTCCTAAAACTACAGAAGAAGCTCCTCTTGAAGATGATTTCAACCAGCAATAAATAATCTGATAACTTAGAGTTTAAAAAGCCAGGGTAACCCCCTGGCTTTTTTATTTAGGCGCCTGCCGACTTTTTGATGTCCAAAGCGTATAACTCGTTGGTAATCAAAAAGTCGTCAGGCGACTTATTAGAAATGTAATATTTTTCGGTAGAGTTGTTGAAAAAAGGAACGC
>CAUJDY010000114.1 GCA_963169805.1 Bdellovibrionota bacterium | reverse complement strand
TATGACGAGACACGCGAGCTCTAGCCCAGCTGTCCAATACCCTCGGATGTAGCCTCCGCGAATAAAAATATGATCATAGATATTCAACTCCATCCCGGCGTGCGTTCTTCGAACCGCATCATTTTCTTCTAGTGCATCTGTGGCATCACGATACTCACCCGCAATTTGGAGTCGAACATGTTTTCCTAAGATTGGAGTAATGGAAAAACCAACATCTATTGTTTGTTTTGTTGTGTCAGGAGTTGGACGATTATCATAGAACATTCCACTTCCTAATGTATAACTTGTGTTCCCTACATCACGAACAACTGCCCCGATAGTTGGTAAATATGTCCAAGGACCTGTTAGCAATAACCCAACATCTGCTGCCACTCCTGTACCTTCGTTTACAAGAGTGTCCCACTCTAAGTTAGTAGATGTAGAGGCTACTGTTGTATCAACCTCTGCTCTATTGATATATCTTCCAGAGAATCCTATTTTGACTCGACCATCAAACAACCTCATATTATAACCAATGAGGGCTGCATAGTCGTTTCTATATCTCACATCAAATTCACTTGAATCCGCTACATATTCAGCGTCGTAGTTCCACGAAGCTAAAACCCCAAAACCAAAATTAGGTATTACAAAAGATGGCGAAATTTGCGCCTTCATATGATAGTGCTGATTAGGACTTGTTAATAAGGTATTTAAAATATCTTGAGCCGACATCAACTCTGAATAATCGTAATCATTGTCTGCTAAAATATCATAAACATTATCACTGACCTCTATTTCAGGATCGATGACTGTTAAAAATTTATTTCTGAGTTTTCCCAACCCTGCTGGATTCAGCATGAGTGATGTTTCGTCATTGACAGTTGCAACCGCAACGCCACCCATACCGAGTTGACGAACTCCGTTGTAAAACTCATATCTTTCGCCTGCAAAGACACGGCCGCACAGCAGGCTTAAAAGAATAACTAATATAATCTTGTGATTCAGAACATCCTTGTTCATATAATTCTCCATTTAAGTTATCGGAGCACTTCAGGATCAAATTGAGACAACACAAGAAACTTAGACCTTAGGCTTGTCTTTAGACCAAAGTCATATCCTGATCTTTGTCCTATAAATAAAACCAGATCTGTAAAAGCAATTCATATCGATTTATGATTATGAGACTTATAAGAGGTGATATTTTGAAAACATTAGCTCAATTTTTTTTCGTTTTATTATGTACAACAACTCTTATTTTGGTTGGATGTGAAGAAAAAGATGATGATAAAATTAATGAAGCTCAAGCCTGCCTCAACACAGCAGGTGTGGCGGGAGATGCGGCTGCTTGCTTAAGCCTTATTGAAGGAGTCGGCGGAGAAAAGGCAGCTCGAATACGCTGTGCCCTTACCTTCTTGCAAAACGGACTTACTCAACAGCAAATTATAGATACCTTTAAAGATTTGGAAAATCCTCCAACAAGCGATTCACCTTTTGCATACCTATATTCTGGATTAGCAATTGGGGACGCGGATCCACGAGATGGCGCATGGGATGAAGCAGGCCCCGGAACAACTGCTCTAACAACAGCAGACTCTCAACTTACAACATGCCAGGCCTCAAACTCTGCTAGCATGATTTCAATTGCACATATTTCTAGACTTGGAACCTACACTCAGTTTCAAGTTGCAGATAATGGCTCAGGCGATCTTGATGACATCGGGCAACTTACAGACCCTGCTCGTTTAGCGGATTTGCCTGATGATGTTCTCACTCAAATGGGAAGTTATACCTATAATCAGTATTGTAATGGCGGAAATGAAAGCGATAGCGATATTTGCGAAACACTGATCAATGCTGGCTACGGCACAACAACAGACTCCGCAACACTTGCAAATAATTTACGAACTTGCTTTGCAAACAATAGCTGTAATTAAACCTGTAAATACCTTTTAATTGAATCCCCAAGTTACACCTGCACTCAAAACAAAGAGTGCATTGTCTTTTCCATAAAACAGCTCCATGTCGACACGCACAGAAATAGGATCTGACAGCGTATCTTCAAATCCTAATCCTCCAAAAATAAAGTAGTTTTCTGTCTTAATTGGAGTATTAAACTTATCTCCAGAGTCTAGCTTAAGAGCTGCACCCAATTTGTAATGAGGTCGAAATGCTTCTGTATACATTTCAACTACTTTCAGTCCCACATGAATTAAAAATTCTTCTCTTTTTGGAAAAAGATCAAATCCAGTTTCTAGGTGAGCTTTTCCTTGGCTTTCAAACATGTAGGCGAAACCTAATTGTGCAGATGTATTATCATCCTCTTCATCTGGAGGATCACCAAAGTCATGATTAGCACCAAACCGAAAGGTTAAGGACTCGTTATACCTGTAAAAATACTTTTGATATTCTTCAAGTTCCGAATTCAGAGCTGGCTTTTCTGGAACGGGGCTTGAGGAAAGAGTTTCGATCTCTGGCGCTGCTTTTGGTTCTACAGACTTTCCTGGATCTTTATCTGCCTGAGATTCCTTAGGCTGCACATCTACAGAGGGAGCGGTAGGTGCAGCAGACGTAGCAACTCCTGCCAGAAAAATAGCAAGACCTAATACAAAGTTGAGGTTCAATAAAACCCGCCTTTTAAAGAAAGCTCTAAGTGTATAAAATAATGAAGACACATAAGAGGTTTGATGAAATCGTTTAATCATATATTTTTCATCCTTTTTTACTCAATTTTAAGTTCCACAGTTTATGCTAGTGAAACCGTAAATTACAACATTCATCAGCAATATGTTACACCTCGCTCCCTAGGCGCCGGTGGTACTTTTTCAGGCATAGATGACTACCATGTGATGTTCTATAACCCCGCAGGATTAGGACGGATTGAAGCTAAAGATTTTGATTTTGGTATTTCAGCAGGAACATCAAAGGAGACTTTAGATTTTACAAAAGACATCAAAGACATATCAGATAAAGATTCTCTAACGGACTCACAAAAGATTGACGAAATGTCAGCTTTTCTTGAAAGAAATTACGGTAAAGTCTTCTCTGGAAGACTTCCTAAAATTGAATTTTTATATACGCGTCCACGATGGGGTTTTGCATTTGTACCAGCGGATCTTTCCCTTGCCGTCTTACCCAATAAACTTGCAGGCCCTGCTCTAGACGTGACTGCCTATCAAGATTCTACTATTGCAGTAGGGTATGGGAAAACCTCTCAAAACAAAAAAGTTTCCATTGGAGTGACTGCCAAAGCTATTTACAGAGCGTCTGTTGATAAATCTCTACTCGCTGTAGATCTTGTTAACGATTCAGATGTTGTACGAGACTCAGATTTAAACGAAGGCCTCACAGTTGATGCAGATATTGGCGTCATGTACACACCTTGGAAGAAAGATCACAGAATTGCAAAATATGCTCATCCAACATTTCAAATGGTTGTACGAAATGCAGTTGACGCTGGGTTCTTCTCAAACTTTGAAGTTTATAATGATGGCACATCCAAACCAGAAGACTTACAAAGACGTATTGATGTTGGAACTCTCATAGAACTTCCGGATCTTAAAATATTCCAACCTAGATTAATGATCGATGTTCGAGACATCTTGCACGACTACTTTTCTTTTCGCAAAGGTCTCCGTGTTGGAACTGAGTTCAAATATAAAGCTGGACGAGCTCTCCATGGATCTCTACAAGGCGGTTACGGCCAAGGATATTGGTCTGCAGGAGCTGGCATTCAAACCTTCTTTTTTAAAATTGAACTTGCTACCTATGCAGAAGAATACGGGACAAAGAGTGCCCGTAAAACAGACCGCCAGTACATTGCTCAAATCAATTTTAACTTCTAATTCACCCTCTATTTCCTAGATCATAAAGTTTTTATAAAAAATATAAGAACTCTGCTCTGACCTATGTTTTTCCCATGGAGTTTGATAAAAATTTTGAAAATTCAAAATCTGTGGGTGTAAAAAATGAAAAAGCTTTTTGGCACAATCTTTCTCCTCATCACAATAACATCCACAGCTCAAGATTACAGACGCATAGATTACAACCAGTATGGTTTTTACAGAGTCGCTGCAGTTGCTCCTCAAGTTGATATAGGCAACCCAGAAAGAAACGCCGAAGAGATTTTCAAACAAGTCGTAGCAATGGTCAAAAAGAATGCCTCTGTTGTTCTTTTTCCTGAACTCTCGCTTACTGGATATACAGCAGAAGACTTGTTTCACTCTGAGGCCTTATTAGAGCGCACCAAAAGTGCACTCGCACATCTTGCAAGTCGCACTCGATTCTCAAGAGCAGTTGTTATTGTAGGAGCTCCATATCGCATGTACGATGGCAGGCTCTACAATATGGCCTTTGTGATCAGTAATGGCCGCATTATTGGAGCGGTTCCAAAAACTCACTTGCCAAATTACAACGAATTCTATGAAAAACGCTGGTTTGAATCAGGCGAAAAAGTTGATGAAGTCGTCACAGATAAAACCTTAGGAAGTTTTAGAATATCGCCCAATCAACTTTTTAAGGTGAAAGATATGATCTTTGCAGTTGAAATCTGTGAAGATCTTTGGGCACCTATTTCTCCAGGCAGCCACCACGC
>CAUJDY010000113.1 GCA_963169805.1 Bdellovibrionota bacterium | reverse complement strand
ATTCTGCGTGTTGGTTTTTTTACCCATTGAATAAGTCCAGGAAATTTCTCTAAGTCACGAATATCGTAAGGTGGTGATTGATCAATGGATTGCCATCTGCCTGCGAGATTAAATAATTTTTGATTCTTAAATTGTTCGCTTAGTTTCATGAGTTCAAGATAGACATCATGTATAGACTGGACATGAGTCGCATAAAACGGCAGGGGAGACTCATTTGCAAAATCAACTGGATTTTCTTCTTTATCTAAAACTACAAGATCTGGTTCTAATTGTGTTATCTTGTGCCATTCAACATCTTTTGTTCCGCCCACAACAGGAATATGCTCGATAATATCAAGCGGATGAACGCAAAAACGAGTGCGTCCAATTACATTTACGTCACATTCTAAGAGTGTTTCTGTCCATGATGGTACCATAGAAACAACTTTGGCTTTTTCTGACACCACTAAATCCGTGTGTTATTTTGTATTTTTAGTATTTTGTTTAACATTGAGCTGAGGGAGGCCTTGAGTCCCTGAGTGATTTCTCCAGTTATAATCTGGATTTTGACGAAATCTATTTTTCCAATCTTCCCATTTTTTCTCAGGATGATCGTGATAAACACGTCCATTATCAGTAAACTTAACCTTCGGCTTCTTTCCAAATATGAATGACAAAATACCCATAGAACTTAAAGTAACTCTTGAACTGACTCTAGACAAGCCCTAACTCGACTCTTATGCAAGGTAACATAATATAACTTATCAGATAACTCTATGAACCCGCTTTTTAAGGTATTTCTAGATCTTGGATTGACTGAATGGGTATGGCAAATGTGACGAGCTCTTTTGTTTGGTCCGCAATTTTGCCATACTTGGGGAACAACAAAGCCCCCGTATACGGAGCCAAAAATTCAGATTTATCTTCATACTGACCCAAAGGTTGGCCTTTTTGTATGGAGCTAAAGTTTTCAAATCCAGGATTTAAGTAGATCCGCTTTTGATCCCAATAAATGGTTTCTAGAACCTTATACATATTATTAAAGTTTGCTTGAGTTATATCAGGTAAATCTAAGATTTTCCCAAGTGTTTTGGCTCCATACTCGATTTGAATTCCATCAAATCCTGCCTGGCCTAATTCTAATGTACAGCTAGGAATGTTATTTTTAGTGCAAAAAAAATCTAAAGTAGACCCATCTTTATGTCTCTCAACAACAGATGTAATAGCTGGAATTTTAGGATCTAAAAACCGAGCCCAGTTCATTGAATTTTGAGAATATGAAAAAATAAAAAATGGTGTTTTTGAAGAACTATTCGTTTGGTGCAAGTCTAAGTTGTAGGCGCAATCTTTTACTAAATCTTCTATTTTTCGAGCCAGTCTTTCTTCTAGTGATTCTGTCCGATTATTCAAGAAAGACCTATTCAAGTCTTTCTCCAAGAAACGAACGCCCTTTAGAGCTGCGTCGACGTTTCCCAAATGAATTAATAATTTAGTTTTTAGACTATTAGGATTATTCAATATGTATTCGAGAAGTGCATTCAAAACACCTGCCCCCCCTACTTCATTTCCATGTATCAGCGCTGACAGAAAAATATCGTATGTCTTTAAGGTTTTTTTGAAGGACTTATTCTGAAGCGAGAAGCAAAAATCTCCTAAGACTTCTACTGACAAACCTTGTTTTTTCAGTTTGTCAGGAAAAGCTCTGAAAATTTTAAGTTCAGATGCTAATCGCTCAAGAGACATTAGTTTTTATCTACCGAATATTTGCCGGCGCCAGTGAATGCAATGGCGATGTATCCCATCAAGTAAAGAAATGCGAGTTCCTTTTGTTGAAAGGGATCGTTAGCATGTACTATGAAGAATGCGACAAGCATTGTGACAATCAATGGAGCAACAACATAGCGAGTTTTAAATCCTATAATTACTAACAAAGAACAAAATACCTCAGATCCAATTGCTGCAATAAGAGATATTGTTGGTCCTAGTCCAATTGGATCTGGAAATTTTTCTGAATATTCCGCGTAGTTCATTAATTTAGGTAATCCATGGGATAACATCACTCCCCCCATAGTCAGTCTTAAGATCAGTAACCCGATGTCTCTCATTATGCTCTCCCCTTGTTATTGATTAAACTTCCACTCTTGAAAACCCAGTTTTTTTGCTTTAACTAGGTTGTCAGTTTCAATTTCATAAACGTTCGCTTGTCCAGTGGGTGCCCCACAAACTTGGATTCTCATCATTCCATCATTCTTCTTAGACATTGAAAGTATTTTAATATTCTCGAGCTGCTTGCTCATAGCTTCAAGAGAAATTTCCTTTCCCTCTCCACACTGCTTTGTTCCGTCATACTTATAGACGTGAGAAACCTTTTTGGCGGTGGGATTTTTAATTTCCTCTGGAACGTCTTTCATGCTCACTTCACGGCAGGGTTTGCTTGAACAACCTGTTGTTGAAGCAATCGAAAGGCATAGTATGAGTAGCAAACTTTGGATCATATTTTCTCCCATGGCCATAGTTGAGAAGGTCGCAACCACTCTAAATGAAGCGCATACAAGAATCCGTAGTTTGAAGAAACATATAGAACTTGAGTGGAAGAATCAATTGCCACCTGAGAGGCAACTCCCCACCCTGTTGAATAGTCTGCTAAATGTTCTCCGTTTAATGAAGAAAGAGCTACTACAGGTCCTGCTGATGTGCCTGCAATAAGAAGTTCTTTATGAATCAAAGGACGGCTGGCTATCCCCGTTTTAACTTTATAAGACCAGATCTGTTTTCCCGTAGAAATATCAAGTGCAATAATATTATGATTTGTGGATGAGTAAAAAAGACGGTTTCCTGAAGCAACTACGCCAGACGCCGACCCCTCTTCATTTTGCCAAACAATATCACCTGAGGATTTCTTTAGGCAAAAAAGTCCTCCAGAGAATGTTGTAACATAGATATGATCACCGACAATAACAGGCGTAGAATCTAGGTCTTTAAAACGATTTTTTGCACCAGAAAAACTTCTTTCCCATTTTAAAAATCCATTCGTCTTATCGAAGGCTGCTAATGTTCCATCGCTGAATCCTACGTAAAGCAAGTTGCCGTCAATAACTGGGCTTGATGAGCTGCGGATACTCATAGGGCTGTTATCGCGCTGAAAGTAACTCCAGTTGAGTTTTCCTGTGGCTGCATCAAGAGAAAATAAATTGCCGTTGCTCGCAAGAAGATACAAATTTTTACCGTCAGCAATTGGTAGGGAGAGCGTTTCTGTTTGAGTAGGGAAAGTCCACACTGTTTTGCCAGTGTTTGACTTGACAGCATAAATTTGGCCGTCGTTTGCTGCGTAAATAACTAAGTCATTAAAACGAGCAAGACCTGATGTAATACCATTCTTAACAGAATTTTTCCAAACACGATTACCCGATTTCTTTTCAAAAGCAGCAATGCCATCCACTGGGTTTGAACTTATCACAAGATCTTCTAGAACAAGCGGAGAGCTAGGATTGATAATCTGAGGACCTAAGTATTGTTCATTTAATGTACTTTGAATCCATTTTTTTTGTACGTGCAATCTCAATGATTGCTGGTTTTGGTGAGAAGAGCATCCTGCAAGAGAAATTAAAATAACTAAAAATAGAGCCTTCATAAAATATCTCTTAAGAGTTAATTATTTTAAGATATTTTTGTGCTTGCTGGGCTTGGATGCTATCAGCAAATTCTTGAGTGAGTTTCTTATAAAAATCTGCTGCTTTATCTTTTTGATTGAGAGCTTCATGGCAAAGCCCTAATCTTAGATAAGCTTCAGGTTTTATAAGATTACTTGTTTGTGCACTCACGAGTTTTTCAAGCACAGGAATGGCCTTGTCGCATTTTTGAGTTCTTTCATAGATATTACTTAAACGTAGACCCACTAAACTGACAGTCATATTTTTAAAAGATCCCTTTTCTACGATTGGCTCAAGTGCTGCGATTGTTTTTTCGATTTCATTTTTTTGCATATAGATTTCTGACATTCTAAGGGCCGCAAGGTAGTGTGCGCTGCTATTAGGATACTCTTTTGCTACTTTCTCAAAGTGTACCAATGCTTGCGATTGATCAACTTGCGTCTTAGGGGCTTTAGGGTCGCTATTTTTATTAGCAAAATCGGCAGCTCCTAGCCCTGCTTGGTAAAGTTTCTCTCCAAGTGAATAGGCATCCATCGCTTTTTGCTCGTTTTTTGCTTTTATAAAAGTCCAGCCATAGTAACCACTTGCTGCAACGGCTATGACAACTAAGACTCCCAATAATACGGTCTTTTTTTCGTAAATAGTTTCTATCAAATTTTTTGAGGATTGAATTTGGTTCAAGAGACTCTCCCTTTTGTGATGAAAAACACTTGAAATTATAAGAAGTTAGTAGTTTAGATTAAAGGATATTTTTGTCAACTTAGAAGAAGGGATTTTCGTGTCTATTACGTCTCCTAACACAAAGAAAATAGCTCTTATTATTGGAGTCGCCAATGAGAGAAGTCTTGCATGGGCAATAGCTCAGTGTCTTCATAAAAAGGGATTTGAACTTATATTCACGTATGTGAATGAAAAAATGGAATCCCGCGTGAGGCCCCTTGCAGAGAGTTTAGGCGCAAAACTGATACTTCCATGTGATATAGGATCAGAGGTAGAAGTTCAAAATGTCATAAATGAAATATCAAAGGAATACAAAGTTTTAGATGCGGTTGTTCATGCCGTAGCTTTTGCAAATAAAGAGGATTTAGAGGGGCGATTTGTTGACACATCAAGAGAAGGCTTTAGACTTGCCCTAGATATCAGCGCGTACTCCCTTGTCTCATTAACTAGAGCCTGCTTACCACTCATGCAAAATGGTGGGAGCATACTAACTCTTTCATATCTCGGTGCGCAACGAGTGATCCCCAATTATAACGTTATGGGTGTAGCAAAAGCAGCACTAGAGGCATGTGTTAGATATCTTGCCTATGATTTAGGACCTCAAAAAATTCGAGTCAATGCCCTATCTGCGGGGCCTGTTAAAACATTAGCAGCAGCAGGAATTCGTGATTTTAGGGAAAAATTAAAGGCGGCAGAGCAAAACACGCCTCTTAAAGAAAATATTACTCAAGAGGACGTGGGAGCTTTGGGAGCGTTTTTGTGTTCCGATGAAGCAAAGCATGTTACGGGAACCACGATGTTTGTTGATTCTGGCGCTCATATTATGTAACGAGTGCCGCTGGAGTTTATGGGGTCATTTTAACTTTTTTAATGATGTGGTTAGATGTATCAACGATAAATAAATCACCATTGGAATCAAAAGTCAGTCCAGTAGGACCGTTTAACTTTTGTGAAGTAGCAGCGAGACCTTCAAGAGAAAAGTTATAAGGAACGCCTTGCAGTCCTGTGGTTAGTGATGACAGAGATCCAGCCACAGTGAAAATGCGTCCTTCGCTAGCCCCCGTGAGATACAGACATCTTACATTGTGTTTACCTGCTTGGGAAAAACAGAGGTAGTCATCATTCATAGCAAAAGAAACTGGATTATTACACTGAGCTCCTGTGGCAAATATGTTTTCAGATGTGTTAGAGCTACCTGCATTACAGGCAATTGTTTGAACCGTTCCGTCAGGAATACTCACTCCTGCAAATTCTACTGAAGTCCCTGATCTATTCCAATAACGAACTCTGTTTCCATAATTGTTTCCAGCATTAAAGTTATAATCAGCTATAATAAGATTTCCATTTCCATTAAGTGAAGCCGGAGTTCCTCCGCCTGCAGTAGCATCCGCAGATGTAGGATAATGAATATGTAATCCTACAGGTCTATATAAAAATTCAGTTAGCAATGAGCCAACAGAGTCTGCGGATGTTCCGCCTCCGCCTTGCGCTTGTGTTGGAATAATATTATTGGGTTGAGATCCGTCTTTACAAACTCCCATGACTGTATCCATGCTACCGTTTTCTCGAATGCGGCGGATACAATGTCGATATTGGTCTGCAATGAATACTTCTCTATCAGCTGTGAGTTGGTTTTCTGAAATTGCCACGCCGGCAGGATTGGAGAGAGAGACAAGCATTGCGTTGGCGTCATCGTCATAGTTTCCTGCTGTTGTGTTATCAGGAAGATTGAAGTTTCCACCTAACTGGTTGACTCTGTTATTTCCTGTCGATGTAGCGTTCAAATATGCTTTTGTAGTTCCAGATCTATTCCAAACTTGAAGATGGCTATAGACTGCATTATTGATTGCTAATGAGAAGTCATTGAATAATGCCAAACCTGTAAAGATAACAGCGTCTGAATTAAATATCACAGAGGTTGGTGATTGTGATCCATTTACAGAACCAGGTGCATTTGTTGAACCCCCTAAAGGAGATGTTACATTTCCATATCTATCAATTTTTACAATTCTATCATTATTCGAATCAACAATATAGAGAGCTCTTTCTGAGCTTTGAGAGTCGTAAACGATTCCCGTTGGGGTGTTAAAATAGAATTCATTGGCGAGTCCAGTGCTTCCAATGTTGTCATCTCTGAGTCGACCTGACCCTACTAAACTTGTCGTGCTGCCCGTAGAATAATTGAATCTACGGAGTCGTCTGTTGGAGTAATCTGCAACAATATATGATCTAGGGTAAGTTGTATCATCTGGCTCTATAATTAAATCATAAGGATCATTCACTTGTCGTGTATTAGCCGGTGTTCCCTCGCTGTAACCTCCAGCTGAACCCGTAATGACATCAAAATTATTATTGTTGATGGCAACTCCGTAATCACCAATTGGTAAGTTGGAACCTGTGACATTAATTAAAACAATTCGATCATTTTGGAGTCCTGTAACTAGTATCTTTCCACTGTCCACAGTGATTCCGTAAGGAGCTTGGAACTCAGCTGTTCTTGGATTTCCCGATGCCCCGTATCCAGTAGCACCTGTTCCAAGTATGCTGCGGCAGAAGTTTACGCCAACAGTTACTCCGAGGAAGGTTCTTGCTGCAGCTCCATTGTAGTTACAGTATCTCACGTAATGATGTGCCGGATGTGTGACATACAAGCCTGTAGCATCCACGTGTACATCATAAGGGTTAGGTAGACCGCAGTTTGCACCACAAGCTGCATAGGCAAGGCCATCTTCTGTGGAAGCGCCATAGGCTGCTCCTGCAAACTCCATAGCACTTCTATCATTTCTAAAATTTGCGCTAGTACCGGATGTTGCACCGTAAATGACATTTACGGTGCTTGTGCTAATATTTGCAACATTAATTCCCCACTCTTTAATATTGTGAGATCCATAGCAGGCAACATATAGTTTGTTATTATAAAAAGACATTCCTGCTGGATTTGCACACACGTGTGCTGTAGCCAAAGCGCCATCCACATTACCTGCTCCAACACCTAATATGTATGAAGTAACGCCGTTGCTTTCAATAACTTTAACTCGGCTTGCATTCCATTCAGATATAAAAAGTCTATTTCGTGTGCTATCGTAATATAATCCTCGCGGACCATTAACGCCAACATTCAGTGATGTATCTCCAGATTCCGTGGCAGGTGCTCCTGTTCCAGCGATCACTTTAATGGTATTAGCAGGTATAGCAGATGCTCCGCTAAATTGTAAAAAATCAACAGCTGATGCAGATCTATTCCAGTACCACACTAAGTTGTTAATCCAATCTGCAATAATTAAATTATCATTGCGGTCATCAGCTGCAACAGCAATAGGAGAAAATTTAATATAGCTTGACTCAGTAGGATCGCTTGGATCCATTCCGTCTCCAAGAGTTGGACTTCCAGCATAGGTACACATTTCATACTGTGCTAATTCATTACAGGCTTGGTTAAATGCATTTATTTCTACTTGAAATGTCGTTGAACCTGTAGCTCCGGAATCATCTTCACCAGTAACTGTTATTGTTATGGGACCTGCTTGCCCTGCTGTTAGAAGTGAACTATCTGCTGTTAATACTGCTGTATTGTTTGTTCCGACAAGGTATGCAGACGCGGCTCCACCGATCTCCCACGTATATGTAATAGTATCAGCATTCGGATCTGTTCCGCTGACTGTTAAATTTAATGTAGATCCAACTGCAACTTTTGGTGCTGTAGAATAACCATTTGTTAGGACAGGAGGTCCGTTTACTTTAACTGTCCAAGACCTAGATTTGGAAGCTGTACCATCTGTCGCTACAGCTGTAACGGTATGATTTCCAACACCCACATCACCAGGAAGAGCTGTTGAATTCGCGCCAGTTAATGTGTAGGCATTTGTATTTGATACGTTGGTTCCATTCACTGTAAAATAATATGAAACACTTCCTGGCGGAGGTGTTTGTGCCAAGATCGTAAATGCCTGTTGATCTCCAACATCAACAGTTACGGTGTTTCCCGATGGTGTTGAAGAAATGATTGTTAATTCATCTACATCAGAAAGATTACCGCCAATAAGATCTGCGAAACCCCCATCACTACCACCACCAAGACAGCCTGAAATAATAAAAGAAACAGTAACAACTAGAAATGTTGTAAGCCACTTTTGTGCAATCATAATATTTTTAGTACTTTCCTTTTTATTCACAACTACTTATCGGCCTTACTGAAATCTTTAGTTAAGTTCTTTTTAAGAGAATCTCAAAATAGGTCATAATTAATGAGATTTTGTATTATGGATTGGCAGAGTACTGAAATAACTCATGTTCCTAAACATTCTCATTTTGTTACAGCCCTATGGGCCAGAAATAAAGCTAGATGCTGGAGCTATGTCTAGATTCATGAAATAACACGTTATTTTCAAATGATTAAGATCCGATTAATGTCACATGAAAAGTATTATCAAAGGATGAATGAATGTCTCATATAAAATATATTGCACTAATATTATTAGCAGCATGTGCGACTTCTCAACCAGATTTGAGTATTCAAACTGAACCAACAGGTGCAGATATTTTTTATATGAACGAAGAAGGTCGAGAAGAAAAACTAGGAACATCTCCACTCACACTTAATGATCAAATGATGAGTAAATTTCAGACGGAAAACTGGAGAATTGGTATTAATAAAAAGGGATATGTTAGAGAGCAAGTATTTCTTGAAACCAAGATGTTCAAGGAGCTTGGCCGAATTAGTGTGAGACTGCTTCCTGAAGCAAATTGGTCTGAAGCTTACCAAGATACAAACGCATATAAATATTTAAATGACGTCTCAAGCGTAACTGCGGAGATACAAGGTGCAACAGTAAAAGGCGATTTTCCAAAAGCGGAAAGTCTGGCGCAGTCTTTAGTAACTCGATATCCGAAACTTTCTGTTGGCTGGAATTTATTGGGTAATGTCTATTACTTACAAAAGAGAGTTGATAAAGCAATTGAATCTTATCAGAAGTCTTTAGACGTGAACCCAAACGATGAAGTCACTAAAAGTATTTTGGAAAGACTAAGAGGCGGAAGGTTTTAATATGTCACATTTATTTGGATTTATTTTAGCTGTTATACTTCTGCGTGTTGGGATGCTTGTCCTCGACATGGAAGTAAGTGCGTATTTTGATTCTGTAGCCTTAATTATCGTTATGGGCGGAACTTTTTGTGCCGCAATTATTACTTACCCAGTCCCCGACTTAGTGAAAATGATAAAGGCATTTATAAGAATAGCTCGTAAGAATCCAGAAGAAAAAGAATTTACTGTTCAGCAGATTATAAAGTTAGCGCAGGAATCACAGAAGTCAAAAAAAGCACTTATGGATGCCTCTGAAGATCCAAACTTAAATCCATTTTTGAAGGATGGAATAGAGCTCATGTTATCAGGTTTTTCGCGAGAAGATATTGAAAGTATTATGTCAGAAAGAATATTTAGAGATAGAGAAAGAGAAGAATCCTACGGAAATCTTTTAAAAACTCTTTCTAAATATCCTCCGGCATTTGGTCTGGTGGGAACTGTTCTAGGTCTTGTTCATGTGATGAGGGGTGTTTCGATTGGAGCTGATGCTGCAACGGTAGGTCTACAGATGGCGCTTGCCCTCGTAGCGACATTCTACGGTCTTGTTCTTACAAACTTTGTATTGGTTCCTGCCAGTGAAAACTTAATTAATAAGTCTGCAATGAATTTATCTCATCGAGAATTGATATTAGAAGGTCTACTTCTTATTTATGAAAATAAATCGCCTATGCTTGTCCAAGAAGTTTTAAATTCATACTTACCTCCACTTAAGAGGAAAGACTACATAGGGCTCGGGGGAAAGAAAGGACCGCAAGCAGTTGCGTAATTAATTATGAGAATAAAGCGTCAACTTAACAGAAGTAACTCTCTTAATCAGCACAGTGGTGAACACGGTGGTGATAACTGGGCCATATCTTACGGAGATATGGTAACGTTACTTCTTGCGTTTTTCGTTTTATTCTTTAGTACAACAAAAGCATCACCGGACATTACTGTTGTTGTTGAAGAGCTTAAAAAAGAGTTTAAACAAGTGGATGTCCCAAAACCTACAATGGTTTGGGGGGCTAACGATAGAAAGCCTACATCCGAAATGAACTTAGATGAACTTGGCGTTAAAATGAACGTTCAAGGTAATAAAGTTATCGTTGAGTTTCCAAAAGTTTCATTTTTTGATACAGGTTCTTATCAGCTTACAAAAGATGGTGAATCTGCCATTCGTAGGTTTGGTGGTGTTCTAAAAAAATTCACCTCAAAGATGAGGGTTGTTGTTCGAGGCTATACAGATAATAGACCTGTTAAGCATACATCGGGACGAGTTTTTAAAGATAATCTCGAGTTATCTTCACTTCGTGCGATCGCTGCTCTAAGAGTCATGAATAAAGAAGGTATTCCTTATCATCTTCTTCGCATTGGTGGCTATGGTGAGTCAGATAAAAGTGCTAAAATTGAAGCTGAAGATATTCTAAAATACGACAGAAAAATTGTACTTGTTATTGAAGAACTTGACAAGACAGAACGAAATCTTGAGGGGTTATATACAAATACGAAAGAAAACTTAGAGCAGATAAATGGAGTTCGAAAGGTCGCTTCTGTGAAGAAAGGTTCAACGAACGTTGAATCTAAGAGTGCTCCTACAGAAGAGAAAAAAAGTGAAGAGGTACAAAATGAAGATGCTCAATAATTTGATGATACTTCTACTTCTAGGATTTGGTTTTGCGGCAAATGCATCTCGACTTCCTGAAATTGAAGAGTTCTATACAGAAAAAGTTAGTGAAATGCTAAAGATGCGTTTTCCAAATACACCCTACACTGTTTTTGTTCAGCTAGATGTTGGAGATAAAAATAAAGATTTTTCTAGAAAAAAAGAAGTTAAAAGAGGCGGAACTCAAGTGGTTCAACTACCCTACTTAGAGGTAGATGATGAGGAGTTAACTGTTTGGGATAGAACAGATGTGCCTTTGAATAGTCTGATTGGACTGCTTGATAAGGTATTGATTCGTGTGCAAATTGATGCCGAAACTTCAGATGCGGATTTAAAAGATCTTCAAGAGAATATTGCTAA
>CAUJDY010000112.1 GCA_963169805.1 Bdellovibrionota bacterium | reverse complement strand
AAAATCACAGATGATACTTATGAAACAAAAAAAGTTGATGAAGATGAAAGTTCAGATGCTATTTTGTCTCGCATGATTCGAAAGGGAGAGGTAAAGCAGTTTGCTAACCTTGGTCCAGCAGATGTTATTTTAAACCCATATAGCAATGCTTATATCTTTGAAGATATCCAAGTTTTTAACACGATTGAGGTTGATCCCATGTTGAATTGGTTTCGTCCTCAAGTTCAATACTCAGCTTAAGTTTATATCAAAACTGCTTCCAACTCAGGTGGAGGTGTTGCTTTATGTAGATGTAAGAATTCCGGCAGAGGTTTCTCTGGAGGAAGTACAGTGTACATAGCAAACGGAATCTGAGAAATTAAAAATGATTTTGGAGGCAGAGTTAACGGCATTCCATTAAAGTGAATATAAGTTAAAAGTTCCTCTCGAGAAGTAATCCGAAAGGACTCAGCTAGGAGTGCTCCAAATATATCAGGGTTATCTGCATGTAAATGAGTGATGAATTTAAGAGGCAGAGTCTCTCCAATCCGTGGCATTTTTTTTACAAATTTAAAAAGAGACAACCACCGTGAGAAAGCATAGATGGTCTCTCCAAATCCAGAGTAGTTTAAAACATTAACGTTGAAAACTTGAGATGCTTTCCAAGGGGCAGCGCTACCAACAATGTTTCCGCGGGCGTCTTTAGCTAAAATAAAGTTTTCTTTGTGAAAGCCTGGCCAGTTTTTAAGGCGATGCTGAATCAGATCTGCCGTATAAGCAAAGCTAAGTGGGCGATGCAAAGTTTTCGATCTTAAGAAGTGTGCAAGTGGCTCAATATCATTCTCTGTAAGTCGATCCATTTTTAATGAACTTAAAAATGGTAAATCTGAAAAAGGAATTTTGCCATGGAGGGTAATGTACTTAAACTTTCTGTAAAGATAATAGCGAGGAATATTTCTTCGCTGGCTGCGCGGTCGAATCAAAGCATTCATTGCATTCATTTGATTTGTATTGAAGACAGAAAAAACATACTCACAGTTTCTTTTTTGAGCAGCTTCTGTGAGGGCTGGTAGAAGTTTTTCTGGCCACTGCACAATAGCTTGTCGAGAGTTGGAAATTCTAAGGTCATTTGCATAGCCCACAAGGGTCTGTTCACCATTTAAAAATGTTTTCCGAAAAACCATACTCGCAATGCCTTCAATTTCGCCTGCATCGTTGATCATTTTAAAAGTTACAAAGTCATCAGATTGTAATCGATACTTTTCAAAGAAAGAGCCGCGTCTATTGATCGCTAGGTCAATTGTATAATTAGTTAGAAAAGGTTGCTTAATAGTAAAAGCTTTTAAAGCATCGCTGTCAGCTTCAGACGCCTCTTCAACTTTTAAATCCTTACTTTCAGTATCTGGGGTCATTTATGGGTCCACTCTACATCTGGAACATTGTGGGTTTTATTTGCATACCGAGCCATGACAAATAAAAGATCGCTGAGTCTATTAATGTATTGGATAAAAAGAGGATCAATTGGGTTATTTTCAGTTTTGAGCTTAATGATAATTCTCTCTGCACGCCTGCATACCGTTCGCGCAATATGAAGAAGCCCACTTGCTTTAGTTCCTCCAGGGAGAATAAAGTTTTTGAGGTCGGGCAGCTCTTCTGTTAGCTCATCAATACACTTTTCAAGTTTAAGAACATCTTTATCAAAAATATTGGGAAGTTTAGACTTAATATTGGGGTCTGTGTTTGCAAGTTGAGACCCTATATTGAATAGATCATTTTGAATTTCAAACAAAAGCGGATCTAATTTTGAAATATTCTTAAGCTCCAAACGTGCATAGCCAATATAAGAGTTCAACTCATCAAGAGTTCCGTAGGAATCAAGGCGTGTGTGGCTTTTATCGACGGTTTCACCGCTGACTAAACAGGTTGTGCCTTGATCGCCTTTTTTTGTATAAATTTTAGCCACTTAGAACTCCTTACCCCATGGTAATGAAAATAATTGTAAGGTGCAAAACAAAGGCTGCTTTTTTGTTTATGACTCATTGCGCATCATATCTTGAGAATGAGCTACAAATTAACAAATAAAAAACTTAAAACACACACATATAAATAAATCTTAATTGTAAAGGGCATCGAGGATTGCAAGAACTCGCATAACCCAGAAAAGTTGACATGAAGTTGTTCGAAAAAATTTTTAAATTCTTAGCCTCTCTAAAGTTAGCTGTCATAATAGTCGTATCACTTGGGGTGATTTCCGCTTGGGGAACAATAGTTGAGTCTCGCTACGACATGATTACCGCCCAAAAATTAGTTTATCATTCGTGGTACATGTACAGTGTTCTATTTCTTCTGATCGTTAATTTAATTGCAGTTATGGTAGACAGGCTTCCGTGGCAAAAAAAGCATATTGGTTTTATATTAGCTCATGTCGGAATTATTATTTTGCTGGTTGGCTCCTATGTTACACGAGTTGTGGGGATTGACGGAACTCTTGTTTTTGATATTGGTGAGTCTCAACGTTATATCTCCTTGATAGATCAAAACGAAGTTGTTGTGTATCAAATGAAGAACTTCGAAGATTCTGAGAAAATTTATCAAGAAAAAGTTGATTTCTTAGTGAACCCTCCCAAAAAAAATCCACTTCTTATTCCAATTGAAAAAGGGCAAATAGAAATATTTGATTATATGCCCTATGCTCAAAAATCGTTTCAGATTATTGAGAGCGACAAAATGATGGATGGTCCAGCTCTGAGATTCCAGCTCACAAATCAATTTGTGAATATGACAGAGTGGATAGTGCAAATGGGCACACAGCCTGCCAAGCTCAGCTTGGGACCAGCTCAAGTGGTCTTATCAAGGGATGCTAATTATCAGACACTGGGTGGAATGAATGAGATTGTTTTATGGCCTCATTCAAAACTCAAAAAATTAAATTACAAAATTTATAATAAGGATGGATTGGTTCAAAGGGAAGGAACCATAGGTTTTTCTGAGGAAATAGACACGGGTTGGATGGGGTTGAAATTTCGAACAGTTCAGTATTTTCCAAAGTCCAAAGTACAATACGAGTATAAACAACTTGAAAGACCTAATGCTAATAGCGTAAGCGCCGCACGCTTTAGATTTAACGGGCAAGAATACTGGCTGGGATTAAACACAGCCCTGGAGTTGTATGGCGACGATGTTGTTTATTTTATCACCTATGGAAACAAAAGAATTGATCTGGGATTTCCGGTCACATTAGATCGCTTTGAGATGGAAAAATACCAAGGCACAGAAATGGCTGCGAGTTATAAAAGTATAGTCACTGTGCCAGAGTTAGGTGTTCAGGAAATTTCGATGAATGAACCACTGAAGTATAAAGGATTTACGTTTTATCAAGCCTCATTTCAGCAAGATAAAATGGGGCAACCTATTGGGTCTGTTTTGTCTGTGAACAGAGATCCGGGGCGTTTTTGGAAGTATTTGGGTTCTTTGATGATTGTTCTTGGTTCAATTGTTCTATTTTATTTTAAGAGAACTCGTAAAAAGGAGAATGTTGCTCATGATGTCACTTAAAATCTCAAAGTGGATTGTTATATTCAGTGTTATGCTTGCTAGCTTGGCGCAAGCATCTATCGAATCTACCCTTGGTGTTTTGCCTGTCCAAGATTCTGGTCGAATCAAACCGTTTGATACATTTGCGCGTGAAACTTTACAGCTCATATATGGTAAAAAAAGCTA
The DNA here is from genome assembly GCA_963169805.1 of Bdellovibrionota bacterium. Taxonomy (GTDB): domain Bacteria; phylum Bdellovibrionota; class Bdellovibrionia; order Bdellovibrionales; family JAEYZS01; genus CAUJDY01. The sequence continues at coordinate 7,637 of CAUJDY010000112.1, read as the reverse complement.
TGAAGGAGTATCTGCCGTTGAAGTTGTTTTTATGTGGATGGTTCTATCTCCTCAATGGGATGAGATGGATTTTGTTCAAATTGAGAATAAGCTTTTAAAAGAGAAGTTGAATCTAGATATACGTACAAAGCGTTTTTCGCCAAATATTCTTTTGAAAAAAGATGAGTTGCAGGTTGTACTCAGAGACTTGCAGGAAAAAAAAGATAATAAAGAAAAACTCAACCCGTATTATCAATCTGTTGAGAGATTACAGAATCAGTTGACGCTCTACAAGGCAATTTCCCAAGGGATGGTTCCAGGTTTAGTGCCTCCTGTAGAGGGAACTACATGGATTGCCCCAAAAGATTTATCCGAGGAATTTTTAAATTTATTTGTTTCTATCACTAAAGGATTTGCAGCTGTTGTAAAAGATTCGAGCAGTCTGCCGGACTTTGAAAAGGCTGTTCAAGTCTTTATCGAGCGTGCAAGAAGTGAGAATATTGCTCTTGTGCCGTCTCAGCGGATGATTGCTTTGGAGTATCAGTATAACAAAGTTCACCCCTTCCAATGGTCTTGGATCCTTTATTTGTTGAGCGGTGTCCTCTTTATGCTGTTTTTTATTTCACAAAAGGAAAAATTCTTTTTGTTCTCATGGTATTTTATGCTGGTCGCATTTGTCCTACACACTTATGGGTTTATTCTTAGAGTCGTGATCACGGGGCGTCCTCCGGTCAGTAATATGTATGAAACTGTGATTTGGGTTCCGTGGGGCGCTGTTCTTTTCTCTATTATATTCATGAAGTTTCTTAAAAATAAATTTCTTGTGTTTGCATCTTCATTAATCTCATTCATTTGTTTAGTCTTAGCAGATTTAGCTCCTGTCGTTTTGGATGCAAGCTTGCAGCCACTACAACCAGTATTAAGAAGTAATTTGTGGCTCACTGTGCATGTTCTTACTATTACCATAAGCTACGGAGCATTTTTTCTGGCGTTTATGTTAGGAGATATCTCTTTGGTGTTTTATGCGCTCAGTGAAAAAAAATATGAAAAACATTTGGTTTCTATTCGAGATGTTATGTACAGAGCCGTTCAGGTTGGGGTTGTCTTGTTGGGAGCTGGAACTATTTTGGGAGGAGTTTGGGCGGATTACTCTTGGGGGCGCTTTTGGGGTTGGGATCCAAAAGAAACATGGGCTTTGATTGCCTTTCTTGGCTATATTGCAATTTTGCACGGTCGACTTGCAGGTTGGATTAAGCCATTTGGTTTTGTATTTTGGAACGTTCTTGCTTTTAATTTGGTAATTATGGCTTGGTATGGTGTTAATTATGTTTTAGGAGCGGGTTTGCATTCCTATGGTTTTGGTGGAGGAGGCTTGCCTTTTGTATCAGCTTTTTGTGGTGCTCATTTTGTATTTGCCACAGCTGTTTGGTTTTTGAGGTCACAGCGTCTTCAAAAAAACTAAGCAGCTGACTCGGCGTGCTGATTATGAAATGCATATTTTTTGTGCAAAAATGAAGGCCTTGTTAAAAAATTAATCAAAATCGCATTTCAAAAAAGTTGAGAGTTTTTAAAACTTTAGTTGCCTGTTTCTCATTTCGTTGTCATTAATGGAGTTATTCAAAATTTTGAGACGAGGTATAAGTTTGTCTGCTGTTTCTGCATAATATCTTTTGCAGAATGTTTAGAAAAATTAATCTCGTTTCGTTTGAAGAAAAAATTGAATTATCGAATGTAGACCAAACAGATGAAAGGTGCATCTTGTGTTGAATTTAAAAAGTCCTATCGTGAAGCTCGTTCTGACTTTAATCACAGTGGGAGTTGTTGCTGGCGTCGCATATATAATGAAGCCGCCAATCGGTTACAATAATGGATATCAACCGGAACAACCAATTCCCTATGACCACTCTCTGCATGCAGGTAAATACCAAATCCCATGTCAGTATTGTCACTCGAATGTAGAAAAGTCTCGTCATGCGACGGTTCCTTCTTTGAACGTCTGCTTAAATTGCCATAACAATGTGGCTGCTGATAGACCTCTCATCAAGCGCTTGAAGGCTGCTCACCAAGCTGGTGAAAGTATTCCGTGGGTGAAGGTTCATTTACTTCCTGACTACGTAAAGTTTAATCACAAAAGACATATTCAAAAAGGTGTTCAGTGTACGACGTGCCATGGACCAATCGAGGAGATGAAAGAAGTTTATCAGTATTCTTCTTTGTCAATGGGCTGGTGTATAGAGTGTCATAGACGTCCAGAGCATAATGCGCCTATCAGCTGTGATACGTGCCACTACTAATTTAGGATGAATAATATGAATTCAAATAGCGGAGAAACAATGAGCAGTGAAGTGATGAAAAATAAGAGCGGAACTGATTCGACACAAAAAGTTTTCTGGAAGTCTTTAGAAGAAAAAAATCACTCTGAAGAGTTTAAAAAAGTTGCTGAGCGAGAATTTTTGTCTTCGCCATTTGCAACAGAAGATGGAAATGATGAAGTAGCTCGTCGTGATTTTCTAAAATTGATGGGAGCTTCTATTGCACTGGCATCCACTGCGTGTGTTAGAAAGCCAGTTGACAGAATTGTTCCTTATGCAGAACATCCGCCAGAAATTACTCCTGGAGTTGCCAATTACTATGCGTCTTCATGGGCGTATGCTGGGCAAGTCACTGGACTTATAGTAAAAACTCGAGAGGGTCGCCCTATTAAATTAGAAGGAAACCCAGGTTTTCCTGTAAACAAGAATGGGCTTTCAGCTGCAGCTCAGGCGCAAATTCTTTCTCTCTACGATCCAGATCGTTTGCAAAGTCCAGTAAAAGTAGAGAACGGATCTGCACAAAAAATTACGTGGGATCAGCTAGATGAAGCCGTTACTCCTGAATTAAAAAAAGGATCAGTTGTACTTTTAAGCTCATCACTTTCGTCGCCTTCAACAAAACAATTGATTGGTGATTTCTTTCAAGGTTTCAAAGGAAAACATGTTGTTTGGGATGCAATTGGTGCAGATGATGTGATTGAGGGGCAAAAAGCTTCTTACGGAAATAGTATTGTTCCAAGATACCGTTTTGATCGCGCGAAAATGATTGTTTCTTTCGGTGCAGATTTCTTGGGTTCATGGCTGAGTCCGGCAGAGTTTTCGTCTCAGTTTGCGCAAAATCGTAAACCTTCTTCAGAAATGAATAAGCTTGTTGTATTTGAATCTATGATGTCACTTACGGGTGCAAACTCAGACACAAGAATACAAGTGAAGCCTTCTCAAACTTTGACGGCAGTGATGGCTATTCTTCATGAATTGATTGTCACTCAAAAAGCATCTCGCTATGCAGGTGATGGCGCTATTCAAAAAACTTTATCTCAATTTTCCAATGCAGCAGCTGATTTGGGCGTAGATTCAGCTCTTATTTCCCAGATCGCAAAAGATCTTTGGGCAAATAAAGGTCAATCACTTGCGGTGGCGGGTGGTTTAAATACACGAACAAAAGACTCTCTCAGCTTGCAAGTAGCAGTCAATTTCCTCAACTCTGTCTTAGAAAATGATGGCAAGACTCTAGACGGTAGCAGTGTTCCAGTTGTTTCTTATGAGGGATCATATGCTGCAATTGAAAGTCTTATTGCAGAAATGAACCGAGGAGATGTTCATACATTAATTATCCATAGAGCGAATCCGGTATATGCTTTGGCAGATTCTTTTGGTTTTAAAGAGGCTCTTAAAAAAGTAAAACTTGTTATCTATACAGGTGGCCATTTTGATGAGACTGCAAAGCTAGCTCATTACGTAGCTCCAGATCATCATCATCTCGAAAACTGGGGTGATAACGAGTCTCAAGAGGGTGTCTATGCAATTCAACAACCAACAGTGCGTCCTCTTTATGACACTCGTTCACTCGAACTAACTTTTATTTCATGGGCTTACCAATTAGATGCAGGGCCTGCGCGTTTAAGAGAACCAGATTCATGGTTGCAGTATCTTCAAACAAACTGGCGAGATCTAAAAAATAAGCTTGGATTGGCTGGTGATTTTGAATCCTTTTGGACAAATTTCTTAAGAACTGGTGTTGTTGACACATCTTCTCGTAATGGCAAACGATCATCAAACGCTCCTGAAAGAAAGTTTTTGGTAAATGCGTTTACATCTATTCAGAAGCCAAAGTCTGACACAGCTCTTGAACTCGTATTATATACTTCAGTAGGACTTGGAGATGGATCGAACTCAAATAACTCTTGGTTACAAGAGCTACCAGATCCAATTACAAAAATCGTATGGGATTCATATGTTAGTATAGCTCCTCAAACTGCCAAAACTCTTGGAGTTAAAGAAGGGCAAGTTATTGAAATCACCGCAGGTGGTGTCACACTCAAGTTGCCTGTTCACATTCAACCCGGTTGCCATCCAGGGGCATTAGCCGTTGCGGTTGGTCTGGGACGTACTGATGCAGGAAGCGTGGGTTCTGGTGTTGGAGTTAATGCGTTCCAATTTGCTTCAAATGCTGTGTTTGCGGGGATAGATGCAAAAGTGAATGTGACAAGTGAAAAAATTGAATTGGCGAATACGCAAGGGCACCATTCAATGGAAGGTCGTCAGATCGTTGTTCAAGCGACACTGAAGGATTATCTTAAGAAGCCAGATGCAAACATTCACAAACACAAAATGCTCTCCCTATGGCCAAAGCACGAGTACAAAGGGTACAGATGGGCAATGGTCATTGATCAATCGGTATGTACGGGATGTAGCGCGTGTGTGGTTGCTTGCCAAAGTGAGAACAATGTTCCAGTTGTTGGTAAGAAGCATATTCTAGATGGTAGAGAAATGCATTGGATTCGTATTGATAGATACTATGTAGGTGATGAATCTAATCCAGAGACTGTATTTCAACCAATGCTTTGTCAGCACTGCGAGAATGCTCCTTGTGAAACAGTTTGTCCTGTTTTAGCAACAACTCATAGTGATGAAGGTCTAAATCAAATGACCTACAATAGATGTGTTGGAACAAGATACTGTGCAAATAACTGTCCGTACAAAGTGAGACGCTTTAACTGGTTCAACTACACAACGACACTTAAGAAACCTGAAGTTTATGCTTTGAATCCAGATGTAACAGTGAGATCACGAGGTGTGATGGAGAAGTGTACATTCTGCGTTCAAAGAATACATGATGCAAAAGGTGTTGCTAAGGATAAAGGCATTACAGTTAAAGACGGTGACGTTAAAACTGCATGCCAAGAGTCTTGCCCAACAAACGCGATTATTTTTGGTAACGTGAATGATAAAGGTGCTTTAGTTGCTAAAACTTTTGATGATCCAAGAGCTTATTCCGTTCTTGAAGAATTTAATGCTGTTCCAATGGTGAAGTATCAAACAAAAATTAGAAACTCAGATGCAGTTCAGAGCGACGGCAAGGGAGCGCACTAATGATTAAACGTGAAATATTAATCGAAGGTAATAAGACATATAAGGATATTACAGATGAAATCTGTGCTCCGGTAGAAACACTGCCCCCAAAAGGATGGTTTTACTACTTCATACCTGCAAAGTTGGGTTTATTGTTTTATCTCTCAGTAGTTGCAACCATCTTAGGAGTAGGGATGGGACTCATGGGTGTTAACCATCCGGTGGGCTGGGGAACAGACATTGTTACGTTCGTTTTCTGGGTTGGTATTGGACATGCGGGAACCTTGATTTCCGCGATTTTATTTTTATTTCGGCAAAAGTGGAGAACTGGAATAAATAGAACAGCAGAGGCGATGACAATCTTTGCTGTTATGACTGCTGGTATTTTTCCGCTTATTCACACAGGAAGACCGTGGCTTGCATACTGGTTATTGCCATATCCAAACCAAAGAGGTCCTCTTTGGGTGAACTTTAGGTCACCTCTTCTGTGGGACGTTTTTGCTGTTTCCACATATTTAACTGTGTCTTTGGTGTTTTGGTATATTGGGATGGTACCTGATATCGCAACACTTCGTGATAGAGCAAAAAATAAAATAAGAAAGTTAGTTTACGGTGCACTTTCTCTTGGATGGAGAGGCACGAACAGAAACTGGCAACATTATGAATCTCTCTATTTAATTCTTGCAGGTCTTTCAACTCCGCTTGTTTTATCTGTTCACTCGATTGTCTCTTTTGACTTTGCTATTTCTGGCTTACCTGGATGGCACACGACTATTTTTCCTCCGTACTTTGTGGCAGGCGCGATCTTTTCTGGATTTGCGATGGTTGTGACTCTGATGATTTTAATCCGTATTGGAATGCCACAGATGAAGGACTATGTGACAATTAATCACCTGGAAGTCATGAACAAGATTATCATGGCAACAGGCTTAATGGTTGGATATGCCTACGCGTCTGAGTTTTTCATCGCTTGGTACTCTGGAGTAGAATACGAAAAGTATGCGTTTATTAACAGAGCATTTGGTCCTTACTGGTGGTCTTACTGGATCATGGCCGGATGTAATGTGATCATTCCTCAGATATTCTGGTTTAGGAATATGAGACGTAGTATCCCTGTGATGTTTGTGGTCTCTATTTTTGTAAACATCGGTATGTGGTTTGAGAGATTTGTAATTACGGTGACATCTCTTCACAGAGATTTCTTACCTGCAAACTGGGGGATGTTTAATTTTACGTTCTATGACTTTGGTGTGATCATCGGAAGTTTTGGAATGTTTTTTACATTGTTCTTGTTGTTCTTGAGAGTCTTGCCAATGGTTGCGATGTCTGAGGTTAAACCTGTATTGAATGTAGGAAGAGGAGAGGATCACCATGCTTGAATTGATTGATCAACTCAACAGTAAGCTAAGATCAAAAACAGTGAACGGTGTTGTTGGTTTTTTTGAAGATGAGTACTCGTTGCTAGAAGCCGCTGAAAAAACATATGCGGCTGGATTTAGAAAGTTTGACACAATCTCTCCATTTCCAATTCATGGTATGGATGATGCTATGGGACTCAAGAGATCTGTTGTTCCTTGGTTCACTTTTATTGCTGGGTCTATTGGTTGTGCATTCGGAGTATGGCTTCAATGGTGGACGTCTGCCGTGAGCTGGCCAATTAATGTTGGTGGTAAGCCGATGTTTTCTCTACCAGCATTTATTCCGGTTATTTTTGAATTAACAATTTTATTTGGAGCTTTAACTTCTGTAGCTGGAATGCTTTGGCTCTGTGGATTGCCAAAGGTTGATCCGCCAGTTATTGATCCGGATCTAACTTGTCATAAGTTTGCACTCTTTATACCTGAAAATGATGATGGTTTTAATGAACAAAAAGCGGCTGATCATCTCAGAAGTTTAAAAGCTAAAGATGTTCGCAAGACGGAGTTTTAAGATGTTACGAGTTCTAGTTTTACTAGGTATTATAGGTCTAGTGGGTTGTACGGATAAGAGACAACCCAATATTGAGTTGATTCAGGATATGATGAAAGATCCGTCAATAAAAGCTCAGGATTATGATAACGATAGGTCTGACAAAAGAGCTAATATGTTGCCACCTCAAGGAACTGTTCCTATGAATTGGGAGCCGTATCCAAACTTTCAAAATGATGAGCAGGCTAAAGGTTTGAAAAACCCTGTTGCAGAGATAAAAGGTGAGCAAGCTAAAAATTTAATGTCTTTGGGGCAAAGAAAATATCAAACATACTGTGCTGTTTGTCACGGATCTCAAGGGTTTGG
>CAUJDY010000111.1 GCA_963169805.1 Bdellovibrionota bacterium | reverse complement strand
CTTCATTTGAATAATACCGGATTGGAAATTCAATATTAAAACTCTCTGTCGGAAAAGATAGAATTACATTATAGGAATAAATATTTTCTATATTTGCAAAAGAAAAAATAATTACAACTGTAAGTCTGGTTATAAAATTCATCTTGCTAGACTAACATATCTTTAAAAACAGAGTTTGTACTCCTCAAGAGTACAAACTTTTGTATAAAAAATTTCAATTCTATGATTGAAATAACAGAAAGAACGATCTACTGTAAAAGTACAAAAAAGGTATTAATATGATTTCAAAGATGTTTTTTCTTGTATCGATCGTAATTGCGCAATCATCCCTAGCTAAAAAATCTTGCCTATTTGAAGGAGACTTCACTCTCTATGGACAAAAAGTTATTATCAAGGACTGCGCTTCTAACCAAGGAATTTCAGATGAAGACTTTAAGAAAATGTGTAGCCAAATGTCCCAGGCGGCCGTCCAACTTGGCGCACCACCTGCTCAAATTAAATACTTAGCGAGTTGCCCAGGAGGACAGCAAGGTGTGTGTAAGAGTTTTAAGAAAAAGAAAGTCGATTTTTATTACTACAAAAGAGATCCAGAAACATTAAAGGCAACTAAGGCTTGATGCGAATCTTCAGGCGGAAAATGGGAGTCTTGAGTAAGGCCCTGAACTTTTACAGCCAGCCATGACCAGAAGTTAAGGCTCCATTTTTAATATATTTCTTTTTGATATTTAAATATTTATGGTAAGAACTTTTCAAAGCTGTATGGTTGATATCTATAAGATACTTTTCTGCACTCCATACATTTACCCTAGAATATCTCCAATCCACTCCGGTCTCATCTAAGTGAATCAAACGATACCCCGTAATTCTCCCTGTTAAATCAATATAAGGAGCATAGTAAGACCAAACTAAATCGCGGATAGATCTGAATATAGGTAATCTCCCATTCAGGCCAATATCTCTAGATTTGGCAACTGACCCCCAACCCTTTTTTGTTTTGTACACAAAGAGAACATGATCTAATCCATCTTGAGATTCCATAGATAAAGCCAAAGGTGGAAAACCAAGCTGTTCGCAAATAGCAGCAGCTAAAAAAGCTCCTTCCATACAATGTGCGGATTTAAGTTTATAAGCTGTACTTGCTGATCTCATCGTCTCTTTTTTATTGTACTCAAGACTGTACAAAAGTTTTTGAACTTTTAGTGGGTTTGAATATTTTTTTGCAAGCTTTAAAAATATATCAGACATCCTAACCTAACTTCTAAAAAGAATTCTAAGATTATCGTATTGCGCATAAATATCTGATGAACGCCAGTCTCCTTTTGCAGATGTTCCCCATATCGGGTTAGGCCAAGCACGGTCCGCATGAGATCGACCAATCACATGCACATGAAGCTGAGAAACAATGTTACCTAAAGTTGCAATATTTAGCTTATGAAAATTAAAAAGTTTTTTTAAAACCAAACTGCTCTTATGTATTTCATCCATTAACTTAGCCCTCTCATGATCCACGAGATCCGTAATTTCAACACAGCTCTCTTTTCTTGGGACTAATATGATCCAAGGGACTTCTGAGTCTTTTTTTAAAAAAATACGGCAAAGCTCAAGATCACACACATATTCACTTTCTGCTTCTAGTCGAGGGTCTATAACAAAGTTTGTCATTCTCAAATTGTCTCAAAATCTTAACCTTTATTTCAACTAAAATGTAAATAAGGTTATTTCTCATTAACAAAGTCCTATTAATCAACGCCGCAACTCCACTCTGCTTTACACTGAATCATACCAATGGAGGTAATTATGCTAAAAGTATCATTTCAAGATCTTACTAAGTCAGAATTTGCAACTCAGGTTGTTAATGAAAAGATCAAACACATCGAGGAAAAGTTCCCAGAACTCAAAGATCATAACTTAAACTTTTCTATGAAAATGATAAACTCCCCTCAACACGCAGGGCCTGATTTATTCTCCGCAAGGTTAAGAATTGTAGGAAAAAGATTTAAAAATCTCATCATAGAAAAAAAGGCTCCAAATCTCTACAAAGCAATCTCGCAGGTATTTGCCATCATTCTTGAGCGATTGAATCGCAGTCGTGACAAAATAAGATCAAAACAAAGATCTCAGATCCGTAAACAACAGAGGTCCAGACTCTATTATGTATCACCTAAAATAGAAGGATGAGGACTGCGAACAATAAAAATAAAACACTCGCAAAAATACGAATCCATTTAAAACTCGCAACACGGTTTAGGCGGTTTCCTAAAAAGACCGCCAAACCATTAGAGATCATCATACCAATTGTCGTTCCAAGAGTAACTAGCACTACATCCTTAAATCGTGCCGCCATAGCAATAGTCGCCAACTGAGTTTTATCTCCCATTTCAGCCCAAAAGAAAATTATAACCGTTGTTAAAAACACACCATACTTGCTCTTAGAATCAATTTTTTCTTCTTTGTCTGGTATCAAAATCCAAATGGCAAAACCTACAAATATTAAAAACAAAGCCCACTTTAAGGTTTGTGGATCAAAAAAACGCGTTGCCCACTCACCAATATAAGCTGCCATAAAATGATTTAAAAGTGTTGCAACTAGAATACCTGCGCAAATAGTCCATGGTTTTTTATACTTATATGCGAGCACCAAAGCAATGAGTTGAGTTTTATCTCCCATTTCTGCGGCTGCTACTAAAAGTGTTGAATATAATACAGCTTCCATCTGAGATCTTTCTAACAGAAAAATTTTTCTGAATCTATCTGAAAGCTGGATAAAGAAGATAATCTCTAATAGTGTCGTTTTATGAGCAATAATGTGAAACTGTATTTAGCACCTATGGAAGGGGTTGTGGATTGGACAATGCGGAGGCTGCTCACGCGTATTGGCGGCATTGACCAATGTGTAACTGAATTTCTCAGGGTCACAGATCTGGTTTACCCCACCCACATCTTCTACAAGAATTGCCCAGAACTTCATACTCAATCAAAAACTGAATCAGGTACCCCTGTATTTTTACAACTTTTAGGTGGACAAGCAGAGCCCATGGCCCTAAATGCCATTAGGGCAGTAGAACTTGGTGCATGCGGAATTGACATTAACTTTGGTTGCCCTGCCAAAACTGTCAATCGCCATGACGGTGGAGCTGCCATTCTTAAATCATGCCACCGTGTATTTGATATCACACAAGCAGTGCGCAACGCAGTTCCTAAGCATATTCCTGTCACAGTTAAAATTCGCTTAGGTTATGACAACCCTGAATCTTGCATTGAAAACTCTTTAGCAATACAGCAGGCTGGCGCAAACCGCCTGACAGTTCACTGCCGAACCAAAACGAATGGCTATACACCGCCCGCTTATTGGGAGTGGATTCCCCGAATCAAAGAACAGGTCTCTATCCCCATAGTAGCAAACGGAGAAATTTGGAACATTGATGATTTCAAAAAATGTCTAAAAGAAACTGAGTGTGAACATTTTATGATAGGACGAGGAGCTCTCGCCAATCCGTTTATATTTAAGCAAATCAAAAACTTTTCAGATCAAAATAATTGGAAAAATTTAATTCCTGACTTCTATGATATGAGCTCTGATTATCGAGGTCCACGATTTGCTATGATACGCACTAAGCAATGGATGAGATCAATTGCTTTCAAAGATGATGAAGCGTTGAATATCTTTAATCAAATTAAGACAATTGAAATCCCAGAGCTATTTAGATCAAAAATCCAGGATCTAAATCAAATTTAATATTTTTATTCCCAGATTGTATCTTCGCCTTTAATCCAAGCTCTGACATTTTCTGTTGTAACAGATTTTGGGCGCTCAATAGGAAACCCAAGAGCTCTTGACCATATACCCGCGGCCAATACTCCAAGAGCTCGGCTAACGCCGAATAAAACTGTATAGTAATCAAATTCTTTCATTCCATAATGCAACAAGAGAGCGCCAGAATGTGCATCTACATTGGGCCATGGATTTTTAATTTTTCCTAAAGATTGAAGTATTGGCGGAACTGTTTCAAAAATTCTCCACACCGTGTTTACCATTGGATCATTTGCCATGTGTTTCTTTGCAAATTCAGCTTGAGCCGTAAAGCGAGGGTCTGTTTTTCTAAGGACGGCATGTCCATATCCGGGTACAACCTTGCCTTCAGATAACGTCTTCTTCACATAACCTTCAATTTGCTCTTTAGTTGGAGTTTCAGAACCTAATGCCTTTTGCATTTCTGTAATCCACTTGATCACCTCTTGATTCGCCAAACCGTGCAGCGGTCCCGCTAAACCATTCATTCCAGCAGCAAAAGAAAGATATGGATCACTTAGAGCGGACCCCACAAGATGAGTTGTATGAGCTGAGACATTTCCACCCTCGTGGTCTGAGTGAATTGTTAAATACAATCTCATAAGCTCTCTAAAGCCTTCTGATTCATATCCTAGCAGGTGAGCAAAGTTTCCTGCCCAATCAAGATTTGGGTTGGAATCTATTTTTTTACCACCTTTATATTTTCTTCGATAAATATACGCGGCAACCTCTGGCAAGCATGCAGTCAAGTTCATAGAATCTTCGTAGATATGCGACCAGTATTCTTTTTTATTTACACCCTCAGCATATTTTTTTGCAAAAATAGATTGTGTTTGAAGAGCCATCACCCCAACCACAAATTGTGTCATGGGATGGGTCTCCGTAGGGAGAGCATCTAATGTTTTGAATACATGGGACGGAATTTTATTCCGCTTGTTCCAATCTGCAGAAATATCTCTAACATCTTGTTCTGATGGCAACTCGCCAGTAAGAAGTAAATAAAATAATCCTTCAGGAAGTGGCTCAGCTCCACCTTTTGCCTTAGGAAGTTTCTGCTGTAAATCTGGTATAGAAAATCCACGGAAACGAATACCTTCGTTTGCGTCAAGCAAAGACGTTTCATAAACCATTCCAGTAATTCCGCGCATTCCTTGATAAGCCTGTGATAATTGTACTTCACCAATTTTTTTTGAACCATGCTCTTTAAGCATATCTTTGATTTCTGTTGAAAGTACGTCAGCTTTTTATTTAAAGAGATTCTTCAGTTTTTCCATATATTTCACATTAAAAGATGTCTATGAAATCGACCAGTCAAAAATTGCATAAGCATTGAGTCATGGCTAATTTTTGCAAGTTCAGAACTTACGTCCAAGCAAGGTGCT
>CAUJDY010000110.1 GCA_963169805.1 Bdellovibrionota bacterium | reverse complement strand
ACATAGACAGGGAGATTTGGGATTTGTTTTGTCTTTTCCAGTTGGCTAATAATGTAAAGAATTTCTTGAGTTCTTCCTACACTGAAGCTTGGAATGACTAAAACACCGTTCGTTTTTTGTATTTCATGTATCAGTTTTGCTATTTCTTCTGATGGACTTGAGTGTGGCTGCTTCCGATCTCCGTATGTTGATTCTAATACTAAAAAATCTGACTCCGTAATATTAACGGGACCTTTCAAGATAGGTGATCTGCCATTTCCAATGTCTCCAGAAAAAGTAAGTAGTGAGGATCCATGGCCGTTTTCGTAATTGAACTGTACGAAAGAAGACCCAATGATGTGTCCGGAGCGCTTAAAGATAAAACTGAGTCCAGGACAAATGGCATGCCATTTGTCTCTTGGAAGAGGTTGAATTTGGTCTAATGTTTTTTCTGCATCATTGATTGTGTAAAGCGGAAGTGCGGGGTCATGGCGAGAATGTTTTGTTTTGTTTGCAAAGCGAGCGTCTTCTTCTTGTAAGTAGGCAGAGTCTAGCAAGAGAATTTCGCATAAATCGGCAGTGCCTTCAGAGCAATAGATAGGTCCTTTGAATCCTTCTTTGACAAGCTTTGGTAAATACCCTGAGTGGTCGATGTGCGCGTGAGTCAATACTACGGCATCAATTTCTGAGGCAAGTTCAAAGGGCTCCCAGTTTAAGAGTCGTTTTTCTTTGGGCCCTTGAAACAATCCACAATCTACAAGGATTTTTTTATCCTTATACTTAAGAAGAGTTTTGCTCCCAGTAACAGTTTGTGCGGCTCCTAAAAATTGTATTTCCATTTATTTTTTTACTTCCAGTGTTTTTTGCAGAGTTGAAATAAGGTTTTGGATTTTAACTTTGTCCAGATCTTGTTCGTTCTGTGCTTTTAGCATTTTTTCAATATGCTGAATTGAAGCTTCTAGTTCATCAATTTCTTTTGAGAGTAGGGCTTCTGCAAATAGAGCTGTATAAGACCAAAACATTGCAATTCCAATAATCATCATAAAAATACCAACAATACGTCCTTCAGAAGTGATAGGAGTCACATCCCCATAGCCAACAGTGGTGACTGTGGAGACAGCCCACCAGAGGCTATCGAGGTACTTTGTGATATTGGGATTAATGCCATACTCGAAGTGGAAAACAAGTGCAGATCCAATGAATATAAGTAGATTTCCAAAAAAAGAGAGTATTAAAAAGACAGGTTGAAAGATCATGCGTTTCATCTTTCTTACGAAAATGTGAAGTCCGCTTAAAAACTGATGACCTGTCTTTTTTTGCATATGACTAAGCTATTTCAAAATTTAGTAGAAATAAACGTATTTTATGCCAAAGCTGTTTTTTAGTTCTTGATCTTCTGCAACATCCTGCATACCGAATTCGATATAGGGTTCAAAAGCTGATTTTTCACTCACACTGATATGTCCACCGAGTATAAACGTTAAAAGAAATCTTTCGTAATCATCTGCAACGGTCGACATGAATTTCATATTCAGGTTGATTCCGCCAAAAAAGCCAAAATTTTGAGAGGCCATAACAAGTAGAGTGAATGGAATTTCAAGATACTGCACATCTTCTTGAGCTTTTGTGGATTTATCACGGCTGTTTCTGGAAACAAGGCCAAGACCTGTTCTAAAGGCTCCTTTGTCTTTTTGATAATAGCGAGTCCAGCCAATTCCAAATCCAAAATCTTTTTCGTAGTCGACCCCAGATTCTTCGTACTCTGATTGGTTGATGAGGCCAAAAATTCCATCTTTGTGTTTGTAAGATGCGCTGGAAATTATTGGTAAAGACAAAATCAGAATTGATAGTATCACTTTCATTCAAGTACTCCTTTTTAGATTTTCGGAGCGAATGTCTCTTGGTGATGTTTCTTTGTCAAATCTATTTCACTTTCATATAAATAGCATTCTAAGCGCCTGGAGGGTGGCTTTATCAATTCTATCTGAGTATAGATTTTCAATACTCTGCATTGCGCTTTTGCCATCCATACCATTGTGACTAGGTCCTCGTAGTGCCTTTTCAACAAATAAATTGGCTGTTATAAGAATGGGAGAGAGAGGATGAAGTTGATTCTTGGTTAGACGGCGAGGATAACCTTGACCCGCGCAATCTTCATGGTGCTGATTTTCGATGTTATATATGGCTTAAAGATTTTGCATATATGCTTTTAAACACTCATACCAAGTATACCCTGAATTCATTAAACCCAGGCTAGAGTTCACTGGTAGTTCATCAAATATTTTGAATTCTACAACAGGATGTAGCTAGTTAGACGCTGAGTATTCTTGCGAATTTAATTTCCGGAAATCGGACAATTTCTAATAAATTTAATTACAGATTTGTAAGTATACTGATTGCATTTAAACATCTGCTTTTGCATAATAATCATACAAGTAATTTATTAAAGTTAAAGGTTAAGTTTGAGCCAGGATATAGCTAAAGAAATTGCAAAAAAAGAACTAAAGAAGTTAGTAGATAACTTCAAAGAGCATATTAATAGCTATAAAAACTCAGACTACAACGAATCAACATTAAGAATTGATTACCTTAATAAGTTTTTCACCTTACTAGGTTGGGATGTTGCTAATAATCAAAATTTACCGCCGTCTTACAGAGAAGTTATAACAGAAGATAAAGTACAAATTGAAGGCAGAGCTAAAGCTCCAGATTATTCTTTTAGACTAGTAAATGGAAAAAGATTGTTCTTTGTTGAGGCCAAGAAACCTGCCGTGAATATATCAAAACACACAAATTCGGCTTTTCAATTACGTAGATACGGTTGGAGTGCGGATTTACCAGTAAGTATATTAACAAATTTTGAGTATTTTTCTGTATACGACTGCACAATAAAACCTTTGTATTCTGATGCTGTTAAGAAAGCCCGACTGAAAATCATATCTTACGAAGAATATCTGGATGAGTTTGATTATATTTGGGATAGATTCAGCAAGGAAGCAGTACTGAAAGATAGCTTAGTATTACATTTTGGCTCTAAAAAGAAAAAGAAGGGCACGGCTTCAGTAG
>CAUJDY010000109.1 GCA_963169805.1 Bdellovibrionota bacterium | reverse complement strand
TTCAATAGCATGCATATGTGGAGAGGCATGAAGTGTATGTGCTGAGTTTGCGTTTGTTCGTAGAAAATGTGCAATGGCTGCCTCGCGACCACCGTTTCCAACAATAAGTATATTCATTGAAAACCTCTCGTTTCAGTTGCTTCTGACACGATAGACCTTAGTTTGCAAGCCCAAGAGAATCAAGCTAGCATAGGTACGCCGTATCTTTTGGTTAAGATTTGCGTCATTGACGCAAATCTTAACCAAAAGATACGGCGTACCTATGGAGGATGTATGAAGAATGTGGTGATTGTGTCGGGGCAGAGAACTCCGTTTGCAGCTTTTGGCGGTTCATTAAAAGATGTTTCTGGAACAGATTTGGGAGTGTATGCATCTCAAGCAACCCTCCAACAAGCAGAGCTGAAACCGCAAGATATAGATCATGTTGTTTTTGGAAATGTGGTTCAAAGTGGTAAAGACGCGATTTACCTTCCTCGACATATAGGTTTAAAGCTAGAAATTCCTCAAGATAGAGGAGCCCTGGGCGTAAATCGTCTGTGCGGAAGTGGTTTTCAATCTTGGGTGAACGCTGTTCAAATGATTCAAACTGGTGAGGCCAATATTGTTCTTGCTGGTGGAGTCGAGCAAATGTCCCAGATACCTTATGTCCTAAGAGGAGCACGCTGGGGAAATCGTATGGGACATTCAGAAATAGAAGATTATATGACAGCCTCTTTAACAGACCAATACGTACAAATTCCTATGGCTATAACTGCAGAAAATTTAGCAGAGAAATATAAAATCTCCAGGGAAGAAGTCGATCAATATGCTTTCAAATCTCAACAGAGATATAAAAAAGCTTTTGAAGAAAATAAATTTGCTGACGAGATGAAACCCGTTGAAATCAAAAACTCAAAAGGCTCAACTCTTGTTCAAAAAGATGAGCACCCACGAATGGATGCAACGTATGAAAGCATTGCTAAACTTAAACCTCTATTCAAAAAAGAGGGCGTGGTCACAGCAGGAAATGCCTCTGGTATTGTCGATGGCGCAGCTGCAAGTATTTTGATGTCCGAAGATGAAGCAAAAAAACGTAATCTAAAGCCACTGGCAAAAATAATTTCATATGCTTCAGTTGGTTGTGATCCAAAGATTATGGGGATAGGTCCGGTTTACGCAATTCAGAAATCTCTCCAAAAAGCAGGGCTTACTCTAAATGATATGTCTCTTGTAGAAGTCAACGAGGCGTTTTCCGCTCAATATTTAGCTGTCGAAAAAGAGTTAAAGCTCAATTCTGAAATCACAAATGTAAACGGTGGAGCAATAGCGGTCGGACATCCGCTGGGAGCTTCTGGAACTCGTATTATGAATTTACTCATGTACGAACTCAAGCGTCGCAAGCAAAAATACGCAGTAGGAAGCGCATGTATTGGCGGTGGTCAGGGAATTGCGATCGTTATTGAGTCCATTGCATAAAAGGATTGAGCCAAATCAAGTTGAGTTGAAGATTTGTATAACCCAGCTGTTTAAAGTTCTTTGATGTGATGTTGAGTGCTGCGCTTGAGAGATTGATAAGTTCAAAGTGCAGACACATTGAACTTGTACATTTTGTGTCTTTGTAAATATAAATATTTTTGCAAGTCATAGCAGATGAGTAATTTAAAGAGCGAACCTTGCCGTGGGTTGCCGTCCAACATGTATGAGGAATATGAGCAGGTGCAAGATTTGTTGGTGCAAATCCATCGATACTCACAAGAGTAATATCTTTGTTCTTGAGCCGCTTCGATATTTCAATGGCCATCAAGCTTCCAGAGGAGTGACCTGCAAGAATAATTTTTTTGTGTGGTAGGTTGTTTATTTCTTGAGATATTGCAATCACGCGATCTTTAGTTGCACGCATGACGCTTGCATAATCACTTTTTGGAGACAGCAGTGGAACTACACGGAAATCAAAGTACATATGATAAGGGCTTAGATAGAAATTATCTGCTACAAGTTTTGCATCTATAGTTTCTTGTGGAAATTCACCAAACCCAAGTACAAATAGTACAAAAGGTTTATTGGAATCAATGCTACTAAAATTAAAAACTTTTGCTCCGTCTGCATAAGATAATTTGAATAAAACTAAAATGAGATAGATAGAAAACTGTTTCACATATAAATTGAATCAGTTTTTATTTACCAAGTCCATCCTAAAAGAAGTGTAGAGTTTTGTTCGCTCGTAGAGTGCTGAATTTTAATTGAAGTATCATCAATTTGCTCTGACAGTTCTACTTTGAGATCACCATCAAAGGCATCATAAAAGGCGCTGCAGTTAAAGAATCCTGAGTACCTCATGCGGGCCTCTGCATTGTAAGGATCAAAAGAGAATTTGACCTTGTGTTGAATTTCGTTGGAGTGAGTCGGTGTTGAGGATTTTATTTCTGTAGATGTTGATTCTTTGATAGAATCAGCTGTTTTACCAAGCGATGATTTTTTAACAAAGTCGCTTTTAGTAATTGCTTTAATGGTTCTTTTGCCAACTTGTCGAATCCATTTTTCTTCATCTGTATAAGAGGATGAATCTGTAGGGATAAACTTCGCGATAGATTCAGGTGTTACTACAGGCTCGGGGCTTACAGGTAACACAGCATATATATCTAACTGTGTTTGCGGAGTCGGAACCGCCGCAACACTTAAGCAACTTATAAAGAATATGCTTAAAATCAAATATGTCTTCATACTATGAACTAAAGCAACAGAAGTGCCATGTGTAAGGGGAGAGCTTAATCCTAGGTGTTTTTATCTCAAAATGAGAGAATGTTTGTAGAAATCTTTAACAGCTGTCGTACAGAAAGGGTAATAAAGCATTTATTTTTTGAGATGTTTTTTACTCAGAATTTCTGGCCAATTGTCCGATGTATAGATATGAGAAAGCTCCTGATATTATTGCTATTTTCGGTAGCAATTTTTTATCAAAACTGTGCGGATATTTCTATTGCACCTGTGCGATCTTCTGCTAGTTGCACGCAGGAGCCTTGTGATCCTGCTGCAGGAAATACCCTTACTGATTTTTACGGTATTGATATTTATAGTTCGCAAAATACAAGCACATCAAATTGTGAGATAAAACTCCAACTTTATGATGGCGAACTTGATCAAACAATAATCTTAGATTTACCTACTTTTCCAATCGCATCTCGGCCTTTCTGCTCTGTGCGCTCTCGAGTGTTAAAAACTCCTGCAGCTCATATTAAGCGAGTTGTTGTTAGTGTGTTTGGAGGAATTGATTCAAATAATAGGCCCCTGCTTCCGTCTAACAACTTTGTTGTAGAGCTAAATTTAAATCAAAAAACGATATCCAATATAAATTCAAATTTTGTAGCAGTATCCCTAGATTCAATATCTTACCAGGCTGCAGGCCAGATACTTATGGATGGTGCAAGTAAAGGGTATTGTGACTCTGATGGCTACGAGGATTTTTATATGGGGATTGTTTCGGTTATGCCTGGAACTTTGCAGGAGAGAAGTGCGTCTATTTGTGTTTCTGGACAGAATTTGAATTCAATCTACAGAACCATATCACCTCAAGTTGTCACTGCATTTGAAGCGTATTCTATGCTAGAAAATATAACACAAGATACTTCAAATGGTGGTTCGCCATATGAGGTTGTATTTAAATCACGAACTTCAAATGAATTTAATGTTCAAAGGGGAGATAGTTCGACCATCATAGATCAATTTATATTTGATGCGGGCAAAGAAGTTCGAGGCTTTGTAACGATGCAAGATTTTAATGCTGATGGATTAACCGAAATTTTAGCTTGGGGAGTAAATTCAACAGGTACTTTTATTGATACCTTTAGATCGGACGCAGGTGCTTTTGTGCCGAGTCTTAGTATGAATAATTTTATTACAGGATTTGTTGGACCATTTTTTGGTAAATTTCAAGGAACAGACCCTTTTCAAGCAATGTTTAGGGAGCCAGCCGGAGGCTTTATTTATTCAGCGGTCGGTGTTGGTACAATTGGAAATAATCCTCTGATCTCTCAATCTACATTAGATGCACTTTTACCAAGTCCAGGTTCAATTCTTTATATTTATGTTTTGGGAGATTTAAATAATGATGGATATAACGAGGTGTTTTTTGAGAAACAAGAAAATGCAGCTGGAGTAACAGTAAGACATAAATTTATTGTAGATGTGCGAAATCAATCCCTACTAGCAAGATACACTCAAAATAGCACAGGATCATTTTCTGAAACTAAAGAAATTATTTTAAAAGGCCAGTAAAAATAGGATTATTATGAATAAAAAATTTATAACAGTAAGTTTAGTTTTTTTAGGAATTATATCTATTCTAATTTTTCAGAATTGTTCAGATATTGGAGTGACACAAGTAGGTTCTGAAAACCCATGTCAGGGCACGAATTGTGGATCTGGTGGAGGTAGTTTAGGTAATCCAGTCGATCCTTTAACTTCATTGAATCTTGTGTTAGGCAGAGGTTCTTCGGATTCAGAGCTTGTAGCTGTGGATCCCAATAATGGGAATATTATAAAAACTTACCCAGGATTAATTAAAACTACAGAGCCTGTGGGATACCACTATGAGTTTGCATCCCTCGGAGAGGTGGATGGAGATGGATGGGTTGATTTTGTAATTATGAGATACAGTGGAAACCCAAATGGAGCTACTTTTGTTAAAGTTATTAGCTCAAGAACTGGAGACGTCTTGTTTGAGGTAAATTCTCCTGCTAATTATATTCGAGGTTTTGAAGTTTTATATGATATGGACGGCGATAACAGAAAAGAAATACTAGTTAACAACGATGGTCAGCTAAATATCTATTCAATCATAAAAAATGATGGACCACTTCTAAACGTGAATGCTTTGCTTAATAACTGTGGCATAGATGCTGAGCAAGAGGGGATCTTAAGTGATGTGAATAACGATGGAGTTCAAGATTTAGTGTTAGCATGTCTAGGAGCTTCAAATGTGTCAGGAGTTGTAACTCACTATAGGCGCATAATTGCACTTGATTTAAGACCTAGTGTGCCCTTTGCCAGTCGAATGCTTTTTTCAAAAGAAGTAGAATCATCTTCTTCGGTAATTTCTGCTAACTATAAAATATATGCCAATGGAAAAGACCTCTATATTGCAAGAACAAGAATAGTAGGTGGAGGGTTATTTAATCAATTAAACATATTTAAAATGGATCTTCAAAACCCATCGGGTTCTCTCGTGTCTGAGTATAGTTTTACTGCAGGTACAGATATTAATATACAGAACTTTTTCTTAGATCAAACGGAGGGATCTGGTGTTCCTGAGTTATATTTTTCTCATTTCCAGCAACCTCCTTCTGAGATAGTACATGAAATTAAAATGGTAAGTTTAGATCCACCTCTTGTAAAAACAATTAACGAAACGTCGATTGAAAATCAAAGATCAAATATTGAATTTAATAATATGCAATCAGTCATATTAATGAATGATTTCACAGGAGACGATAAAAAAGATTTACTCTATACGTATTTTGCTAGAGATACATTTAATACAAATTTAGCTTCCTACAATTATCACACCGGCCAAAGCGAAATTTTACAGCACTATGACTTACTTACAAGTCATAGTACGAGCTTATTCTATATAGGTTTGCAATAATAAGTGATTGCAATGCTGTGCTAGTTCTCTAAAGGAGCGAGTCCTTTTTTCTTAATTTTCTCAACGAGTGTTGTTCTGTTGAGTTTAAGAAGATTGGCAGCTTGATTTCGATTCCAATTTGTTTTTTCGAGCGCTTTTAGTATGAGAGAGTTTTCGAAAGCATCTACAGCCGAGTTGAAGTCGACACCACTCTCTGGTAAATCTAATTGTTCGGTTGCGGCAATCACTCTCTTGCTCTGATACTTTTCAGGAAGATCTGAAGGATAAATCATACCTGATCCTTTGAGTATAGATATTCTTTCTACTAAGTTCTCAAGTTCACGAACATTTCCTGGCCAAGGGTAGTGTGAGAGAATATCCATAGCATCTGGAGAGACTCCTTGAATACTTTTCCCTTTTGTAGAATTAAAAATCTGTATGAAATGATGAAATAACAGAGGGATGTCTGAGCGTCTTTCGCGAAGGGATGGAATTTGAATAGGGATAACATTTAATCTATAAAAAAGATCTTCTCTAAACTTACCCTCTTCAACTGCTTTTTCTAAATCAATATTTGTAGCTGCAATAATTCTAACATCAATTTCTACTGTTTTAGTGCTTCCTACGGGCTCAAATTGTCTTTCTTGAAGAACTCTTAATAATTTAACTTGAAGGGTTGGACTCATTTCTCCAATTTCATCCAAGAAGATTGTTCCTTCGTGTGCTAGCTCAAATCGTCCAACTCGGTTGGCAATTGCACCAGTGAAGGCTCCTTTAATATGACCAAAAAGTTCACTTTCAAGTAGTTCCGCAGGAATCGCTCCGCAATTTACAGGAATGAGTCTCTTGCTAGCGCGGTTGGAATTATAGTGAATCGCCTTTGCTACAAGTTCCTTGCCTGTTCCACTTTCACCCTTAACGAGTACTGTTGAATCAGAAGTTGATACTTTTTCTATCATCTCAAGAACTTCTAAAATTGGTTCACTGGATCCTACTATATTGTCGAATTTATATTTTTGTTTGAGCTGACTTTTTAAGTTTTTGTTTTCTTCTACAAGTCTTTGAACATCAAATGCCTTATCTACTAGACCAACTAGTTCTTCAACTTCAAATGGTTTTGTTAGAAAGTGAAAGGCACCCATTTTTGTAGCCTCGATAGCTGTTTCGATAGTTGCAAACCCTGTGAGTACTATAAATTGGCAATGTGGATTTGATATTTTGATTGAGTTTAAAAGCTCTAAACCATTTCCATCAGGAAGTTGTAAATCTACGAGAGCTAGATGAAAGTTTTGTTGGCTCTGTGTAAATGCTAAAGCCTCTGCTTTTGATTGTGCTGTTACGACTTGATAATCTTTTCTAGTTAAAAGTCTGAAGAGTGCCGTTCTGAGGTGTGAATCATCATCAACTATTAATAGCTTACGTTCTTGCATCAGTTCCCCTTCCGATAGGTCCTTCAGCTCCTTCATAGAGCTGTCAAGCTGCGATTCGATGCTGACTACTTTTTTAGACTACGTAAAAATTTTGGCACTGTCAATTTTACGAGTCGGATTTTTGATTCTTACAAACTAAAACTGGACTAAAAAAAAATTACAAAATTGGAAGTGTAACTCGAACTCGCACTCTTCCGTCTGAAACTTGACTGATGTCTATATCTCCTAAGTGATCTTTGATGATTTGATAAGCAACAGTGAGTCCTAAACCTCTATGAATCTCTGCGTTCTTGGTTGTATAGAATGGAGTGTATGCTTTGAGTTGTTGGTCGGTTGTCAGTCCTAGGCCATTGTCATAAATATCAACCGTAAGACTTTTTGAATCTTTATTTTCTGACACGTGGACTTGAATATTTGGGTTAAAATTCTTTTGTAATTTTCTTTTTTCATCTACAGACTCTAGAGCATTATTTAGTATATTTACAAAGGCCTGAGTTAATGGGTTGGCTTGACCTAAGATGAGGTCTTGTTGAACTTTATAGTGGGTCTCTATATTTAGGCCTATTGGTTTTGTTTTGACTTGTAATACACGTAGAGTCTTATTTAAGACATCTTTAATATGGATTTTTTCGTTTTGCTCAGATGACTTGCGAGTAAAAGATAGTAGGTTTTGTATAATTTCTTTGCAGCGAAGTGCAGCTGTTTCCATATCAGAAATATCTTTAAGTAAATCTGGCTCCTTTTTAATATCAGATTTTAGCATTTGAATAAATGTAATGAGTCCCGCTAAAGGGTTATTAAGTTCATGTGCAATGCTGCCGCCAATAAGTCCCAGTTCGCCTAGTTTTGATGATTCTAGAATTTGTCTTTCTACTCGGCGTTGTTCTGCTAAATCTCTATATATATTTAGAAATATTTTTTGATTATTGAGGGTGTCTATCCATTTGCTTTCTACTGAAAAATGAGACTCATCCCCTAGGGATGTTTTTTGAATTGGAATTTTAAATTTATCTCCTAAAGAGCAATGCTCGCAGGGAGAGGTGCGATTAAATAAATTTTTATAGCACTTTTCATTTTTTATAGGAGAAAACTTATTAAAAGAAGAGTTCCACTGAATAACATCGTAATTTTCTGTGATAAGACTTACTGGTTCTTTTATAGCATCAAATGTGATTTGCCATTGTTGCTTGAGATCTTTTAAGCTTTGTTCATGGCTCATTTTTTTTAGGGCTAGTGATACAGCGCTAGAAATTTGTTTGAGAAATATCTGCTCCTCTTTACTGAAGATATCATCTGCTTTTTTAAAATAAAGAATGTAAGCATCAAAGGGTTCTGTTATATCAATTTTATTTTTGAAGATATGCTTAGCAGTTGAATCTATCTCTGCTGTTGAGTTTTGAAATTGCAGTTTAACAATTTTGATCTTTAATGGCTCTGAGAGATTGATCAGAAGAGATTTTTCAATTTCTGGCAGACTAGAGGCTTTTTGAATGCCCACTAGACACTGTAAAAGTGTTGAATAGTATTTGTTGGCCTGTATGAGTTTAAGGCGAGATTCTTCTAAAGATATTTGTCTGTTTTGAATGCGTAGTTCTAAGTCTACGTTTAGATCTCTGAGCTTTAAATTTTTCTCTTTAATTAACTCTAAGAGATGATCGTTCTGAGCGGATAGGTCGTATTCAGATTTAGCATCCACAATACTGCGATAGAGCATGTTTTCATCTCTATCAGCCAGGATCTTAAAAACTTTATATTTATTAATAATTGGTATTAAAGGATCATGATAATTTTGAGCTTCAAAAAATATAAACTGCAAATATGGATTATTGCTTTTAAGATTATCAAGAAGTTGATCTAGATTTGTTTTTTTTGTAAGTCTAAGATTAATTGCAACGCATGAGTATTTTTGCCTAAAGTTGTTCTGCAAAAGCTGTTGGATATCGGAGGTGGTGTCTGCGCCAAAGATATTATCTGTTGTGTAAATATCATCGCACAAACCGACACTCGACTTAAACTCGCTTGTATTGCTCTGAGTGTCTGGCGTTATATTATTATTCATTTAAAATACTTTCGAATGCATTTTTAAAACGAGACCATGTTTCTTCTTTCTGAGCACCCTCTTTTTCTTCAATACAAATCACAGGAATTGAGCGCTGGAAATAACCGTACTGGCCAAGGCTTCCTGGTGTTGGGTAGCCGATATCAGATTGGAGTTCGTAGCCAGAGGCTCTAGAAAGAATCTCAGCCTCTTTAGGTACTGTGCTTGCGGTGTAAATTATAGAGGGCTTCCAAGAGTGACAATGGATGATAAGTCTGGGGTTAAAAGTATCAATGGCTTCAATGACAGCTTGGGTTTCAAGCTCGCTACCTGGTTTGGGTCCTGGGAAGTAGCGGAGCTCCTTGGCTGTCGGGTTCCAATCTGAAGATGGGAAATTTCGATTAAGATCTACGCCATTTGCGTTCGTCCGTTGGCGTTTCTTAAATCCGTCTGGATTGAGGCAGGGAATCAAAACCCAATCTTGGTGTGTTGGAGAAGACACACCTCGTAAATGCTCGAGGAGTTTTTCACACAACCAAACACCTTCAGGTTCATCACCGTGCACGCCGCCTATAATTAAAACTGGTTTGTGTATGAGCTTTGGCTGATCTTTCGATGTATAAAGTGGTATGTTTGAATTCTGCGATGTTTTCTTCCAATTGTTATTCTCAAAAATCATGTTTTCCATTATAGTACTCAAGTATGACAAGAGATCAAAAAAATACCAATCAAAAAAATAAAACTCGTCTGGATCGATTAACTGCAATAGTGCTTGCAGCAGGGAAGGGGACTCGCATGAAATCCCCACTACCAAAGGTTTTACATCCTGTAGCGGGAAGTCCAATGATCACGCACATGGTTCAGATGTTAAAGTCTGTGGAGTTCTCTGAGATTCGTACAGTCGTGGGAGCTGGAAAAGATCTCGTTGAAAAAGTGATTATCCCACAAGGTGTTGTAACATTTGAACAGAAAGAGCAAAAGGGAACGGCGCACGCAGTTCAAGCTGCGCAGGTTGATTCGCTTGAGGGCGAGGTTGTTATACTTAACGGAGATCACCCTTTGATTTCTGCAGAAGAGCTAAAGAGAGCAATCGATTGTTTTCGTGACTTAGATGCTGATCTGGCAGTTTTAACCTGTGTCTTAAAAAATCCAAAAGAATTTGGTCGTATTGTAAGACATAATGGAGAGCTAAGAGCGATTGTGGAAGTTAAAGATGCGTCTGCTGAAACTCTAAAAATAAGAGAAATTAATACGGGCGCCTACATTGTTAGGGCAGATATTTTAAAAACGTACCTTCCGCAAATTACTCCACATAATCAGCAAAACGAGTATTATCTAACAGACCTTGTGGGGCTTTGCGTGGAGAATAAGAAAAAAGTTGAAGGAATTCAGGTTTCTAGAGCCTTTGCTTTTGGTGTGAATGATCAAATTCAACTCTCTCAGGCAACGGACTATATAGTTCGTCAAAAAATTAAATCACTTATGCAAGATGGCGTGATTTTTATCCAACCCTCAACAACCTACGTAGAGCCAGCTGTACAAATTGGTGCAGGCAGCGTGATATATCCTCAAAATTTTATATTAGGAAATACCAAAATTGGCGCATTCAGTGTTGTTGAACCTAATTGCTTTATTCAAGATTCTGAAATCCGCTCTGGTGTACAAATTAAATTTGGAACACATTTAGAAAAAGTAATTGTAAAAGAAAAGGCTCAAGTAGGTCCATATGCACGTCTACGCCCAGATACAGAAATTGGTGAAGATGCAAAAGTAGGGAACTTTGTAGAGATGAAAAAAGTAAAGTTTGGCAAAGAATCAAAAGCTTCACATCTCACATATCTTGGTGATGCTGTTATTGGTGAAGATGTTAATATTGGTTGCGGAACAATTACTTGCAACTACGCAGTTGATAAAAAGAAATATCAAACCGTTATAGAAGACGGTGTATTTGTTGGAAGTGATAGTCAGTTTGTAGCACCTGTTCGTGTTGGTAAAAATGCAATTATTGGATCTGGTTCTACAATCACAAAAGATGTGCCTGCCGAGTCTCTTGCCGTGGCAAGAGGTCAGCAGCGCAATATTGAGGGTTACTCTAAGAGAATCAAAAAATAGGAGAGCGTGTTATGTGTGGAATTGTTGGTTACTATGGTCATCAAAATCCTAAAAATGTTATTATGAGTGGGTTAAAAGCTCTTGAATACAGAGGGTATGACAGTGCGGGTGTTGCAATTTTTGATAAGGGCGGTGTTAAACGAGTACGAGCGGAAGGTAAGTTAGAAAAACTTGAGGGCCAGCTTAAAAATGTGAACTTTACTGGACACACAGGAATAGGTCACACGCGTTGGGCAACCCATGGTATTCCTTCTGAGAGAAACGCCCACCCTCACACTGTCGATGGCGTAAGTCTTGTTCATAATGGAATTATTGAAAACTACGTAGAGATTAAAAATGAACTTCTTAAGAGTGGAGCAAAAATTCAGTCTGATACAGATTCAGAGTTAGTAGCTCATCTAATTGCACGCTCTCTTAAAAAAACAAAAAGTTTATTAAAATCAGTATTTGCAGTGCTCCCTAAGTTGAAAGGAGCATTTTCTATTGTTGTGATTTCTGAAGAGTATCCAGACGAGATTGTTGCTTTTAAAAATGGTCCGCCTTTACTTTTGGGTGTAGGTAAAGGTGAAAATATTATTGCAAGCGATTTACAGGCGATTGTGCCGTATACTAAGAATATTCTCTATATAGAAGATAACGAAGTGATTCATGTCGATGGAAAAGAGTATGCCCTCTATAGTCATAAAGGTAAGAAAATTAAGCGCAAAGTTGAAAAGATACAATGGAACCAAGAAAAAGCAGAGAAACAAGGTTATCCGCACTTCATGCTCAAAGAGATTTATGAGCAACCTAGAACTGTCGCGCAAGCGCTTCAACCTTATGTGGATCTTGAGAAGATGCAACTTAAAATGGAATCACTTTCTCCTAAATATGAAGACATACTTAGTAAGGTGAATCGTATTGTGGTAGTAGCATGTGGTACGAGCTACTACTCTGGAATGGTGGGTGAGTATTTAATTGAGAAGTTAGCAAAAATTCCTGTCGAGATAGAGCTTGCCTCTGAGTTTCGTTACAGACAACCGATTATATCAAAAAGTACTTTGTATCTATTCATCTCACAAAGTGGTGAGACGGCAGATACGATAGCCGCGATGAAGCTTGTGAAGGAGCATGGAGCTCCTACGATGGCTCTTTGTAATGTGCGCTTATCAACATTGGATCGCTCTGTAGATCTCAAGATGTATATGAATTGTGATTCTGAAATTGGAGTTGCATCGACAAAGGCATTTACGAGCTCTCTGATATTGCTCAACGTATTTGCAACATATCTTGGATATCTGAAGCAAGAATTAAATCAAAAGGAATATGTCGAACAAATAAGACGTATCGTAGATTTTCCATCTTTGATTGATAAAGTATTAGCATATAACTCATTTTTTAAATCAACAGCAGAGCAGCTCAAAAAATTTAAAGGATTTTTGTATATTGGGCGTGGTGTGAGTTATCCTATTGCTCTTGAAGGAGCGTTGAAACTTAAAGAGCTTGCGTATATGCATGCAGAAGGATACTCAGCGGGAGAAATGAAGCATGGCCCGATTGCTTTAATTGATAAAAAAATGGCGATTGTGGTCGTAGCTCCAGAGGACGATGTTTTTGAAAAAACGCTCAGTAACCTAGAGGAAGCTTGTGCACGAGGAGGTCAAGTTATTGCCATAGGCACAGAGCAGAATGAGAAAATGAAAAAGTTGGCTTTACATTATTTATCACTTCCACAGGCTCATTGGAGTTTAAATCCAATATTGGCTGTCGTTCCACTACAATTGATGGCATATCACGTATCAGATTCTTTAGGTTATGATGTAGATCAACCTAGAAATCTTGCGAAGTCAGTGACTGTAGAGTAGTAAACATTAAAGTATCCACTCATTAAAAGCAGATTCAGCCTTTTGAATCTGCTTTAATTTTTTTGTGTGTTTGTCACACTTTTCTTCAATTTTTGGGAAGAGTCCAAAGTTGATATTCGTAGGCTGAAAGTTCTCTTTCGGCTCTTTTGTGATGGCATGAAGTAAAGACCCTAAGGCAGAGGCGCGCGGCGGTGGATTGAAATGTTGATCATTTAATTTTTGTTTTAAAAAATGAGCTACTAATAATCCCATGCATGTTGAATCAAAATAGCCTTCTACGCCAGTAATTTGTCCTGCTAAAAATAAGTAAGGATCTTTCTTAGAAGATAAATCTTCATTCAATACAAGGGGTGTATTCACATACATATTTCTGTGAATACTGCCCAGCTTTAAAAACTCCGCATTTTGTAGGCCAGGAATCATTCGGAACACGCGCTGTTGTTCTGGGTAGGCCATTTTAGTTTGAAATCCTACCATATTAAAAGCCGTGCCTTCTTTGTTGTCTTGGCGCAGTTGTACAACAGCATAAGGCCATCTGCCTGTACGAGGGTCATCAAGGCCCACGGGTTTCATCGGGCCAAATCTTGGTGTTTCAAGTCCTCGCTCAACCATGGCTTCTATGGGCATACATCCTTCAAAGTAAGGAGTGTTCTTTTCAAATTCTTTGGGTTCTACTTTTCTAGCGTTACGAATTTCCTCTACAAAGGCGTAGTACTCTTCTTTATTAAGAGGACAATTATAGTAGTCATCGGTTCCTTTTCCATAGCGGTCGGCCTTCCACGCAATTGATGTATCTATGCTATCAGTGTCGATAATCGGTGCGATGGCATCAAAGAAATATAAGTACTCTTGGCCTAGGTGATTCATTAAATCTTTGGCAAGAGCTTCGTCAGTTAAGGGGCCGGTTGCAATCACGCACGGTCTTGGCAGTTGAGAGATGCTTTCAATTTTTTCAGCACGAACCTCAATGCGTGGATTTTCTTCTATCCATTGAGAAATTGTTTTTGCGAATAAAGTACGATCAATTCCTAAAGCTTGTCCGGCAGGAACGTGAGCAAGCTTTGCTGCTTTTAAGATAAAGCTGCCAAGTTTTTCTGCTTCTACTTTAAGTCGACCTGGGGCAGAGGTTTCTTGGAGTGAACCAAAGGAGTTTGAGCAAACAAGTTCTGCAAAATCCGTTGTTTTATGCGCCGGAGTAAGAATTTCTTTTTTACGCATTTCATAAAGAACGACATTAAATCCAAAGGATGCGAGCTGAAGAGCGCACTCACTTCCAGCTAGACCTCCACCCACAATATGAATTGTCTGTTTATTAAAACTCATGTAAAAAATACTCCATGTCTTCCGAAAACCGTAAAAGCCAACTCGACCAAGCCTCTCAAGTTATTGAAGCTGTATTGACCTCTAGCAAATCTCCACTTGCAGATCAATTTGTACGGTGGAAAGTATGGAGAAAGTGGGAAGAGATTGTAGGACCTACAATCTCTCAAAGAACTTTGCCTGTAGGATATCATCAAGGTGTTGTCTATGTTTGGGTGAAGAATTCTGTATGGATGCAAGAGATGATCTTTCTTGCGGGCCCACTTAAAGACAAAATCAATGAGTTCACAGGAAAGAAGTGGGCACATCAAGTTAGGTTTACTCTTAATCGTCATGATGTTCCTGGCTTGGATCAAGAGTCAGAACTCAAAAATAACAGCTTACTGAAATAGTCAAAGGTGCCAGGCACCTGGAAACATTTCCTTAAAACGTTTCCAAGTGCCAGGCACCTAATGAGGTTGTGCATATTTGCCTAGAGATTTTTAGGAAGGCGAGTGGATCCATAGGGACTCCTCGCCATGTGATTTCCCAGTGAAGGTGAGGTGCTTCTACGCGGCCTGTCCCTCCCGATTTTCCTATGATTGTGCCCTTTTGAACATCACTACCCTCTGCAACAGAAAGTTCGCTCAGGTGATAATATTTCGAAAAAATACTATTTCCATGATCGATTATAACTGCATTTCCAGGAACATGAAAGTTGCGAGACAAAACAACTTTTCCGTTTGCCATAGCCTGAATAGGTGTCCCAGTCCATGCACGCAAATCTAATCCAGTATGAAAATACTGATATCCGGTAGGTAATTTTCGATACGAAGCAAACTGAGAGACAACTTTGCTTTGCACGGGTAATTCAGATTCAAAACAAAAGTCTCCAGGATTTGATTCTTTAATGGCTGATTTGATGAGATTTTTTTGTTGATCAATTTCAGTTTGCTCTAGGCTCTCGAGGTTTCTAAAAAAAGAAGCAGGTATGCGTAGTGATACAGGATTATCTAAGGGCTTTGACTGAATTGACTTCTCTGTCATAAAAAAATCTTGAGAAGGAAATGAAAATAATAGCTTTTCAATTTTGCTATATCCAGAAATAACAACTGCATTTTTTTCGTAGATAGAAATTGAACCAAAATACTTAGAATGAGTTATAGGTGATAGATCTAGGTTATTAACTTTTATTTGGACAAATCTATCAAATGGAATTTGAACTGTAAACGGTTCGCCAGCCTTGAGTGGTGTTGTGCGAATCTCTATGGAGAGCTGTCTTTGCTGAACTAGATTTTTTGAGGGCCAAAGCCAAAACGCAAGAGTGCAAAGGAAAAAAGAAACTACTTTTTTCCTTCCTGGATTGTAGTTTGTAGAAGCGTTTTTAGCTCTGTCCGTTGTGAGCCTCCAAGTATAGATTTCAACCTATCATGGATGGAAGAGTCGTTTACTAGACCTCCCAATGTCCCACTTCCATTATCTATTTTTTCAGAAATACTGACGAGATGTTTTGAGATCTTCTTAATATTTCTGCCATCTTCTCCTCGTAAGTCTTGGAGAGTAAGGGCTAGGCTTGCCATCGCTTTTTGAAAATCTTCCGAGGCTTTTGTCATATTTGTCATAAGTTTTTCGTTACGACCATCGTGATTTAAAGATTTTGTAAATGTGTGTAGCTCATTGAGGATGTCGAAAACTTTTGTAATCTCTGCACCTCTTTTTGTAATGGAAGAGAAGAGGTCTTCTGCGCTTTCTGCTTGCACAAAATCCCCATTCTTTAAAGTTTCACCTGGCTCTGCGCCTGGAATAATATAAACGTATTTATCTCCAAGAGCACCTTGTGTTCGAAGCTCCGCTTTTGCTGTTGTTGTAATTTTATTTTTATATTTCTCAAGAATCTTCATAGAGACAACAATCTTTTGCTCTTTTTCGGAAAATTCAATACTTGTAACGTTTCCAACTTGGTAGCCGCTTAATCTCACCAATCCACCTGTCGATAAGCTTTCCACTTTATCGAATGCAACATTTAGAGTGTAAGTTTTTGTAAAGAAGGAGTTTTCTCCTCCAAGCATAATAATTGTCACTACTAAGAGGAGTACCGAGAATCCAACTGCGGCTCCGACTTTTACCTCTGTTGTTCCAATGTTCTTCATTTGCTTACCTCTTTTCCGTTTACGAATCTAAAAACGGGATCGTCCTCATCATTTTTAATTTCAGTGAGATTGCCTTCAAATACAATTTTGCCCTTTACAAGTAATGCCATACGATCGCATACCGCAGTTGCCGTTGGCATATCATGGGTAACAAGAATAGATGTTACGCCTTTTTTCTTGAGCTCTAGAATCATTTCTTGGATGCGAATTGTATTATACGGATCTAATCCTGCAGTCGGCTCATCATATAAAACAACATCAGGATTCATAATGATGGCTCGTGCTAATCCCACTCTTTTTTGCATACCGCCTGAAAGTTCGGCTGGCATCACATGCTCATTACCCTGTAAACCGAATTCGGCAAGTAAAGATGTAATCTTTTGAGCAATTTCATTTTCAGCGAGTTTTGTGTGTTCGCGTAGTGGGTAGGCTAAGTTTTCATATACGGATAAAGAATCAAAAAGAGCTCCACCTTGGAAGACGTAGGCGATTTTTTTGCGTACCTCAAGTAGGTCGTTTTCAGGTAGAGCTGCAATGTTCTGTGATTGAAATATAATTTCACCTTCATCTGGCTTTTCAAGTCCTATCAGAGATCTTAATATGACACTCTTGCCAGACCCTGAACCGCCTATCAATCCAAGACACTCGCCTTTGTAAAGGCTAAAAGAGACACCACGGTGAACGGTTTTATCACCAAAAGATTTCTTATAGTTTTGAACGCGGATGAGTTCTTTATTTGTCATTACCACTTCTCCACAATCCAAAAAAGTTTTGTTAGTACGAAATCGCTAATAACAATCAGTATTGATGAGGCCACAACAGATTTAGTGGTGGCGATTCCCACGCCTCGCGTTCCTTCACTTACGCTCATTCCATAATGGCAAGCTGTGAGTCCGATAAATATTGCAAAGAAAAATGTTTTTGCAATACCTACGGTGTAATCTTTTACTGTAATCATGATGAGAGTTTTTTGAAATGTATAGATTGGATCAAGTCCAAGCTCTAGTGCGGCTACTGCAAGACCACTCAGGATACCTAAAGTATTTGCAAGTACTGTTAGAAGAGGAAGAGAGACAAGTAAGGCTAGTAATCTTGGGATAACTATTTTTTTGATGGGTGATGTACCAAGTGCGCGAATGGCATCTATTTGTTGAGTCACTTTCATAGATCCAATTTCAGATGCGATACCTGCTCCTACTCGACCTGCCATCATAAGAGATGTGAAAACAGGTCCCAGTTCTCTTACCATAGATAAGGCCATCATGTTTGGAGCATAAGGTTTTCCGCCATATTTCTCTAAACCAAAGCCAAACTGAATTGTAATAACCATACCCGTACTCATCGCGCATACTGCGACGAGGGGAGCCGACTTAATTCCTATGGAATACATTTGTTCCACAAAAAGACCAAAGTAGAATGGACGAGTCATAGATTCTTTGAATGATTTCTGTAGTAGCCGCGAAAAGCTTCCTATGAAAAAAAACATTTCAATAAAAATATGGCTAATCGATGCTACGAAGGGTTGCATCAGTACACCTTAAACCCTTCCAAAAATTTATTATAAATCCCACGTTCTTTATCAAAATTTTCTTTATAAGAAACATAGGAGATCTCGAATAAACAAGAATCTTTAATAAACAAAAGAGATTCAATTTGAAAAATAAAACCTTCTAATTTTCCTTGGATGATAGATCTAAGGGCTTCTCTATCATTGTATCTGATAACATCTTCCTTTAAAATTTCTGAATTCTCTATTCCGTTGAGTGAGTTAGATCTTGCATTTCTAAGCGGTGGAAGGTTCTTGTGGCAGAGAGAGTAGAATCCAATTGTGCTTTTTGTATTTTTAGAAATCCAAAGGCCATCCAAATTATTCTCAGACGTTTGTTTAATGAAGGGCATTGCAGGTTCTTGATAAGAAGTATTTTCTGCTTTGGTTGACTTCTGACTCAGAGGTAAATTAACGGAAACGCAACCGCTGAGTACCAGAATCACTGCTGCAAATAAAGTTTTTGTCACCATCATGTTGTCTCTCGCTGATGTATCAGGAACCAATGTGTTTCACTGGCTTCCGTTGTTTGGTTCTCTCTACTTAACTAACGGTTGTTTTGAGTGTAAATTTAAATCTATCTATCTGATTTAGATGAACTTTTTTAAATTCACGCTCTTTGTCTAGGTTCAAGTTTTGAGAGACAATAAAGTGTCAGAAAGTTGTCGCTCTGACAAGAAATATGGGATGCTGGACGTACTCCTGACAATAAAATCGATCGTAGTGGATTTTTAACAGATCCTATGAGTTGGCACTGCCTGTGCTTAATATTTAGGTGGAGGAGTGCAAGGCATGAGTCGAGTTTTAGGGGCCATTCATAAATTATTGAAACAATTCACTAAATCAGAACGATCTGAGGCGTCCCAAATGCTTTATATCTCTTCGTCGAGTGGAACTATTGACGGTGTGACTCTTTTTCGACTCTTCAAGTTTGCAAATAAGCCTGGAAAGTTGCTTAAAATTTACTCACTCCTGACTGTTAGTCTAGCAACGGTCGCTGTAGCTAATATGCCGGTTCGTGTGTCTATAGAAAAGGGGCAAGAAATGACACACTTGGAATTTAGCAACCGTGATATTTGGGATTATAAGATTGTCAAAACTAGCGAAAATCAAATTTCATTCGATATCGATAAACTCGATGATAAGTCTTTGGTCGAGCTCAAAACACTATCTACAGATTTTATTGAAAAGATTGATATCCAAGAAGGCGTTGATCTTAAGCACAAAGTCACAGTCACTCTCAAAAAAGGTGCTGCTAGTTTTGATTATATTACAGATCAACCAACGCGTCTTGTTTTGGATTTTTTTAAACAAGAACCAAAACCTGTAGCTCAACAGACTTCGGCTGTGAATTCAAAAAAACTAGCAAAAACATTGCCTGCTAAAAAACAAAGAAAGCCTGCTAGCGAGCTGCTTGCCGCAGAGTCAAAAAAAGAGGATCCAAAAAAGAACTCTGCGCTACTTGATGGTGCAGATCCTGAATACAAGCGGTTTCAAATTGCTGACTATGATATTAAAGACTCAGCAATCATTGCCTCCAGTTTAAATCTTTACATTGAATTTCCAATGATGACGGTTCCTAATAAAGAATTAGAAATTTTGCACAATAATCCTAATCGCTATAGCTTTCCAGTTGAGGAGTCTGATGAGAATAAAAAAGTTCGATTACTATTAACTTTGTTTTATAAGGGCAAAGAAGATTCAGAGTCTCCAGAAAAAATAATAATTGAAAAACCAAGAACTGCCGTTTTCTTAAAAGCACTAGAGCTTTTTAGAAAAGACTATCCCAACTCTAAGTACTCAGAGACGTTAAGATTTATGGAGGCAGATACCTACTATTATATTTGGCAAAAGAACAAAAATCCCTCTGATTTTGACTATGCGATATCTATGTACACAAAGATTCTGCTCGATATTCCAAACTCTCCTCTTCATGAGAGAACGGCTAGGCTTATTTCCTATGCATACTTTAATAAGAAAGATTATATAAATGCACTTAAGTGGCTGCAGAGTTATCAGACGAAATATCCTAATTCCCCAGAAAATCTTAGAACTCAGATGTCCATAGGAGAGAGTTTTTCTTACTTGGGGAATTTGCAAGAAGCTGAAAAAGTTTTTGATAGCATAGAAAAAAATAAAGATGCAGGAGTTTTTGCAGTTGAGGCTTCATTCCGCAAGGGAGATGCTTATGCACTGGCAGCAAATTATCTTAAAGCAGTAGCTGCATATGAGGAATCGTTAAAAAAGTATGATGTATATAAGATGGATTACCCAAATGCATATTACAATACAGCGGAATCTCGATTTTGGCTTACAAAAGAAAGAGCAAACCTAAAACGATCATTAGATGATTATATTGAGTTTTTAAGAAAATTTCCAAAAGCCACGCATGCTAGCTATGCCGTCGAAAGAGCGGGAGAGTTATTAGAGATTCTTGGTGCGGATGAATCTAAGTATAACGGCGCTTTTCTTGAAACTATCTATAGATATCCTGGTTCACAGGCGTCCGAAATTGCAAAGATCAGACTCTTAAGAGCTAGAATTAAGAACATGAAGGAAGAAGATATTAAGGATGAGGTTTCTAAAATAAGTGAATTTGTAAAAAACTCTCAACTACCAAAGTTAAAAGAGTTTAGAACAATTATGATCTCTGATGGTTACTATGAAAAGAAGGATTATGAAAAAACACTTAGTGAGTTAATAGCATTCTACCAAGAGAACCCACTTTCTAATTATTTAGATATCTTCAAAAAAAGAATTGTAAAGACATTTAGAGATCAGATGATTCACACCATAGACAATGGCGATTACCTTAAAACTTTTCAAATTTATGGAAGGAATGCTGGTACATGGCTCAAAGACTCAAATCGTTTGGATATTGAGTATTTACTGGGAGAGGCGTTTGAAAAAACTGGCGTTCCAGATGAAGCCATTACAAAGTATAAGAAAGTTCTGAATACTCTTTATGCAATTAAGGGAACTCAAGAAGAAAAAGAGAGAAATGTTTTTGAGATATTGCCAAATACAGATGAGTTGAACTTAAGATTAGCATCCACTCATATCTTTAAAAATGAGTATTCTAAAGCCTTGGATTTCTTGAAGCAAACGCAAGAAGATAATCTTAGTAAGGAAGAGAATAAAGTTGAGCGAGTCTATCTGAGCTCTATTGTACATGAAAAACTGGGAGATCGCGCCCAAGCTCTAAAAGATTTAAAAGATTTAACAGAGAGTTGGAGAGGGCAGCCTGATAAGCTCGCAAAGATATACCTAAGATTGTCTCAATTACAGTCGCAATCAAATCAGAATATTGATGCGATGAAGGCAATAAATGTTTTAATTAATATGGCAAATGACTCTGCTGTCATAGAGGAAGGCGATCTGGTTTCTGCATATCAACTTAAAGCTGAACTTTCTCTTAAGCTGAAGAATTCTGATGATGCTGTAGAGTCTTATCGAACGCTCTTAGATAAGTTTGAAGAAAAGCGACCTCTATATTCTTCTCGCTACAATCTAGGGAAAATTTATTTTGATCAAGGTAATTTAAAGGAAGCAGAAAAGGTATGGTCACCTCTTGCTGATAGACCTGAGGCTCAACTCTGGAGCCGTCTTGCACAGGAAAATCTAAAAAATAGAAATTGGAATGATGATTATAAGAAGTACACAAATAGAATCCCAGCAATGGCAAATGACAAAAAATCTAATAGCTCTACAGGAGACAGAAGATGATACAGATTAATCAATCCATCTTAACAGCAGACGCTGATATGAGAAAAATACTAAAGGTGGCAGAAAATATCGCATCTAGTAGAGCTTCTGTTTTGATAACAGGTGAGTCTGGTACTGGTAAGGAACTTCTTGCTCGCTATATTCACTCAAAAAGTCCTCGTGCACAAAAACGATTGGTAGCAATTAACTGTGCGGCAGTTCCTGAAGGGTTATTAGAAAGTGAGTTGTTTGGTCATGAAAAAGGCTCTTTCACAGGAGCTCATCAGTCTAAGCCAGGAAAATTTGAAATAGCAAGTGGAAGTACATTGCTTTTAGATGAAATGGGAGAGTTGCCTCTTCTACTTCAATCAAAATTATTACGTGCACTTCAAGAAAATGAGATTGAAAGAGTTGGTGGGCGAGAGCCAATAAAAGTTGATGTGAGAATTATAGCAACAACTAATAAGGATTTAAAAAAACTTGTCCAGCAAGGATTGTTCCGTGAGGATCTTTATTATCGTTTGAATGTGATTCCTGTTCATATTCCTCCGCTACGCGCTCGTCCTAAAGATCTGATATTACTTGCAAAGCATTTTACAGAACATGCTTGTGTTATGAATGGTTTGGCAACAAAAGAAATTTCTCAAGAGGCCTTGAATCATCTTTTAATTCCTCAGTGGCCAGGCAACATTCGTGAGCTGCAAAACACAATTGAAAGAGCTGTCTTGCTAACACAAAAAAATATTATTGAAATTGAAGATTTAAACTTGCAAGTCGAGCAGGCATCGGTAGCGCCATTTTCTCCGGGTATGACGTTAATGGATGCAGAGAGATTTTTGATTATGAAGACATTAGAGTATACAGAGCAAAATAGAACACAGGCAGCTAAGCTTCTAGGCATTAGTATTCGTACTCTACGTAATAAACTCAATGAATATAAAAGGGACGGTGAGCATGAGCAAACTGTTTGATAGAACAACAGAAGCTGTAGCTAAATCTTTGGATCTGAGACAGCTCAGACACAATATAACATCTGCGAATATTGCGAATGCAGAGACACCCGGCTATGTAGCCAAGAAAGTAGATTTTGAAAGTGAACTTACGCGAGCGCTGCAACTTGAGGGTGTTGCGCCACAGGCTGCAACAGATTCTGGACATAAGGCGACCATTGAAGACGCTATCAAGAGAGTCCAGGCAGATGTAGCTGAAAATCCAGATATTAGTTATTCGAATGACAGAAATACAGTTGATTTAGAAAAAGAAATGGCAGTCCTAGCTGAAAACTCAATTATTTATAAGGCAGCAATAGAATTGATCAAAAAGAAAATGGCAGCTCTAAAGTATTCTGCAAACGAAGGCGGTAGATAATGGATTTTATGACTGCTATGAGAGTTTCTAGTTCAGGTATGACTGCTCAAAGAACTCGTATGAACACGATTTCTTCAAATATAGCAAATGTACATACCACTCAAACCCCTGAGGGTGGGCCGTATCGTAGGAAAGATGTCATACTAGATGCGATTCCTGAGCAAAAGAACTTTGGCGAAATTTTAATTGATAAAGCAGACAGAAATTTGCATAGGGTCCAGGTGACGGATATTCATGTAGATACAAAAGCACCTCTCCTAAAGTATGAACCCGAGCACCCAGATGCAAATGAAGACGGATATGTAGCATACCCCAATATTAATATGATGGAAGAAATGGCAAATATGATTCAGGCAACACGTTCGTACGAGGCTAACATCTCGGCTTTTAATGCCTCAAAGAATATGGCGCTGGACGCAATAGACATTGGTAGATAAAATAAAAGGATAAGACCATGGACGGTATAAGATTTAATGCAACTAACATTCAAGGCACGGATGCTTTCGAAAATGTTCGAAATACATCAATATCAAAACCTGCTCAGCAAGAGCCAGGAGCTGATTTTTCTAAAACTCTTAAAGATGCAATTCAATCCGTAGATCAATTACAAAAAGATGCAGATGTGAAGATGCAAGAGTTAGTAACAGGGAAAAGTCAAAATATACACGAAACTATGATTGCAGCAGAGAAAGCAGATGTTGCTTTAAGGCTTATGATTCAGGTGAGAAATAAAATAATCGATGCATATCAAGAAATAATGAGAATGCAGGTTTAAGAGGGGGATGTTTTGGGACGTTTATTTTCGAGCTTATTAGCTCAGTTTAAAAATTTCTATAAAAATCTAACTCCTACAAAGCGTTTATCAATGCTTGCGGCATCCTTGATCGTATTTATATCTGCAGTTATTCTGCTAGTGATGATGTCTGGCACGACATATGTAGTTCTTATGAGAGATGTATCGTCTGAAAATCTCCCATTGGTAGTCGAAAAGTTAAAGCAAAAAAATATACCATTTAAAATGGATTCAAACGGAAAAGATATTCTTGTGCCGCCCGAGCATGTGTATACAACGCAAATGGCGTTAATGACAGAATTAGATGCTTCTCATGTTGGAAGTATTGGTTTAGAGCTTTTTGATAAACAAGATCTAGGAGCTACAAGCTACGTTCAGAGAATCAACTATCAAAGAGCTATGCAAGGCGAATTGATGAGAGCGATTAATACGATTGATTCTGTTAAGAGATCAAAAGTAATTTTAGCTTTACCTCCTAAGAAAACATTTTTAGAAGAAGGTGGAAAGACAACGGCTTCAGTGGCGGTTGAATTACATCCAGGAAAAACACTGAATGAAGATCAAATACGAGGAATTACAAACCTTGTGGCAGCGTCAATTGAGGGTTTAAATCCTGAAGATGTAACTGTTATTGATTCTAGAGGTAAGGTTTTATCAAAAAATAATTCAAGCTCAACGTCTCGTATTTCTGGCGAAATGATGGAAATTAAGCAAAAGACAGAGCAGTCCTATGAAGTGCGAATTGAAGAAATACTTTCCAAAGTTGTAGGTCAGGGAAAAGTTATTGCTAAGGTTAATGCAGATATTAATGTTAAGGATGTTGTAGCCGTTGAGGAGACAATCAATCCTGATCTAGCTACGGTAAAATCAATTACGACAGAAGAGGAAACGCTGAACGGAAATCGAACAAACCCTACCGGAGTTCCGGGAGCTAGGGCAAACCTGCCAGGAGCTCCAGAGGCTGGTCAAGTTCAGTTTAATCAGGATGTTAATAAGGCGTTGAAGCAAACTAACTATGAAGTACCCAAGACAATTAGAAATATAAAAGAAGCTCCAGGTGAGCTCGAAAAAATTTCAATCGCAGTTCTTGTTGATGGTATCTATTCGAATGTTAAAAAAGAAGATGGAACCTCTGAAAGACAATGGAAAGAAAGATCTCCTGAAGAATTACAAAAATATGCATCTCTAGTTAAGAATGCCATAGGATTTGATGAAAAGCGTGGAGATACAGTTACAATAGAAAATATTCGATTTGAAGAGGAAAACTTTCAAGAGGCAGAAGATATTTTAAATGCGCTCGAAAGACGTAAGCTTATTTCTTATATGCTCCGTTGGGGTATTATTGGGATGAGTTTTATTTTATTCTTCTTTGTTGTCATCCGTCCTTTCATGAGATGGATTACAGACAACTTCCAAGAGTCTGTGGAAGAATTATTGCCTAAGACAATTGAAGAGCTTGAAGAGTTGCAAGCAGTTGATAACTCTCTTCCTGGTATGTCATCTGCATTGCCGTCCCTCGAAGAATCCATCGATCCTGATAAAGCAGAAAGTGAACTCTTGAAAGACAGAATATTAGGTTTAATCAAAAATAATAATGTGAAAGCTGCAGACGCCCTTGGGTTGTGGCTAGTGAGGAAAGATTCATGAGCGGACTAAAAAAACTTGAAAACATTAAGTTTGAGGAGCTTAGAGGTTTTGAAAAGGCTGCTATTCTCCTAAATTATCTTGGTAAGGAAGCCACTGGACAAGTTCTAGCGTATCTTACTGACGCCGATATCCGAAAACTAATCGGTATTATGGGAAGATACCGTGTGGTTCCTGTTGAAATTACCAAAAAAGTTTTAGAAGAGTACTACGAAATGCTGAGTGAGAGTCATGACTATATTTTTCCTTCAGACCTTGTAGCAAAAGATAATATTGTGAATGCTGTGGGTGAAGAAAGAGCAAGAGGTATTTTGGGTCACTTAACAAATAGGGGTGGGGCTCAAAGAAGTCTAGAGAGTTTAGAAGTCGTAGATGCGAAATCTCTTTCAAACTTTTTAATTAACGAACATCCGCAAACAATAGCAGTTATTCTTGCTCATTTGGAACCAGAGAAAAAGGCTGAGGTTATTAAACGTCTACCAGAAAATATTCAGACAGAGGTAGTTTTAAGACTTTCAAATTTAGATTATATTTCTCCAGAGCTTATTACGGAGCTAGATGGTGTTCTGAAAGAAGAACTCTCTACAGTAGGCACAGTGGATCAGGCATCTCTTGGAGGAGTACAGCCTGTTGCTGAAATGATGAACATTATGGATAAAAATACAGAAACACAAATCATGGGACGCCTCGAGGAAAAAGATCCAATTTTGGCGGAAGAAATTCGTAAGCTCATGTTTGTATTTGAAGACATTGTTAAAATTGATGATAGAGGAATTCAAACCCTTCTTAAGGAAGTACCAAACGATAAGTTGTTACTTGCTCTTAAAACTGCAAATGAAGAGATCAGACAAAAAATATTTAAGAATATTTCTGCCAGAGCTGCGCAGTTATTACGTGAGGATTTAGAATCCATGGGGCCGGCGAGACTTTCAGATGTCGAATCTGCTCAGCAAGAAATTGTTAACGTTGCAAGAAGACTAGAGCAAGAAGGAAAGATTCTAATTGCAAGAGGTGGTTCAGAAGATGCACTCGTCTAAAATTATTCGCCCATCAGATGAAGAGTTTAAGCGTATTCTGGATTTTGAACCAAAAAAGGTTGGTATTGGAATCCCAGAGGTTGCTGAGACATTTATGGGCGAGCAACCACCACCCCTCATTGAGCCATTTAAATTAGATGAACTTGTAGCTAAGCAAACAGGTGTTTATGAATCAGAAAAATCTCGTGTTGAGCAAAAGATAGATGATAAGGCCATAGAGAAGCTTCGTGATATTCAAGAAAAAGCTTACAAAGAAGCCTATGATTTAGGGTTGGAAGAAGGGCGAAAGAGAGCTTATGAGTCAAATAATGAGAAGATTGGTAATCAATTGAATGAGTTATCGGACCTTACGAATTCTATTCGTGAAATGAAAAAAAACTTAATGGATAAGAATGAAGCGCTCCTTGTAGATCTTGTATATCACTGTGCAGAAAAAGTTGTGATGGAGCATGTTGATAAAAAGAATGACATCCTTGTCAATACTCTCAAGGAAGTTATTAGGTCCTTAGACTCTAAAGAAAATATAGTTGTAAAACTGAGCGAAGAGGATTTGGCGGTTATCAATCATCTAATAGGGACGACAAATCCGAATTTAGATTTCTTACAAAAAATAAAGTTTATTGGAACTCAAGATATCTCCAAAGGTGGTTGCATCATAGAAACAGATCATGGCTTAGTGGATGCAACATTAGAGGAGCGATTTAAGAAGTTATGGACTGTGCTTAATGAGACAAAACCAGCAGGAACATAATGGACGAACTATTGAAGCTTGATAAATATAAAAAGGCACTTGATCAGTTCAGTCTAACCAAAGACGTTGGAAAAGTGACTCGTGTTGTTGGAAGTTTATTGGAAGGGTATTTGCCGGGAGCTTTAGTAGGAAGTCAGTGTTTTATAGAGCCAGGTAATAGGCATCCAAGTGTTCTTGCAGAAGTTATAGGTTTTAAAGATCAAAAATCACTTTTAATGCCACTAGCAGATATTCAAGGTATAGGGCTCGGTTCAAAGATTGTTTTACAAAGACA
This sequence comes from Bdellovibrionota bacterium, assembly GCA_963169805.1. Lineage (GTDB taxonomy): Bacteria > Bdellovibrionota > Bdellovibrionia > Bdellovibrionales > JAEYZS01 > CAUJDY01. The sequence continues at coordinate 6,387 of CAUJDY010000109.1, read as the reverse complement.
AAATTCGACTATCAAGCTTGGGCCTGATATTTTAGGAAGAGTCTTAAATGGTTTAGGGGAACCTATTGATGGTAAAGAGCCCCTCAATTCTACAGAAGAAAGAAGTATCTATAATAAATCTGTAAGCCCAATGAATCGGAAAAATATTGAAGATGTTTTAGACTTGGGCATTCGTGCGATCAATGGATTATTGACTGTAGGAAAAGGACAGCGTGTTGGTATTATGGCGGGATCCGGCGTTGGAAAATCTGTTTTGTTGGGTCAAATGGCACGTAATACAAAGGCAGATATCAATGTTATAGCGCTTGTGGGTGAGCGAGGTAGAGAAGTTAAAGAGTTTATTGAACATGATTTGGGACCAGAGGGATTGGCTCGCTCCGTTGTCATTGTAGCCACTAGTGATGAAAGTCCTCTCATGAGAATGCGCGCTGCATTTGTCGCTACAACTGTTGCAGAATATTTTTCAAATCAAGGCAAAGATGTTCTCTTCATGATGGATTCTGTTACTCGTTTTGCAATGGCTCAAAGAGAAATTGGTTTAAATGTGGGGGAACCAGCTGCAACTAAGGGTTATACGCCAAGTGTATTTGCGTTATTACCAAAACTATTAGAGCGTATGGGAAACTTTCCGAATGGATCAATTACAGGCCTTTATACAGTGCTTGTAGAGGGCGATGATATGGATGACCCAATTGGAGATGCGGTTCGTTCTATCGTGGATGGTCATATTGTTCTTACAAGAAAACTTGCGCATAAAGGTCATTTTCCTGCAATTGATGTCCTACAAAGTACGAGTCGTGTTATGAGGAATGTTGTATCTACAGATCACGTTAAGTTGAGCTTAAAATTTCGCGAGCTACTGGCAACCTACGCAGAGGCAGAAGATCTCATAAATGTGGGAGCATACAAAACTGGTACCAATTCTAAAATTGATCTAGCCGTACGACTCATGGATCGTATGAATCAATACTTAAGGCAAGAGATAGAAGATTCAACTCCATACCAGGATAGCTATTTGTACATGATGGATATCCTCAACGGAGGATGAAGTGAAATTTCAGTTTAAACTCGAGAAGGTCTTAAAACATAAACATATTTTAGAGAAGCAAGCGCAGAGAGACTTTGCAGAAATGCAGAGGAAACTCGACGAACAGCTCAATATTCTCAAAGATTTAGAGAACAGTCTTAAAAACACATATAATGAAAGATATAACTTTATAGCTTCTGGTCAGAATGTCTCTGCTAGTTTAGATTTTGTGCAAAAAGCTTATGAAGGATATAAAGTTATGATCGCAAGCCAAATGAAGATCATTGAAGGACTCGAGAAGATTGTGGAAGAAAAAAGATTAAGGCTTGTTGAGGCTACAAAAGAGCGTAAAGTTTTTGAGAAGCTAAAAGATAAGAAAAAAGATGAGTATATAAGGGAAGAGAAGAAAAAAGATCAAAAACGTACAGATGAAATAAATAGCATGCTACAGAATCAAAGAGGTAGAGAGTGAAAAATCCGTATAAAACTCACATTAAAAAAATGACTTTGAATAAAAAAGAAATCAGCGAAGCAAAGTCGTTCGCTCTAAAGAAAGATTCTCACAGCAAAAAAATGCCTGTTAGAAAATCCAATCGCAAGAATTTGCCTTTAAGCTCAGTACTAGGTTTCTTTCTTGTACTAGGCTTCTTTTTAACAGCGTATTGGAATTTTGAAAAAATAGAATCGATTTTGAGTAAAATTGAAGTGAGCGTTTTGGGGCAAGCAACAGCTCAAACTAGCCAGAAAGATGGGAAAAACACTCCTGCTTCAGTTGCTAAAAAGGAAACTTCTGCCGCGTCTAGTACGCCTGAGCAAAAAACAGCTGCAAGTAGTGTAGCAAGTATGACGACGGAAGAGTTGGCTCTTTTCAAGAGTTTAGAAGAACGAAAGCTTCAACTGGACCAGAGAGAAGTAGAACTCAAAAAGTTGGAAGAGGAATTGCATAAACAAAAAGAGGAGCTGGAGAAGCGTCTTGCAGAATTAGACCAGTTGAGGACAAGAATTGGGAATCAGTTGCAAGAGCGAGTAAGCTCGGATGAGGAGAAGGTCAATAAGCTAGTTGAGTTTTACTCAAATATGAAACCGCAAAAGGCGGCAAAAGTATTTGAGACGATGAATGAAGATCTAGCCGTTGAAATTCTCCAAAAAATGAAGAAAACAGCTGCCGCTGAAATTATGAATTTGATTGAAGCAGAGAAGGCTAGAAGATTAAGTGAAAAGTTTGCTGGGTACCGTAAGAACTAAGCGAACATAATAAATAAAGGAAAATATCTAGGATGGATATTTTAGGCTTACCGAAACTACAGAATGTAGAAAGAAAGATTGAGGATAAAACTCAATCGTCTTCTATTTCTTTAAGAAAAAATTCGGAAGCAAGTAAGACTTCTCCTAATGGCTTTTCGTCACAGCTTGAAAAAACTTTAGAAAAAAAATCAGAAAAAGATATTCAGCCTAAGGATGCTCAGCAAAAAGCTGACCAAGTTCGAGTTCAGTCTAATGCATCTGAAAAGCCTATCGCTAAAAAACAAGAATATTCACGTAATACAAAGATTAATCCGCCAAAAGAAGAAGACACAAAAGAAAGTACTCGAGCAGTTTCTGGACAAGAGCAAGATCTATCATGGATCGTGAATGCGCAAATGCCTACAGTGCTGCCGGCTCAGATGGCGTCTGCTCCTCAAAATGCTGATGCGACAGAGGGAATATCGGATTCTAAGCTTTTGAATCCGAAGCTTGAACAAAAAGTATCTCCTGAAGTATTGCCAATTCTAAAATTCCTAAAAGCCATGTCTGAGAATTTTAAGATTGCTCCAGAAAAAATCATGCAAGCTCTTCAGGAATTACCTGAGAACGCCTTGATGCAGAAGCCACAGGCTGCGGTCACTCATTTACTACAAAAACTTGAAATTCAGCCTCGTCAATTTACAAAAGCACAGATTTTATTTAATCAAATGGTGACAGACATAGAGTCTGTAGAAAAGAATAAGGCTGGATTAAAAGCTCAGGATCCTTCGCTTTCTACTACTTTTGAATTTTCAGACATTAAAACAGATGGCAAAGTTGATAATTTAAAAGAAATAAAAAATTTAACACAAGAACTGCAGCCACAGCCAGCTCAAATTCAAAGAATGATGGCTGGACAAGCCAAGGCTCAAACAACTGTAACTCCTGCGGATATCTCGCAATTAAGAACTCAGAATGTTATTCAACCTGAATCTTCTACGTCTTCTAGAGAGAGCCTTGATGCTCTTTTAAAAAATATGAATGTAAGTGAAGCTGAAGTGCCACTACAGCCAAAGATGAAAGCTGTCGATATGGATACGTTTGTCAATCAGCTTGCAATGGAAAGAAATAAAATTTTAGACCAAGCATCTGAGTTTGATTTAGCTGAAGGTGAAGACGATATGGCCTCTGAGTTCTTAAATCAGGATATATTAGGACAACTTTCAGAGGCACCAGTTGATAAGAGCACAAATATTCAGAAACTTGTTGAAAATATTGTGAATGCTGCCAACCCAGAAGTGAAAGCTCAGAACATGCAAAAGATTACTGAGCAAGCACAAGTTTTAATTCAAAAAGGCGGCGGAGAAATGAAAGTTCAACTCAGTCCGGAAGGTATGGGCGATGTTCTCTTGAAAGTTAAGGTTCAAGATGGGCAGGTTGGAATTCAGATGACTACTGACAATCACCAAGCAAAAAAGTTGATTGAAAGTAGTGTTGCAGATCTTAAGGTGAATCTAGCTGAACACAAGTTAAATCTTGATACAATAAAAGTGGATGTAGCAGAAAAAATGCAAGATCAGTTTAATAATCAAAACTCTGATTTTAGAAGAGAAGATGCTAGAGAATTTTTAAGTCAATTTAGACAAAATAATGATGGGTTTAGACAGTCGATGTTTAGTTCGCCAGGAAATAGATCGTATCAGAAAACATCGCAGTCCCAAACTCCTGATATTAAGCCACTAGAAAATACAGGTAGAAATAATAATGGTCGTATCCACTTGGTGGCATAAGTTTAAGATATAGGAAGTAAAGATGATTAATACAAAAATGACAACCAAAGCGCCAGTGACAGAGCAGAGTTGGAAGCCACAACAAGATAAATCTGCCACGCCTGAACAGTTACAGGAGCTTCTTGGTGGAAAAGACATGGGGCAGTTTCTGAACGAACTTGCTGACCCTAATTATGTTGATCCTAAAAAAGCAAGACGGCCTGAGGGAAAAATGGATAAAGAAGGGTTTTTAAAACTTCTTTTAACTCAGCTGAAGTATCAGGATCCAATGAATCCTCTTGAATCGCACGAGATGGCAGCGCAACTTGCACAATTCTCTTCTCTTGAACAACTTTCTAATATCAATACGAATATTGAAGGGCTTACGAAGGCTCAGACTCCAGTTCATAATTATCAGGCACTGAATTTTATTGGAAAATCTATCAGCGCAAGTACAGATAAAGTGATTCGTAATCGTGGAGACACGAATCATGAGCTAAGATTTACAATTCCAAATGCAGCAAAAGAAATGAATGTTTCGATTATGGATGAGACAGGAGCTGTCGTAAAAACTATGAAAGGTATTGGTCTTAAAAAAGGCGAGAACAAACTGATCTGGAATGGTACAAAAGAAGATGGCTATCCGGCTTTCTCTGGTAACTATACTTTTACGGTTGAGGGAACAGCGGAGAATGGTTCTCGCTTAGTAGGGCAAACTCAGTTTACAGGCGTAGTTACGGGAATGAACTTTTCACCTGAAGGGCCAGTGCTTATGGTGGGTGATCAAAAAGTTCGAATTAGTGATATTAAAAATATTGAAAATCAGTCAGAAAAATTTGCGCAAGAAATGCGCGAGAATAATAAGGCTCAAATTCCATCTCCGGCAGCTCAAGGTGCCGCTGCTCAGCCACAGCAGGCTATTGATAAAGCAAACCAAGGGGCGCCTGAGAGACCTAAAGGAAACATAGATTTAGTTCCGATGTCAGCAGAATTTAAGGAAAACGTAGCAAAACAAACTAATGGAGCTTAAGCTCTAGAAAGGAAAAAGGGGGATAAGGAAAAACTATGATTAAAAATATTGGACTACAACAACCAAATGCAGTGAGCCCATCTGAAGGAGTTAAATCTTCTCAGCTCGGAAAAGCTGATGGTGATGTGTTCAAAGGACTTCTAGATCAAAAGTTAACTGATACTGCAAAACCTCAAGTTGCGAACGCAAATTCTGCAGCTGATGCTTTAAAGTTCAGTTCCCATGCGATTGAAAGAATTCAGTCTCGTGGAATTAAGTTGGATCCAGCAGATATGAAGAAATTGAACGACGCTGTCGAAAAAGCTCTTCAAAAAGGGTCTAAAGAAACTCTCGTTATCATGGGTGAGAGTGCATTTGTAGTAAGCGCAAAAAATAAAACTGTGATTACTGCAATGGATAAAAGCATGATGAAAGAAAATGTATTTACGAATATTGATAGTACTATTTTAGTTTAACTTATAAGGGGCTGGACTCTAAAGAGGGGTCCCTTCTGACTGGAGCGGATTGATTGAAGCTCAAGTCAAATTACCCACAATAGTCTTAGGATGAGACTTGTGGTTTTTGTCAGGAGGACAAAATGAGCGTACTTTCTTCAATGTTAACCGGTGTATCGGGTTTAACGGCGCAAGGTGAAGCGTTGGGTGTTATCGGAGATAACATTGCAAACTCACAAACAACTGGTTTCAAATACTCTAGAGCAGAATTCCAAGATATCGTAGCAAAAAACTTAAAAGGTATTTTGGGCGGTAACCAAATCGGTCGCGGGGTGAAGATTGGTGCTGTGAATCCAATCATGATTCAAGGTAATATTGATCAAACAGAAAAAGCAACAGATCTTGCAATTTCTGGTGACGGTTACTTTGTTTTAAGAGGTTCAGATGGTGAGACTTATACAAGAGATGGTTCTTTCCACTTTGATAAAGATGGATTTCTAGTTACAAATGATGACAGACGCGTACAAGGTTATGAAGTAAACGATAAAGGTACTGTTGTGAACAAAGTAGGAGATATCCGCTTTCCAAAAGCACTTGTTCCAGCAAAAGCCACAGATGAAGTTGTGGTTCACTTAAACCTAGATTCAAGAATTCAAGGTGGTAAAGTATTTGATATTAAAGATCCACATTCTACTTCTGATTATTCAACTGGTATTGAAGTGTTTGACTCTCAAGGAACAAAGCACTTAGTGACTCTCTTCTTTAATAAAGCTGCAGATAGAACTTGGACATATCGTGGACTTGTTGACGGAAAAGAAGTAACAGGCGGAGTAGAAGGTGAGTATTCGCAAGTTGTTGAAGGTCAAGTGACTTTCAATGTGGATGGTCTTTTGGACACAGAGC
>CAUJDY010000108.1 GCA_963169805.1 Bdellovibrionota bacterium | reverse complement strand
CCCAATGCAACAAATAAAGCACCAAAAGCAAAAAGACATAACCTTGCCAGTCGGTTTCTAACCACTGCCAAGTTGTGACTCGTGTTTGATTTTATATTGTTCGTTTTTTATGGCCAGGCTTTCGCCGATGCTATTTGAAATCGCAGTCCAGATTGCCACTTGCTCCGAGGTCAAATGGGTCCTTAAAGTTTCATGAAATATAACAAGCCATCGCTTAAGCAGTTCTCGATTGAATCCCGCAAAAAAATGTTTTGCAACGGGGTTATAGTTATTAAATAGATAACTTCTACCGCCAAACTTAATCCACCAAAAATGAGTAATATTTTTTATGTGCTCTGGCCAGTCGACGACCGATTTGAAAGGACCTTGCAAATCAGGATCTTGCTGAATTCGCGTATAGAAATCACCCACAACGCAGAAAATATTTAGGTGCGAGAACACTATTCCGTTGATTGTGACTGACTCCGAATCACTTGGTATTTTTGCAACTGTCATTTTAGAACGCGCCCCTCTCCTGCTTATTCTCCGCTAACCAATGGTTCGTGTTCTTTGCATACCTTCTTCACATCATCGACACTTAGCTTTTCATTGGTCAGTCCACAGACGAAAGAATTTTTCCCCGGACTTTGATTGAACTTGCACGACTGGCATGTGCCAAATCCTTTAAGGCCATTTTTCTTTTGGATTGATGCAAGCATCGTCTTAAGCGCAGGTTCAAGCTTATCTGCACCTTCAAGATTAATACTATTGAGCATCCGCAGTGCTACTGAATTGCCTTTCGCAGTTAGCGCAAGATGAAAGACTCTTTTATCGACTTTATCTTGGCTTCTTTTAATAAAACCATTCTCTTCAAGATGCCCTAGGCTTTGCGAAATGCTTCCTTTTGTTTGGCCAAGATATTCAGAGATCGTCTGCGTCGTGTCAGAATAGCGATTGCAAACAGTAAGGTACTGCAAAATTTCGACATGAACGAGCTGCAGTCCTTCTTCAGCCGCAAATCTGCGCATTAAATTTCTGTGAAGTGCAGAGAGTCTTTCAAGCCAATGACTCACGGCGCTTATTGAATCAGCCATAATTAATAGTATCGAATCGAAACTGATTTGACAAGTTTATAATTCAGCGTTATCTTAATTATAGTTTAGATACTAAACTAATAACACAAAGCCATAGCGGCTCACAAGGAGATTTACATGTCTAGAATTGAACTTCAAAACCCACAAAACGCCACTGGTGAGCGAAAAGAGATCCTATCTCAGATTCACGCGGCTTTCGGGACCACGCCAAACATGTTCAAAGCGATTGCGAATTCAACACCCGCTCTTAAAATGATGTGGTCAGCGTTTGGGGCGTTAGGTAGCGGAAAATTGGGAGCGAAACTGGGCGAGCAAATCGCTGTGGCAGTAGCTGATCTTAATCGCTGTGAATACTGCTTAAGTGCCCATACTGCTCTTGGAAAAGGCGCTGGATTAACAGCAGAGGTGATGAGTCAGGCTCAAGCTGGCAAATCAAGTGATCCTAAAACGCAGGCTGCTTTAACATTTGCAATAAAGCTTGTTAAAGAAAGAGCCAATGTGTCTCCAGATGACATTTCATCTCTTAAAAAAGCAGGCTATTCAGAAGAGGAAGTTGCAGAAATTTTAGCCCACGTGGCGCTAAACATTTTTACCAACTACACCAACGTCGCTTTTGACGTGCCGGTTGATTTTCCTAAAGTAGCTCTTCGCCAATGAAGGCTCAAGAGCTGATTGTTTCAAAATGGCTGAATACAGACCAACCCCTTTCAATTGAAAAATTGAAAGGAAAAGTCATAGCGATACATGCTTTTCAAATGCTCTGTCCTGGATGTGTTCTTCACGGAGTGCCACAGGCGCAGAAATTATTTGAGACATTTAGTGCAGACCATGTGGCAGTCCTCGGACTGCACACAGTTTTTGAACATCACGAAGCCATGCAGGAGAAATCATTGAGTGCTTTTCTGCATGAATTTAGAGTGAAGTTTCCTGTGGGAATCGACCAGCCATCGGTTGGTCTAGATATTCCGCAGACAATGAATCTCTATCAAATGCGTGGAACACCTACGTGGATCCTCATCGACAAAAAAAGTGAGCTGAAGCTGCATTCCTTTGGCCAAATGGATGATCTTCTGCTCGGAGCTGAGGTGGCAAGGCACGCACTTGAAGGCCTAGAATCAAACGTAAATATTTACAAAACTAAATCGAAAGGAAACTAAAATGAGAGAATATAAAGCAGCACTTTTTGGAATCGCGATCTTGATAAGCGTGCAATCACATGCGGGAGAATTCGTTTCTAAAGCGGATAAAAAAACAAAGGCATCGTTTGATATCACACGAACTAAAATTTCAACCGAAGGGAATGTGGCAATTTTTGAAATCGAAGTCAGCGGAAAAGCCGGCCAAGACAAGCCAAAAAAATCTGGCAAATTTGCCGGAGCAAGGGTGTTTTCTTATGTTTGGCCAACTTCTATTGATCCGGCTGAAGTCGGATTCGAAGGCAAGTCAGGAATACTTGCGCTAGCAGTTACAATTCACCCTGATTTCAATGACACTCCACTTTTCGAGAATGATGGAGCAAAGTGGCATACACACTGGGTAGTTCTCACTCCAGATGAAGCCTGCGGCCCAAAAGGAATGAAAGTTAAAGATATTGCCGAGGGCGCAAAACCAAAGTTGCCAAAAACGTGGCCGGGTGTTCCGCTTTATATCGATAGTCCAGGCTATCCTCCACGATTTGCCGGCAAAACAGTAAAAGTGAAAGTTCCATTTGATAATATTGCGGCAGTTGAAAGCGCAAAATTTGACGGGGTAACGTCTGGCCTTCGAGTGAACGAATCAGTACATGCACCGCTTCTATGTATTGAGAACATATTTAAGGTGGCTTCCGGCGACTTAAGTTTACCTGGCCAGGTTTCTAAGGAAGAAAAGAAGTAGGAATTTAGTTGGTATGTTTCAAAAAATTTCTTTGATTGAATTTATGCAAAAATCGGAAAATGGATCGACATCTTTGCTTTTCGTTAAAGAGCAAGGATGTCGATATTGCGAATTGGCTGAAACTGAAATCAAGAAAGATGAATTTTTTAAAAACCATCTTTCTGTGAAATTTTTCGAGGCTAGTATTAACGATGAGCCTGGTATAGCGGCCAAACTTGGCTTAGTCGGAGTCCCTGCCTTTTTTAAAATTGATGGCACAGGCCGCAAAAGAATTAAAACTGGTTTTGATAGCATTGAATCCTTAACTAAATTTATCTCAGAAAAAGATAAATAAATAGGGAGAGTAAATGAGTTCAAATGTTTTTCCATCGACAAAGACGAGGCTTCTTTTAGGACCACTGAGGCAGCCTCAATTGCCTGCCAATCCGTATCAGCCTGTTGATTGTGATTTTACCGATGATCTTGAGTTTGTCTCGATCAAAAAAATACTAGTCGAAGTAAAATTTTGGAATGCCGAAGCCAAAATCGCTGAATGTCAGGCTCGAATCGACGACATTTTGACTCAAAATAAAGAAGAGTTTTTGATAATGTCGAATGGGACTAGAATTCGGCTTGACCGTATTTTCGAAGTTGGAATCGTTGATGGATGATGGAAACTGTACCAACGGAGTATGTCAGATAAAGAATCGGCCCGAAAGTTTTGCCTTACAAAATTTGCTCAACATTCAAGAGCAAGTAATGCAAATGTGTATTTTCGATTTAGATATGAGACCTAAAGGAAAGTTCATTCGACGAGAGTTCAGCGAGCCTTACAGGCGTGTCTGTAAGGCATTGACCCGCCTCACATAAGCGTTTTCTAGTCATCGACCAGATTGACAAGGATTTGTCGAACTTTCTTAATTGCCTTAATTTGCTTTTGTGCGACTTTTACCGCAAACGCTAGGTATAAGCCCAGCAAAGCCCCATACTAACCCCGTAAACGCCATTTTAAGCACTTTACAGTCATCTTTTTTTAGGTTTGGGGGAAATCCATTTAATTACTGAATCGGAGAGGGGTACCGGAGCCCAGCCGCGCAAACAAGTGCCGATTCAAGTAAGTGCGGTCAAGTTCGGGCGTTCGACGGGAAAAAACCGATGGGCGGTAACAACTACGAAAAAGTTGTCGCTGTTTAAGTCCAACACCCAATGCGGGGCACTCCACTCGGGAGATAAGGGACAGAAACCGAGAAACAGAAAGAAGACGGTTATATAAGACGGGCATTAATCCGCATTGACCCGAGCCGAGTATAGGACTCTATTTTTCTATATACTTATAAGAGTATAGATTTGTGAGACTCACGGCGATGCCGGCAATCTCGGGGAAACCTGGATACGAACCCCGAGGAAATTACAGAAGATTAAAAAGTAAAAATAAAGAATAGTAAGAGAAAAACAGAGCCTAACCCATAAAAGATACAGCAGACAAAAAAGTATTCTAAAACATTTTAAAAACTATTTTATTTTTTTCTTAACAGCTCCAATCATTTGCTCGATTAGGTTCATTTTTTCACTGGAGGTCTTTAGTTCTTTAGCTACTTGTTTAATAAACATAAGCCCGTCAAGGTGCCACCGCAACTCGTCCAAAGAAACCTTTTTATTTTCTTGGAAAATTAAGCGGTGATAAATCGTGTGTGTACGTACTTTAGAAATATTAAAATAGTCATTTTCAAGCTCAACACCAATAAAGCGACGGTTCTCTAATAGGCAAGCCAAAGCACAAGTCCCCGACCCCATAAACGTATCTAGAACAATGGCATTTTCTTTGGTTAGAAGTCGAACCAAATATCGAATTAGGCTAATTGGTTTCACCGTATCGTGTTTGTTTGCTCCAGAAATTATATTTTTACTAATAACAGTCCGGCGGCGTGCGTTCTCATTGACGAGGTCAAGCCCGTACTCTTTTTCATTCACAGGTTTCTGTTCGATAATAAATGGTGGGAGCTTGTACCCCGAGTTTTGAGCAACGCCGAGACTTTTTATAACGTCAGCGACTTCTTCATAGACAAGATTGCCAGCGGGACCACCTAAGGGAGATTTATTTTTACTTATTTGATATTTTTTTGATTTTTTATTTTTTTCATTCAATGGTTTTTGGGCAATGATAATTGGTTCATTCAATATTCTTAAATTATCAGCTCCTCCACCAGTATTGCGGGTGCGGGCAAAAGTTCCGTTGGTTCTAATCCACATTATTGGCTCTTTAATTTTAAAACCAACACTTTCAATGGTCATTTTAACATAGTGCTCATTTAAGGCACTGGCAAAACAGGCTAGAAATCCTCCGGGCTTTAAGTCTCGGTAAAGTTGCTCGAAGTGTGTAAGGCGTGGCAAATCAGCGTCCCATTTGTTGCCGTTAAAGCCTGTCCCACCACGGACGTAGTCGTCTTTGACCAGCAAAGTTTCTAGCCACTCTTCTAAATCTATTTTTTTAGAATTAATCCCGTAGTTGGGGTCAATAATCACAGCGTCTACGGAATTACTTTTAATCTTGGATACAATTTTATTGTTATCACCTTGATAAAGGGCAATCCTTTGCCGCTTATCAAGTGATTTAGCTCTTTTGCGTCCCATATTATTGAGATTTTTCTTGAGACGAATTGAACCACAAAATAAGTGATTTGATTTCCGCCTTAAGTTTAGAGCTCATTTTCTTTTCCGCAAAAAAAGACCGTAAGCCAACCTTGAGAGAATTGACTTGCCTAATCGCCGTCTGCTCATTGGAAATCACAATTTTAGAGTTTTTAGCTCTTGTCTTTGCTTTTCCCTTTTTACGTTTTCTTTTATTAGGATTGGCGTCTTTAATTAAGCTTTGTATTTCTCTAAAAGAATACGTTTCTAAATCTGGGTTCTTTTTTAAAAAGACTTTAACTTGAGAGCTATTCAACCGTGTCAATTCAATCAATGCGGACACGGGCATTTTTAATTGATTAACGTCTTGGCGTTGAGATAGGTAAATGTACTCATTAGTTCTAGTTTTTTGAAGTCCAAACTCTTGACTAATAAAACGGTAGAAAAGCGTTTCTCCAAGATTTGAGTTAATTTTTGTAGGCGGTATGTGCTTACAAAAAAGTTGGTGAATGTTTGCCAGTTTTTGACCCACTCCACAGACAGCCTCACTCTCCTTTTGGAATAGCTTACGGATATCCCCAACAATAGGTCCCGTTAATTGACCTAATGCCGGATAGTCTTTTAAAAGACGTCCGCCCCTATCACTTATATGTGGATAAATAAAATCCACGTGTTTAGGGAGTTTATTATTCTTGCCGCTTCTTACCGGTTGATAACCGGCTTTAGTGGTATTTTTTAAGTCTTGCCCACTCTTTGACGTTTGTTTCAAGTTTTTCACTTGAGACTCCTTATATTAGTAATCCACCGTCTTTAGGGCTTTTGCCGGGCATTGGGCGTAAGTGTTTTTCCCCTTGCTTAACGAAACAATAGCAAGTGTGTTGTAGTAGCTTATGTAGTATGCTATGTAGTAAATATGAGGGGTTAATACCGCAATGGAGACGACAACTTTTTTAGAGGAAATCGCTAAAGCCCTAGCAGAAGAGTTCTCTCTTTCTGATGAAGATCTACTTTTTTCATTACTTAAAAAATGTAAGGTCGCCGGCCCGCCTTCATCAGATCAGATACGTTTACTAGGTTCGGTCAATGACAGCTATGTCGAAGTCATTAAGTCAGTGGAGAGCTACTTTTCGCCGAATCTTGTCCGAGCACTTAAGGCGAGCAATTCGCCAGACAAAACTCTTGAATTTTTAAAGGGTGCTGATTTTTCAGATCTTGTTGAGTTAGAAAACTTTTTTTCTTCGGACTTGATCAGTATTCCGCTGATCACTAATACAGGAGTCAGTTCGCTAGTGAAGAGTGGCCTTAGATATTTGGATGCGAACTCTGCTGAGTTCATTCAGAAAGGTTTCTTTTTTAATGAACCAGATGGCCTAAGCTTTATTTTTAATGCTTTAGGAATTCCAATATGCAATGAGATGAGTAAGCACCCCGGGCTGACTCGGTTTTATAGAAAACGGGCGGACAAAATGGGAGAAGTTCTTTTTAAGGACGAACTCTCCTATTCTGAGTTCCTCAAGAAAGATATAAAGATTTTTTCTACGTCTTTAAGACTCGATGGGAGCAAAAAAGAAAATAATATTCGAAGCCTATCGGAGCCATGGTTTATCGAAGAAGAAAAATCACTGCGCGAACGATGTCTGTTATTTTTTAAAAGAACCCTAAAACTTCTAGAAGACTTTTATGTTGATCCAAACATTGAGATTTTAGATCGATATAAGAACGCTCTGTTAAAGAGTTTTTCGATTCAAGAACTAGAATTATTAATGGGCCACTCAACTAATTATTTTAGTTGGAGCACTGAGCAAAAGGCTCCAAATACTTTTTCATACGGATTATCCTTCGTCCAAGAAACATTTAAAACATTTGCCTTGCTTGAAGCTGAAGTAAAAAATCAACATATCAAGGAAATCATCAATCAACTCGAGGAACTTTATGCTTTTCAGCCGATTGAGCTTCCAATTGAGGCGGTAGACAAAGTCAGTTTTCTAAAGCCACATAAATTTAATTTATACGAAGCTCTCTTACTGATTAAAGATTTTAAAAAAATAGAAAAAGGATTTCTTGAGTATAAAAAACTAAAGCCCTTAATGAACAAAGCACAAGTTGCAGCCAACAAGTACCTAGCAAGTATAAAAAAGTCCTTTCTAGACAAAAGAGTCGGCTCAGACCTCAATCCATCGGATAAAACTTCTCCGAGCAAGAAAAGCCAAAGACCGCTACCCGGGTTCAATTCTGATTTTACGATTTTTTATCCTGCGTCTAAAATTGAAGATCCAATTAAGCTTTCAAAAAAACAAGCTCTCGTGGCACAAATAATTCACGATGAGCAGATAAGAAATGGGACGATTTCAAAGAGAGTCCTTTTCAATAACTTGTACCCTGACCTATACAACTCAACGAAAGGCGGAAATGCCCAAAACAAGGCTCTCTACGACAAAAAGGTAAAAAATTTTAGACTTGATACCTATTGTTTTAAAACTGGCAATGCCTGGAGACTTGGTTTAATTAAAAATATCAATAGATCGGGAATGATTGAGGCTCAGTATTTTATTGACGAGAATTATTATAAGAAGAAAAAGGGACGTCCCTTAAAAAAGAATTCAAAAAATAGTAAAAAGTAGAAATAGAACCTTACAGACAAGCCTGTAAGGTCTATTCCCATTTATAAAAATACATTTTTTGTAAAAACAAGTCACATGCCTCAAGGATCTCAAGTTTTTCAGCATAGGTAATTGGTTTCTCTCCCGGCACTTCAAAAACGTCATATTCTTTGTTTTCAAATTGAACGATGGCGATCTCTTTTTTTTGATCATTGACTCGAAATATCCGATACGTCCTTGGGTAGTCAGGTAGAGTGGGCACAATCCAAAAAATGTATTCATCAGTTTTCATCATAAAAACTTTCTCCTTATACAAACTAAATGGAATGAGACCGAACAAACCCTGAAATAGAAATCGACCAGATCCTCAAAAAATGAGGGGTTAAAAAATGTCTGAAAAAAATAAAAAATCGAAATGCTCAAAACTGTATATGAACTAACGTATTATTTAGCATCAGAATGTGCGGAATCAGGCTCAGCAATTGCGGACTCGCTACCTTGGGCTAGAAGCCTAGCCAGTGCCTTGTGGTTGAACTTGTCGGGCGTATTGACCTGCCACAGGCTTGGTCGCTCGGACTTTAAAACCACAAGTCCTAGATTCAAAAGCTCGGCAATCGCTACCTTCAGGCTATTCTCAGATAGCCCCGTAAAGCCGCCTAAAAGCCCCCGTGTTGCCTTGATAGGGTGAGGTTGGGCTTGTGCCGCCTCTAGGTCAAGGAATAGACGATAAAGGCGAAAGGCTCCGTGACTGAGCACTTTTTTATTATAAAGGTGAAAAAGTTGAAACTTGATCTCCATGCTTAAATAAATGGAAACACGACGAAGAAATCCATTTATAGGGCATGAGACGTAAAAACCTCAAAACACGGCTCTCACAGATCTGCTATTTTGCGTTTTTAGCATCAACCTTTGGAGCAGTGATCGCACCGCCATTTTTAACCAAGGCATTCTTTTTTGTGGCGATGCTGTCTTGGGTTTTAATGGAGAGTTTATGAAGCCACCCAGAAGGCGAAAAAAATTAAAAATCGTAAAAGTTCTAGAAGAAGGCGATCTGCTTTTTAATTTGGTGCTTGCAGTTTGGTTTTTATTTCTTGGTTTGATTTTTAGCAGAGTTTTCAAAATTTTCCTCCCCTATAAAAATGGGCTACTTGTTTTTTATTTTTTAATCTCGGCTCTTTTTATCAACCTTATTTTTAAAATTGTCGATATTTTTATGGTCTACACCAAAGAGTCGATGAGCGATAAAGTTCGTCGGGAACTTCAAGAAAAAAGGAAACTTAAGCAGAAGACTTCGTAGAGATGTCTTCTTCAAAATCTAATATTGCTTTTTCAAGTTCAGTCATTTCCTTTTCTTTTGAAACAAACTTTTTAGGCAGTATTTTTAGCCAAAACGTTTCCATTTCGGGCGTCCATTTATTTTTCTTCAAAAGTTGCCACCTGTACGCAGCCATCTCTTGAAACATTAAAAATGCAATTTCGTGATTTTCAATGATCCAAGGTTTTTTAGACTCGCCAACCTTTTGATTTCCCTCCAGCCATTTGATTCCGGCAAAAGACTTAAATAGTGTTCGTCTATCCTCTGCGATAAATTGGAGATTAAAAAACTGACTTTTATATTTTCGGTGCGATTCAAGGGCTTCTTGGTGTTCTCTTTCTTTTTGTTTTTTCTCGTGGTGCTTTCTCAGCTTCTCCCTGACTATTCTTTTTTGAATGACGGAGCTTGGAGTGAGTTTGAAGATGAGAATGCTCAATAAGTCCGAGGTCGCCACATTTTTTAAAAACTTAAAGATCCACTTCAAAACGTGGTAATTGGCGGAGAAAACAAATGCCAAATAAAGCAATTGCGATCCGCTGAGATGATAGATATCGAATAGCTTACTCACTTTAATGAGCCTCCGTTGCTTTCGCAAATTTGACCAGCAAGATAAGCGTCATCGCAAAAATTTGTGATCCAGATTTCTGATCCTGACGATCCAACAGTACGATCGAATCCGCCAGACAATCGCCTCCAAAGTGCTTCAATAGCTTGATTTGCGCTTTCTGCATTTCTAAATGTATAAATAGATACGATAGTCACTTGGCACCTCCATAACCTCTTTAGGGTCATGATATAATTTTGCCGGATCTAATTAAAAAAATCCGGCAAAAAAAATAGAGTGCTCTATTATGGGGCCATATTAAAAGTAATGCCCCGAAATAGAGGGATTCCTTACAGGCGGTCTGTAGGAGCTGCATAGACCCGTCAGTTAGCCAATAGCCTGGCACTTTTTACCGGATTTAGGACTCGAAATCCGGTAAAATAAACCGATAAGCAATCGAGGTTTATTTTATGGCAGACGAGCAAAATATTGACGACCCAAGAACAAAAAAAAGAGGCAAAAAGCCAACGGCTGATTATGTTGAGCCATACATTTATTGGCATGATCGCAAGGAAAAAACTTATAAAGTCGTTTTCTACATGGCGATTGCCAAAGGTGCCCAGCCAAAGACTCTTCAAAAAAGCGACATCAAGGGCATCATGGAAGCCCGTCGTGTGGTTCATGAATTTAGAAATCAACTTTTAAAGCAAAAAGAACGCAATACCGTCGGTGATAAAAAATGGAAAAATGCTTGTGAATTTGCTTTTAAAAAAATTGCTGGTGAAAAAAATCCCGAAACGTTGAATCGAGACGAATACAACACGAGAGTGTCTTTAGAAAAACACACTAAGGATTGGGAGAATCTATATGCGACAGAGATCACCCAGCAAATGGTCAGTGACCTTGTGAATGGGATTCCTGACACCGCTGCCGCCACAAAAAATAAAATCAGACAATACATCAGCCGTATTTATCAGCTCAATGGATTTAAAATTGATCCGGCCAAACAAATTAAAATCAGAGGTTACAAAAAGACAAACACTCGAAGGCTTGCTGGCTTAACTCGATTCGAAATTAAAAAACTTTTAGATTACGCCAAAGAAAAAGATCCGAATGGATTTGGTTTGCTATTTGAATTTTCTTATATCACTGGCTGTCGCTCGGGCGAGCTGTGGGCATTGGAATGGGACAATCTTGTTCAAAATGAAGACGGTGAATATTTTTTTGAAATTAAACGCTCCTACAACTGGTATGAAAAACGCTTCAAGTCCCCGAAGAATGGTGAAATCAGACGAGTTGGTTTGTCCAAAGGATTAGTCACAACCATAAAAAAATTGATGCTCAATAAGCCCGATCCAAAGTTCATTTTACCACGGATTAAAGAGTGGGAACACGGTCAAGCGTCAAAAGTTCTTCGCAAGTATTTACAGGAATTAAAAATTATTTCGAGTTATGAAGTCATCAAGCAAGAAAAAATGGATGGCATTAAAAATCCTAAAAATACAATTCGTTTTCATGATCTAAGAGGTATTTCAATAACTCACTCATTAGCAGGAGATAAAAAAATAGATTTAAGTACAGTGATGGAGCGAGTGGGACATAAAACCATGTCGACAACGAGCTTGTATTTGAAAAAAATTGAAGATCATCAAAATATATCAGCGGCAAACAATTTGGATTTTCAGGATACCGAGTTCAATCCACCTGCTGAAAAATCTACACAGACTGCTAGTGGTGAAGTAATCGACATGACAAAAAAGAAAACCACATAAAATCAACCCTCGTTCTTCCATTTTAATTTTGTCTCAATATATTGGCGTATAAATTGAATGTCGTGATCTTTGAGCTTTGGCAGGCTCATTGCAATATAATCCCTATCAGTGATTTCCTTTTCCCAACGACCAGCGGTCTCGCTGAATCGTTTTCTATTTGTGCCGTAGAGTTCAAGAATGCGGTCAAAGGTTTCTGATTTTTTAGGGATATCCATACGCCCTTGCTCTAAAAAATTGATCGTTGAAGTGGAGCAACCGACCTTCTCAGCGACTTGAGCCATAGATAAACCCGTCTTATTTCTTAAACCCCGCAATGCTAGGGCTTTTTTAGAATCAAAATCGGGGTAATCACTCCGTCTCTTCTTTCTTATTTTTTTCTTCTTAACTTGTTGGATTTGTTCTTCAGACAAAACATCCTCCGATCCGCAAAAATGCGCTACATATATACTATAATTATAGCGCAATATGGGTCGTGCCCATATAAAAAATGGTTAACTGGAATACTCAACCATTTTGGTCGGGAATATTTTTAAGTGGGTTTAGAGATATAAATACTTGAATATACTAGTGAAGTACTCAATTATAGAAAAAGAGAACCCCTTATAGTCGTTCTGGTCAGATCGAATATAAAGGGTTTTAATCAATTTACAGTATGGTGGAGGCGGGGGGAGTTTAACCACGGTCCCAGCGCTATAAGTAGCGGAAATTTGTTGGGAAATCAACTTCTTCCGAGGGAAATCCGCTGACGGCGACTACATGCTTAGTCCAAGGTTTCGCGGGCTTGGTGCGACCGATTTTTGAGTGGAAATATGCGAGCAGTTCCAAGCGAAATTAGACTCGCTCTGGAGCGGGGGCAGAAGTTGGGGCAGGTTTGGGGCATGTGCCGAGCGGCGGTCACAGGCGTCTGTCTGGGGCGGAACTGATAAGTTGAGACGTTGGGCGAATAAAACGGAAAAAGCCCACTGTCGGGGCTTTGTGGCCGTTCAGTGGGCTTCGTGTGGGCGGGTTCAGATTTAAAAACCGCTTCTAGATGGATGCAGCCCAAGTGATAGCTTTTATGACTTCGTTATTAGGCCTGTCTTTGACAGCCCCAAACTCGGCCCCAGCTCACGCCCCCGCCTCGAGTCCATCCTGTGCTCAGTGAATCGCAATCACGCGATCACTGAACAAGGAGAAAATAATGGATTCAAAGAAGCCAGTCCTAGCAATGGCCGCAAGCCTGAGATTCAATCGCTTCCTTATGTCTTTGGATGAGAAGGGCCGTAAGTGGATTAACTCCAACATGGTATTCGGAAGAGTATTCTCATTTCATGGGAAGTTCGGGGTCGTACACGAGGACCTTAAAGATCCATACGACCTTGTTACGAAAAGGCTCATCAATGTAGCAGTAGGCCTGCTTGAGAAAAACACCCCTTATTACCTGGACGTCGAAACACACTTCACGGGTGTCGACGTCATCAAGCTCGAGCCTAACAAAAGATATGAGCTGAATGTCGGAGCCTTGTTGGGAGAGGCTGATTCTAACTCGGACATCTACACTGCCGAAGAGGCCTCCCTTTTAGTCTCTATGTTCGCCTATTATTTCTGCCTTCAGTTTGCGACTACTGAGCGATTTGAAACAGGAATGAGAAAATACCGGGAGTGTCTGACCGAACTCGAGCAATCTCAGCATGTGCGGTCGATCATTCCGGGAAGATTCTTTACGTTTAAGAGAACCTGAATCGTTTGGGGCGCATTGAAAAACGTGCCCCAACTTCGGCCCCAGTTCCTGCCCCTCCTCACAAGGCATCCTGTGTTCAGTGAATCGCAATTAAGCGGTCACAGACATGGAGGCAGTATGCTACCGAATCTCGGCAAAAAAGTTGTTCTAAGTGATAGTAAAATTTTTGATGAACTTATTAAAAACAAAAAAGATGCCCTATGGCTTTGGGACAATGCCCAGCTACACAGAGTTTTCGTCTTCAACGGATTATATGGTCGGTTCCAGCATACTGCCGAATCTGACGAAGAGAAGGCCACGGGACTTATGGCTGATGTTGTTGCAGATATTCTTGCAGATGCGAATTCAAAAATATTTTTCGACATTGTGCCAACCGCTTGCGGAGTGGATATCGCAAAGATCGATGAAGAATTTGAAATATCTGATAATCGCCTCAAGCAAGTATTGGCGGAAATTTACACAGAGCTGCCTGACGAAGATGAAATCACGGTGCTGATGTCAAAATATAGATCGGAGATTATTAGTTTGGGAATATATACAGTGCTATCCAGAGCACCGAGAGTCGGCAAAATGACGAAGTCCATTCAGAGCGAATGCAAAAAACTAAGCCAGCTCCTTCTTATATACATCTTCGGAGATAATGCAGAAAAATAATCTCAAAAATGTGGGGCCGTCCTTTCCAGGGGTTTGCTGTCGCTACGATCTTATGCCCCAGATCCAGCCCCAATTCTTGCCCCCGCTACAAAGTCATCCTGTGTTCAGTGAATCGCAATCAAGCGGTCACTGAACACAGGAGCAGAAAATGAAAAATCAAATCAAAGGTTCAACTAAAATATCGGTTCCACCTGGAGGCGAGAAGATATTTAACGAAAAGAACAGGTTGGTAAATGCGTGGATTATGGCGGATGCAAAGCCCGGTCGCATTTTCTCAATGAACTGTCATTGTGCGGTCGTTACAACAAATGGACAAGTTCCCTATGATGAAATCACGACCAAATTTCTTTACCTGGCTCAGGCAATTCTTGGAAAAATAAATCCACGTTTCTATTTCGATATAGTGACCGATAAACCATCGGGGATTAAAATCATCAAATTGCAGACGGATAGGACCTATTGCTGCAAGGTTTCGCCTGGACTGTCGAATGATCTCCCCGAAGACGGAATCTTGCCAGCTGACGAAAGTTCATTTCTAATTTCATTAATCACGTATCTGAATTGTTACCACCTCACCAAAGACGTGGATAAGAAACTTGCTGATGAGTTTGCGAAAAGATACGTGACCCTCCGCCAGTCAGAGACGAATAAAACTGAGGACGGTAAAATTCCAGCGATTAATTTTGGCGATCTTGAGTAACCCGATAATAATCGTTGCGCTCGATTAGTCTCAGAATATGAACGGCGTATCCAAGCGGGTACGCCGTTTTTCTTTTTGAATGTCTAACAGACTGCCCCAGATCCAGCCCCAATTCTTGCCCCCGTACCAGAGTCATCCTGTGCCCAGTGAATCGCAATCAAGCGGTCATTGAACAAGGAGACGGAAATGAATCTAACAGCAAGTTTGCTTGGCGACCCAGAAGCCATGCAGGTCTTTAGCAAGGTCGATCAAAAAATAAAGGATTGGATCGTCAGAAACGTAAAGGATCACAGAATTTTTGCATGCAAAGGCAAATATGCGGTGGCAAGTAAGAATGGGAAGTCGCGATACGATAAAATGATGCGGCACTTTCTCATCGAGATCGCAGGTCTTCTGGAGAAAAATCCGCCATTTTACTTCGACATTGAAAGACACCCATCGGGTATTGATGTGGCTAGGTTACAATCAGGGAAAACTTATGACTGTAATGTTCTCTCCGAAATAACAGATGGTGGCCCTGCTCCAGACGGTGGTCACTACTCTGATAAAAAGAGTTCATTTGTAATTTCGCTGCTCGCTTACAAGCAATGCTTTAGCTACTGCAAACAAATTAACGACCTGCAAATGGCCGGTGAATTTGCGAAGCGATACAAGGCATTACTTGAGTCACAAGACCAAGAGCAATTCATATTCTATTTTGGCGATGCCGTATAATCGAATGGCCTCCTTCTTTGTGAAGGAGGCCATTCACTATGCAAGTGCCTGCGGGTATTTTATCCACTCAAAGGCGCCAATTTGTTTGGCATCTCAAAGTGAATTACAAATCGCATTACAATTAGCTTTACCATTTGACCCTTTGAGCGATTCTGTGTCACGTTAGATGAGCTAAAAAATTGAGGTGAAGCTATGAAGAGCATCAGGCCAGAAGACTACCTTCCGCAAAAAAATGATCAGGGAGACGAACTTGTGCCGATTAGCCTTCGGGTATCTGCCAAGCTCAAGGCCGAGTTCGATAAGACACTTAAAAAAATGGAATTTAATCAGACAGACTTTTTTCGAGGCCAGATGCAGTGGCTCGTCGACTACGCAAAGGCAAATAAATCAAAATGACCGATATGGATTGGATGTTAAGATGAGCAATTGGATTGATATATATTTGGGAGAAAATTCCCTATCAAAGATTGAGCGAAGTGAGGAAATGAAAAAAAATGTCCTGGCTATTGCTCAAAAAGCCGATGGAATAAACTTGGAGCAAGTGCCCGAAGAAGTCTTTGCACTATCGCAGGAAATTTTCAAATCACTGAATGAAATTTCTGGCCGCGATATTAAGCTGAACAAAGAGTCTTTACAAAAACAGGTTTCTCAATCTGCAAAGGTTTCTCCGTTATCGCTCGCCTTGAAAGAATCTGCAGACCTAAAGGAAATGTTCTCCAAGCATCTTTCCCCTGAACCTAAAAGGAGAAAGATTGTTTCGGCAATTTTTGAGATCTACCTTCAACGAATCGGAAGAACCATAAGTAATGGCCCTGAATATGATGACAGCAATTACTGGTATGCTCTTGGGGCGCTGCAAGAATCTTTAATAGATCCTTGGCTTGGTCTTAAACCTGGCGCTCTCTACGAGACTTAATTAGCCCCAGCTCCCGCCCCAATTCCTGCCCCCGCACCAGAGTCATCCTGTGTTCAGTGAAGGCAATCCCGCTGACACAAAACCCGACCGGCACTCGATACGGTAGGAAGGATGATGAATATGGATAAAAAGAAACTGCAGGAGCTAAAAGCAAAACTTGATTCCATCGCAAAAGAACACAACCAGGATTTAGCCAGCGCCGATTATCTAGTGTTGGTCGCAAACGTCATCGCGTTTGTTTCGATGGCTGAGAGAGCTGGATTTTCCTGCGAAATCTTAGGAGGCGAAAGTGGCGACGGCTTCTTCGAGTTCGATATCAAAACCGATCATAAAAATTAAATATTAAAAAGCCCGCATTATTTGCGCGGGAGCACTCTACAGGCGCTTGCGGGCTTCCGTCGGAATTGCCCGCCTCCGTGAGCGATTAAATAGCGAGAAAAACTACTTCGCAAAAAATCTATTTAATCGGGGACGGAGGATCGCCAATGAAAGCTCTGGATTTATATTACAAAACGTTCAAAGGAACGACGCTCGCGGATTTGTATCGAGACAAGATTGAAGCGGAGATGAAGAGTCGCGGCTACATATGTTCCGACGACGAGCTTCGTAACTTCGTCGATTACAAGACAGAACAGCTTGTATTGTTGTTTGCTGGTGAAAGACGCAAGGAATTGTTCTCTTCAGGAGTTTTGCGCGAGGCTGTACAGTATCTCCTCATCCCAAAACTCGAGGAAGCCATAACGGAATTTAACAAAGTGAATGTCTACGAAACATTTGAGGACATTATTTTTATATTGAGAGCCTATGTCGAGGTCGCCCTTCTTAAAAACCCGCGCATCTTTTATCCTGAAGAAAAATCTCTTGGCTCTATCTACGCCGGAGAAGCGCTAAAAACACTTGCCCTTCTAGCTTCTTGGGTTCCGGATGAAGAGGTCACCGACAAACATCGTAACTTCAGAGCAGATCTTTTAACCAAGGCTCAGATTCTCGCCGACAAGATCGCCGCAATTTTTCAAGATAAGAAATGTAACACCAAGACTTTGCGCCGGGAGTACGAAGACTTTAAGCACTACTGCGTTGAGCTTATGTTCATGCGTCCTGCGGAGAGGTTCTCAAGATAAAACGACTCCGTCCTAGTCACACAGACGCCTGTGTGGGTTCTAACAGGGAGTGGCAAGCGAGAATCATGGACAGCATATGGCGCATCGCTTATCCTATTAGAAACTCAAGGATTTTTGGATTTTAGTTATGAGACCATCGCGCCTACGCGAAACATTGCCGTTAAAGATGGAAGGGGCTTTCAATGAGTGAAATACAAACGACCACCGGAGGTCGTCAACCTGACCAGGATGAAGTGAAATACATCGCGGCTATGTCGAAGCTGTTGGCCAAAAAATCAGGGATCGACGCCGCTTGGATTAAAAAAGTTCTGATCCAAACTCTTCCTGATCAGCCGATACCTGTGGCTGGGGTTGTCGGTTCTTTTTCCAATCCGGAAAAATTAGCGCCAGCTCCTGGGCAACAGCTTTACAGCTTTCGCCCGTGCCTACTTGAAGCATTGAGATGGCTCCCTAAAGACCGAGTGATTGAACTTTTTTCTGGCGATCTTTTGCAGCTTAAAATTCTGGAAGAGGGTTTCGATTCTCTGCTCAAGGAGGTTCCTTTCGTTAGTTTTCATGAGCTGCTGCCGACCGCTAAAGAGTTTCAAAATTATTTGGAAGATGAATTTAAATCGGTCATCGATACGGGAAGCCCTTCTGAGCATTTCAAAAAAAGCTACTTTTTAGAGTCCACGTTCATCCAGAGTTTTCGTCCACGCGATGGCTTTCTCGAGGAGCGTCCAGAGTCTTTTTATTTAAGGCGCCAAAAGCAATTTGAAGACAGAGCCTTGGATGACGACTTTTTGAAGGAGCTACTTGGCGCCAAGTTTTATTTGGAGTTCGGAGATATCAAAGACAGAACCTACATGTTGAGTCCAAATTTCAACAAAGAGTTTGGGGTTCTCATAGATGGGTTCTACAAGGAAGTGGCAAAAGATCATCGCTCGTCTCCATATGACTCCCTGATCAACCTAAAAAAATATCTCTCGTCTAACAAAATGAAGATCCCGGCCAATCTTGAAAAACGAGACGAGGCCCTTCGAACAAGTCTGCATATTTTTTCTCAGAACGCATTAAAGGCATTCATTGAAACTGAGCGCAACCATGAGCAAGGAACAACGCTCAAGAAAGTTTGGGAATTAATCGGTCTGATGCCGTATGATCAGCTGGATTTAATTTTTAATGGCAACATGAGCTACTTGGGAATCGTTGAATATGACATCGACAATCCTGATCTTTATACTCACGGTCGCCAGCTAATTGAGAAAATTCTGATCGCCGCCGCTTTTGAAGACGATTCCATTCATAAAAACTACCGCTCCAAGATCAGGGACCAGCTTCCCATCATTGAAGACTTTCTTGATCCAGAAACTGGCGAGCTTTACCCGATCACATACTCCCTGTACCAAGCGATTGATCTCTGTAGTCACGAGACGATCATGTCGGTTTGTGGAGAATTTGCCGAAGTAAAAAAGGAACTCGAAAATCTAAAATTAAGTCTCAAGGATAAAACCAAACAGACCCTTGAAATTTCATTCAAGCACCTTAAGGAACTCCGCCGCAACATCGAAGCCATGGAACGCGGCAGACCTGCCAATAAATCTGCCCTCTCGATTGAAGATATTGAAAGTCGGTTCGCAGAAGACTTTTCCGAATATCGTCCAATCAATACGAACTATGATCCTTTTTTGTTTGAAACTCCAGGCAGGCAGGCGGCCATTAAGCGTTTGTTTGAGTCATATAAGGCCGCAAGACCAAGAACATCTGCGAGAGAATTAGTGTACGCCATCTATCAGGATATTGATGACGAGGACAAAGAAGAACTCCTCATCAAAAAGGGCAACAGTGAATGGAGACTTGATCATGGACTCTTCCGCCTGAAGTTTCCTATCTGCAAGTATGGAATGCTTCGCGCAAATAAGAAAGGTGGCGAAAGATATTACTGGCTTGATTTCACTTTTGAAACCAAAGCGCCTGACGAAATGCTAAAAGATTTGCAAGGTCAGAAGGACAAGAACTCCGAAACAACGCGGAAAAATGCGGAACAGAACAAAGCACGCGAGGCTGCGAAGAAAGCTAAAAAAGCTGCAGAAATTGAAAAGCTCTCTGCTGAAGGAAAGAAGCCACCTCACGGATGGAATAGCCCCGTAAGCTCTTCTGCGAAGAGATTGCGAAAAAGGGAGCGCCCAGCTTCCCCCAAAGCGCATCTTTATCCAGAGGATGACGACGAATAAATATCACTCATGATCTGATTTTTAAGTTACTTCCCGCAGTCGCTGAATTGCGGATTCTCATTCCATAAACATCAATCAAACAATTACGTCATCACAATCACTAAGCGATCTCACTTTGAGATCGCTAGAAGTGCTTGTTTTTGCCTACATTTTTCTCTGTGTCTTTACTGACAACCGTATTCACTTGGGTTGCCCCAACTCCGGCCCCAATTTCTGCCCCCGCTCGTAGCTGAGCCTGATCCCATAACGCGCATCAATTTCGGTGCGCAAAACATGGGAGTTAATCATGGCTACGCAAAAGAAAGTTAAGAAAGAGAAAGGCCACGTCAATAAGGCCGGAATGCTACAGGCGCCTGTGAAAGGGACGCCCGTTCAATTGCCGGAGCAATTTGATAGCAAGTTCATCACTACGGATTTAATCAGTGAGATTCGGGAAACAACTGAAGAAATCCAATCCCTTCTGCTAACTAAATCAAGAGTTGATGTCCGCATTGGTGAAGCGTTGGCTACTTTGAAAAGCCAATTTACTGCCTACGGTCATCAGAAAAAACTCAGCACCAAAGAAGCGGAACAAGCCTTTGGTGAGTTCGTTCAAGCGGTATTCAATATCGGTGATACCCGCGCTAATGAGTATATCCGTGTCACCAAGAAAAAAGAACTGGAAGGGCTGAAACTCACAATCTCAAATCTAGTTGAGTTGAGCCGTCTTCCTGACGATGCCTTGGGTGAATTTCTTGAAGAACACCCAGCGGAAGAGCTTTCCACAATGAGCTTCCGTAAAATGCAAACTCTTGTCCGTGAGAACAATGAAAACAGCCGCCCTAAAGTAAGTTCGTCCGGCGGTGGTGGCGGTGGCTCACGCTCCGTAGGCCGTAGCACTGACGCGGAAGAAACTCCGTCCGCTCCGGCTCCGGTGTTACCGCAAGGAAATGTTGAACGTGAGTTGGCCGTACTTATGGATGACGATTCTGAAGACGCTACGGAAATCGTCGGTGCGATTGTTGAGAATCCAACGGTTGCTACCGCTAAACTCCGCTCTGCGTTTGAATCTTTCAAGCACGCCTTTGAGTCAGAGAAATTAACTCTAGACGCTGAGACCGTGCTCTCAGAAATTAAAGAGTGGCACTCCCATTTAACCAAGAAAGCAAAGGGGGTGTAACATGAAAACCAAAAATCAAAACTCAGAAGACCTTGTTCTTCATCTTGGCGACAATCTCAAATCTCTTGCGACGTACAAGGAAAATTCAATCCATGCGGTCATCATTGATGGTCCTTACGGACTGAATTCCAAAGAGTACGATGTTCAAGAGTTGGTAAATCATTATCAAAAAGGTCAAAGCTACATGCTAGGCGGAAAAGGCATCGTAGGTATGGATTGGGACTCCCACCTACCAACGCTTGCTCTATGTAAAGAACTGCTCAGAGTTCTTAAGCCTGGTGGCTATGTAGCTTGCTTTGCGGGTAGCCGCACTTACGACATTCTTGTGTTCACTATGCGGTGGGCGGGTTTCTTGATTAAAGACCAAATGATTTGGACTTACGCATCCGGTGTTCCTAAAGGCGAATGGCTTTCTCGAAAAGAACGGGACCCTAAAGTCATTGCAAGTAAAAAGTTGGTGGGACTCAATACTTGTTTGAAACCGGCTATTGAACCCATCGTGCTTGCGCAAAAGCCCTTGGCCAAGGGGGAAACCGTCCGCTCCAATGTAAAAAAATATGGAACCGGCGCTCTTAACATCGGTGCGGTCATGGTCACACGGAAAGATGGTGAGAAACGGTATCCCGCAAACATCATCACTGACGGCAGTAAAGTGGTTCAAGCTGGATTCACAGATGGAAATGAGAATTTCAATTCATGTCCGGCCAATTATTTGGACGAACTCTTGAATCCAATTCTCTATTATTCAAAGGCTCAATTGAGAGACAAAGAATTCGGTTTGGATAAGCACAACGCTACCAAGTCAAGGAAGGCTTTGTTCTCAGGGACTGACTTGAGTATCAAGAATATTCATCCAACCGTAAAACCAATCGCACTTATGCGCCACTTAGTAAGATTGCTTTCAAAGCCCGGTGACATTGTTCTCGATTGTTTTTTAGGAAGTGGTAGCACAGGAATTTCGGCAATTCTTGAAGGGCGCAAGTTTATCGGAATGGAAATCAACAAGGACTACTTTGACGTAGCAACCGCACGGATTGAACGCACCCAAAATCTAATTAAAAAGTTCAAGGTCACTGACCCTGAGCAATTGATGGTTCTTGCTGAACTTGATTCTCTCAATGAAAAACTTGATGAGATTGCAAAACTTGTTCTGAAAAATCCGGGCAACCGAGTTCATCAGGAAAAACTTGAGAAGCTAAGTAAGCTCAAAGAACTGCGCTGCAAAGACTTACTAAAGATAAAAAAGGCCGCTTAAGGAAAGGACCCTCCAATGACAAACGGATGTTTCAATGCGGTTCGGATTGATGGCAAAAAAGAAAATCTGGAAAAGGTTTTGGATTTTTTAAAAAAGGCGGAGGCCGAAGGGAAATTCTTCGGTCTCCTTTATCCGATCCCTGAAGAACTGATGACCGAAGATGAACGCTTCGGCGATGAATGGTGTGTTGATCACTGGGGCACGCAATGGGACGTTCAAATCAAAAACGCGAATGTTCATAATATGACTGACAACACGATTCTGCTTACTTTCTCAACGGAATGGTCACCACCTGTTCCATTTCTTAAGAAGTTCGCCAAAGATTTCAAGGTGGATGTTGAAATTCGTTACGTCGCAGACAGAAATGTTTTTATCGGAAAGGCTATTTGTAAGAACGGCAAGATCGTGACGAGCGAGTGCATAGAAAAGCCCACTGCAGAAGACTTGCAGCGACCGGATTTGGACTTCAGTAAAATCATTTGAGGACTGCTCGTGAATGTCGCACTTTTCCTTGCCCCAAATCCAGCCCCAGCTTGCGCCCCTGACTGTGAGTCATCCTGTGTTCAGTGAATCGCAATTACGCGCTCACGCAACTAAGGAGTATTTATGTATGTTAATAACGATCACTTTACGAAGTTCCTAACGATAGAAATTCAATTTGCAGACCTTAACGCAAAAAATGATTTTAAGCGCCTGACCAATACCGATCCCGTTCATAATCCCATATTAGATTTTGAACGCATATTTCCGATTCCCTCGAACGCATCGCTCGCGGAAAGAACCTTTTGGCGATACGAAATATGGGGAAGCGAAGCTATGGACAGTGAGGGCGAGACGATGAAGGAAAGCGGAGCGACGCTCGAATTTCAGCTTACCACTAAGATCGGTATCCCCACCGAATTTGTTAAAAATCTTTATCTTCACTCGCGCATTAAAAAGATTCGCATTCAATGCTCTGATACAGGTGACATCACTTATGCCAACGAAAGTATGACTGGGTCGTGCAAGAAGCGCGGGTGCCATCACGAATGGTGTGAGATGGTTCTGCAAGAGTGGGAAGCTAAATACAATTGGTCAAAACTTCCTCACCCTGTCCTTGAAGTCGATAGGATGTTGAGTTGGATTAAAAATAACTTTCATCCAGCAGAGGACAGAGAGGCCGGGTTAATCTATCACCAGATTTTGAGCGAAGTTATTAAGTTCAGAAAGCTTGCCAATAGTGGCCTGGTTGCGGCGGCAAAAGATGAATTTGAAAGACAAATCACTCTTAGCGGTAATGCCTATCTTCAGACAATGCTGATGCTTAACGACTGCGAAAAGTCTCCTGACCATGTTTTCAAAAATGGGCTGAGCCTTATCTATAAAGATGCGGTTGATTACTACTTGAAGAAGACCCAGCTAATTCGGCAAATCCCGAAATTCCCGGTAAAGAAATAAGCTCATTCGCACGCAAAAGGGGTGGTTCGCAAGAATCGAACCTTTTGCGTCCTTTCCTCAGATCCGCTAGTTGAAGATATTGTTCCCTAGCGGAATTCATCGAAAACCATCGAAATCTGCCACATTCAAGATGTGGTCCAATCCCACAACAGATCGCCGATCTCGCCCAAGTATCACACGTTTAAATACTGGCTGTTTATTTCGACTCTTTCGACTCGGCTTTCCCGGCTTTCGAAGCAAAGCTGTGTGTATGGGTACGAACGAAGCTCAAAATTCAAAGGCCGCAAAACTCACCTACGGGAAATTAAATTCCTTTAGAGGAAACGGCGTGAACTTTGACTCGTTTTTACTCGATACGAACGGAGCAGGGAGAGGGTAATGAAAGAGTTGGAGATCAAACTTGGGCTGACGATAAATCGGCTCATGCATGAACAAGGAGTATCGTTAAAGGAGCTATCGATAACGTCGGGCGTCCCCCAATCAACGCTATCGTACATGAGACGCAATCGACAGCCACGGGACATAGCAACCGTGATGGCGGTGGCCCAGGCCCTCAATGTGTCGCTCTATTACTTACTCTACGGACACGAAGACCCCTCAACAAAGGGAACATTCGTGACTGATCTGACTTCAGAACTCTTCTCCGGTGTCTTCGAAATAACAATCAAAA
>CAUJDY010000107.1:17500-20109 GCA_963169805.1 Bdellovibrionota bacterium | reverse complement strand
TGAACGTAATGATAAAGAGTTGGTTGCATAAGCGATCCCCTTTTATTGGCTCGAGTTTTCCTCTGAGATGCAGCTTTGATACGACTGAAAAATTAAAAACTCAAATTATTACAGCAGAGTTACTCATAGCTTATTTTTCATTGAGGTGCTACCCTTTTAGAACATTATTGTGTCTGTTTATTTTTCTTATTACTTAGCGATAAGGGTTGCTTTGTGTGCAAGCGCTCTCTTTGCAAAAAAATTCTGTCTTCATTTTATTAGGATAATTAGCTTTTTGGTTTGTCTCCCAAAAATAAGCGATTTTCTCATATGCAAGAGCGTTTTCGCTATCGTGCTTTTATTCTAACTTCTTTGTATCAAAAGAGTTTCACCCATTTTCTAACTATCAGACGTTGCATAGGCTGATTCTCTCGATTTTCTATTCAGGGCCTGCAAGAAATCCTTTAATATGCATGCTCCAATATCAGCGTGTTTTGTTTTTGAGCTTTGGGCTCATGCTAGGGGGGGGGCTTTTTTTAGATATAACTGACCAATTTGAGTTTTTGCTTATTTAAAGTGCATTTATACAGTGGGGTTCTTGTGATTGTTACATTTAGCGTTAAAAACTGTAAGTATATGATATTATTATATTTTATTAATCTGTAAGTATTCATTTAAAAAGCTGTTATTAAAAAAATAAAAAAAAATACGAAGTCGTTGACGGGCCGGCACCTTTTCCTTATAACCGTGACTCACTTTTCGATATTTATTTCTTCTGAAATTAAAAAAAGAAAAATAAATTTGTCGTTGACGAAATGTTAGAAAACGAATATTTCATACCTTCTGTTTTTCGCTCTTTGAAAACTAAATAGATCAAGAATCAGTGATGTTTTTTGGGCTTCAATTATTTTATTTTTTGATTTTTAAATTTTGAATTACTCAATTTAGAGTTATTCAAACTTTTTACTTTTAAGTGAAGAGTTTGATTCTGGCTCAGGACAAACGCTGGCGGCGTGCCTAATACATGCAAGTCGAACGAGGTAGCAATACCTAGTGGCGCACGGGCGAGGAACACGTAGATAATCTGCCCTAAGCTGGGGGATAACCAGTCGAAAGATTGGCTAATACCGCATAAGACCACAAGATCTGCGGATCAAGGGGTTAAAGGAGCAATTCGGCATAGGATGAGTCTGCGTCCGATTAGCTAGTTGGTGAGGTAACGGCTCACCAAGGCTGTGATCGGTAGATGGTCTGAGAGGATGATCATCCGCACTGGAACTGAGACACGGTCCAGACTCCTACGGGAGGCAGCAGTAGGGAATATTGGACAATGGGGGAAACCCTGATCCAGCAACGCCGCGTGAGTGATGAAGGCCTTCGGGTCGTAAAGCTCTGTCGCAGGGGACGAAAAAAATGACGGTACCCTGCAAGAAAGGACCGGCCAACTTCGTGCCAGCAGCCGCGGTAATACGGGGGGTCCAAGCGTTGTCCGGAATCACTGGGCGTAAAGCGTGTGTAGGTGGCTTTTCAAGTCGTGTGTGAAAGCCCGGGGCCTAACCCCGGAAGTGCACTCGATACTGTTAAGCTTGAGTATCAGAGAGGATAGTGGAATTCCAGGTGTAGTGGTGAAATACGTAGATATCTGGAGGAACACCGGTGGCGAAGGCGGCTATCTGGCTGAATACTGACACTGAAACACGAAAGCGTGGGGATCAAACAGGATTAGATACCCTGGTAGTCCACGCCGTAAACGATGATCACTTGTTGTTGGAGGTATTGACCCCTTCAGTGACGTAGCTAACGCGTTAAGTGATCCGCCTGGGAAGTACGGTCGCAAGATTAAAACTCAAAGAAATTGACGGGGGCCCGCACAAGCGGTGGAGCATGTGGTTTAATTCGATGCAACGCGCAAAACCTTACCTAGATTTGACATACTGTGGAAGATTTGTGGAAACACAGTCGCCTTCGGGCCGCAGTACAGGTGCTGCATGGCTGTCGTCAGCTCGTGTCGTGAGATGTTGGGTTAAGTCCCGCAACGAGCGCAACCCCTGTCTTTAGTTGCCAGCATTTAGTTGGGCACTCTAAAGAGACTGCCGACGTTAAGTCGGAGGAAGGTGGGGATGACGTCAAGTCCTCATGGCCTTTATATCTAGGGCTACACACGTGCTACAATGGTTACTACAAAGGGAAGCTAAATCGCAAGATCACGCAAACCTCAAAAAGGTAATCTAAGTTCGGATTGTTGTCTGCAACTCGACAACATGAAGCTGGAATCGCTAGTAATCGCGGATCAGCATGCCGCGGTGAATACGTTCCCGGGCCTTGTACACACCGCCCGTCACACCATGAAAGCCGGTTTTACCAGAAGTCGATGTGCTAACCGCAAGGAGGCAGTCGCCCAAGGTAAGGCTGGTGATTGGGGTGAAGTCGTAACAAGGTAGCCGTAGGGGAACCTGCGGCTGGATCACCTCCTTTCTAAGGAGACATATAGTTTCTTTCACGAGAAATTCAGTCTTCGTTGGTCAACCCAATTAACTCACTTTCTTGACTGTTTAGTTTTGAACGAGCGAAGGCTCAGTGGGCCTGTAGCTCAGTTGGTTAGAGCACACCCTTGATAAGGGTGGGGTCAC
>CAUJDY010000107.1:0-12500 GCA_963169805.1 Bdellovibrionota bacterium | reverse complement strand
GGAGCGTCTTAGACAATTTATCAGAATATTTTGTGTAAAAACCTGCATTCATTGAGCCATGCGGGATCTGTTCAACTATAAAATCTGCCTTGGATCTAAAATTATATGAAGTTGGAGTTATACATTGCGGATCCAGATCGATATTTAGAGTGTCTTTTGCAAGATCTTTAAAATTTTGTAGTTTAGCATGGAGATGGTCCTGGTAATTGGAGCTTTCTGAGGTGCAGCCTCCACATGAACCGAAATTTTCACAATTCAATATCATAGTATCCATCTTATCACTTGTTAGTCCATTTGTACTCTAAAACGTTCGTGCACATCCTGTCCAAGAAGTAATATGCCGTCTCTCTAATCTCTATATTCATGTTAGAGTTTTTGTAGAGACGTAGTTGAGTAAAATGAAAATCTTACTCCTTACTGAATTGATCAGGCTTAATCGTATTAACCCATTTTTGATAATTTGCATAAATAGCATTAACATCTGCCGGCTCCTGCACGGGGCCTACATGTATTGTCAGTATGCCAGGGCGTGCAAATGGAGCACCTCGAGGCCACAGTTCATATCCGTTCTCAATATATAAAAATAATATCGGGGTATTGGTTTTTTGCGAAAACATTGAAATACCTCGCTTGAAAGGATGTATTTTCCCATCCTTTGTTCGAGTGCCCTCAGGAAACATTACTAGCCATGCTCGCTCTAAATTTTCTAGTAGAGTGAGGCAAATCTTTACGGCTTCTCCATTTTTACTTTTTCGATCCACAGGGATGGCGCCAATACAGTGTTTAGAAAAAAAACTCATCCAAAAATTAGCAAAAAAGTAATCTTTTGCAGCCGCAATATACAGATTCAACCAATATCTAAAAGGAATGGCCGCAGCAATACTAATAGCATCAAGATGGCTGGAGTGATTTGATATAATTAAAAGACGAGGATATTTTTTGTAAATTTCGTGAAAGTCTCCTCTAACTTTGAGAAATAAGTAAAATCTAAAAAATATATATTTTAAAAAATTGGACCAGATTGCTCTTATAATCGTTGAAAAGGCGTCAAAGTGACGTGTGATAAGCGGTAAGTGTCTCAAATAAATAGGTAACTTAGTCCATTGGTCGTTTTCATAACTCCACTCTTTCATACTTAAAACCTAGGTAAGTAGACTATTGTATAATAATAAATAGGGGCTACAAAAATAAGGCGATCCATGCGATCTAAAATTCCACCTCGTCCAATAATAAATATACCATAATCCCTAACTCCCAAATCCCTTCGTATAACAGCCAATATTAAATCTCCTAAAGATCCAACAAGAGCAGCAATCAATCCGTAAACCCACCACATCTGCTGATCAGTAGATGGTAGAATTATTCGTAGGCCGTATGCAGCTCCAAGAGTTGCAGCAAATGACAAAACAACTCCCTCTAATGTTCTATTACTCACGATTTTATCTGCTATTTTCTTTTTGCCCACTAATCTTGAAACGGCAAGAGCGACGTTATCACAAAGCTCGCTCAGTAATATAATATAAATCAAATAAAACGCTCCCGAGGGCATCTGTACTATCCATGCCGTGTGCATAAACGCCCACCCCACAAATATTGAACAGAGCAAGCTTAAAGCTATATATTGAAGCATACTTTTTGCTTCATTTAAAAATATTGGAATTAATGAGACTAGCCCTAGAAATATCATTGGAGTGATTTCATATAAAATAATATAGTCTTTGTACACACTGTAAGCGAATGTACCGATGCAAAGGTAAGTCATCCATACAAAAAGACTCTTGTGATACATACCTGTGATTTGAAAATATTCTTTTGCACACAAGAGGCTTATGAAGGTTATCCCAAGCAGAGGCCACGGCTTTCCTGCCGCAATCATTAAGAATAGTATAGGCGCAAATATGATCCAACTCTGCAATGAAGCCCAGGCTGCAGATAGATGCGTGTTTTTTTTTCTAAGAGGAAAAAGTATAAGGCCGATAGCGCCAAGAAAACATAGAATGATGTAAATCGTTTTCTTAAAAAGTGGATCTGTCCAATAACTATCCATTTTAACTCCCCTTCAAACTCACTCTAGTAATATCCCTACACTTACTCAAGGTAGTTTAATATCGTAATCTTTAATTTTTTTATACAAACCTGATCGTGATATTTGTAATACTTCTGCAGCTTCATCTATGTCTTTAAACTGTTCAAAACATTTCTCAATAACTTCTTTTTCATAATTTTTTGTAAGAACATCTAATCCCAATTTAAAATCGATCATATTCTTTTTTGTGCTTAAGTTTTTTGAAAACAACAAAGGCTCAAGATCCTCTGCTCGTATAAATGGGAGAGGTGCAATCAAGCATGCTTGTTCTACAACTCGTCTTAGTTCTCTAACATTCCCTGGCCAATTGTGTTTTTTAAGGCACGCTACTGCATCATCAGTAAACTTTTTATTATATCGAGGCTTCTGCGTATTTAGAAAATGTTGAGCAAGCTCAGCGATATCTTCAACCCTTTCTCTTAGAGTTGGTAGTGATATTTTTTTTCCATTGAGTCTCCACATGAGATCTTCTCTGAATTTTCCTTGGCTAACGAGCATTTCAAGATTTTGATTGGTGGCGGCTATCACACGCACTTGTATGTGTGTTGCTTTTTTATCGCCAACTCTTCGAACTTCACTTGTCTCTAAAAATCTTAATAACTTCACTTGGCAGGTCAGAGACAAGGCCTCTATTTCATCCAAAAATAAATCTCCGCCGTGAGCTGCTTCTGCTAGTCCCATTTTATTCTGATCAGCTCCTGTAAACGCACCCTTCACATGACCAAATAATTCGGATTCAAATAAAGTTTCAGGAACTGCTGAAATATTGAAAGAAACAAATGGACGATCTGGTTCTTGCTCATGAATCATTTGAACTGTGACTTCTTTACCCGTACCAGATTCTCCCTCGATCAAGATAGGCCCTGGTTCTCCGCGGAGTTGAGCAATTTGCCTCTTTACGGCTTGTGCCTTTCCCCCTCTTCCCACAAAAGCCACAGATTTTTGATACCTATGTGAGGCATCTTGCAAGAGATGTAGTGCTTCAATTTTTTCTAGTACGAGTTTGATTTCCTCAGGTGTAAATGGTTTACCTAAGTAGCGTGAGGCTCCCATTTTCAAGCATTGCTCCATTAAATTTCGATTCAGATCTCCTGATATGGCAACAACTTGCAAGTGGGGATGTTTTTTTGTGAGCGATTGAATAACATCCAGACCATCTGCTTTAGTTAGAACACCTGAAAGATGCATATCAACAAACGCCGCGTGAAACGATTCGTCAGGTATTTCTTCCGGAGATTTGCAAGCTGTTAGAGCCCAATTATCGGGTAAGATGAGATCAAAAGAATCTCTTATAAGTGAATCATCATCTACAAGTAAAACTTTCCAGGGCTTGTTCACAGGAATCCTTTCTCCAGGCTGTCTGATAGCGTCAGAACTATGTCATCTGATGCCAATTATATGAACTTATGCGAGAATATCAAAGTAATTTCTAGAGGGTGAAACTTTGGGAGGAATCATGGCACCAACATCTCCAGCAAAAATAAAGATACTACTACTTGAAAACATTCACCCAGTTGCGGCTCAAAAGCTACGGTCCTCTGGATTTGAAGTACAGGAAGAATCAGCATCTCTCAGTGAAGATGATTTGCTTAAAATTCTTCCGCAATTCCACGTTCTTGGTATTCGCTCTAAAACCAACATTACTGATAAACTTTTAAATGCAAACTCTCATCTTTTAACGATCGGTGCATTTTGTATTGGAACAAATCAAGTAGATACAATAAGTGCAAATAAAAAGGGAATTCCTGTTTTTAATGCTCCCTACAGTAATACAAGAAGTGTCGCTGAGATGGTGATTGCGCAGATGATTTCTCTATCTCGGAATTTAGGGGATAGGAATATGCAAACACACCAGGGCAAGTGGAACAAAAGCGCTGTTGGGTGTAAGGAAATTCGAGGCAAAACTCTAGGGATAGTTGGTTATGGACATATTGGAAGCCAGCTTAGCGTTTTGTCTGAGTCACTAGGCCTGCAGGTTATATATTATGATATTATCAAAAAGTTACCTATGGGAAATGCAAAACCTGTTGAAAGTTTACAGGAGCTCTTAAAGCATTCTGATTTTGTAAGCCTCCATGTTCCCGAAACTCCTCAGACTATCAACATGATGGGTGCTAAAGAGTTTTCTCTGATGAGAAAAGGAGCTCATATTATCAATGCAAGCCGGGGAACAGTTATTGATATTAATGCCCTTGTGGAAAATCTAAAAAATCATAAATTAGGCGGGGCTGCAATTGATGTTTTTCCATCCGAACCTCAAAGTAATAGTGAGATTTTTAAAAGCCCACTTCAGAACCTTTCCAATGTTATTCTATCACCACATATAGGAGGAAGTACGGAAGAGGCTCAAGAGTCTATAGGACATGAAGTTGCAGATAGCTTTATAAAATTTATTATGAACGGAAGTACCACATGGTCTGTCAATTTTCCAAATGTTGATCTGCCTATTCATAAAAATGCAATTCGACTCTTAAACGTGCACAAAAACACTCCGGGAGTGTTGAAAGATATTAATGAAATAGTCGCATCTACAGGTGCAAATATTTCAGCGCAGTATTTGGCAACGGACGCAGAAATTGGTTATATCGTGATGGATTTAGAAAGTGGTTCACATGGAGCAGAAGAAGCGTTTAAAAGAATTTCACAACTCAAAACATCTATAAAAACTCGAATAGTCTAAGTATATCATTTTGTTTCTATCGTCTGGGGAGGGG
This sequence comes from Bdellovibrionota bacterium, assembly GCA_963169805.1. Lineage (GTDB taxonomy): Bacteria > Bdellovibrionota > Bdellovibrionia > Bdellovibrionales > JAEYZS01 > CAUJDY01. The sequence goes on along the minus strand of CAUJDY010000107.1, from coordinate 7,700 downwards.
ATATGAGACCGTACTTTCTATTACTCGTCATTTTATTAATTGCATACAATACCTATTCGGCCCCACTTTTAGAAAGAGGTGGATCAGGTTGTCCTGATAATTTCTGTGTTTGGATCATTGGACAGGATTTCGGAAAGCAGCCCATTTTATATGTGTATAATGATTCAAAGCTTATTTCGAGATATCCGTACCCTCAGGGGCCCACTCAAAATCCTGGATCTCACTCAGTTACCTTGATGCTTCGATCTTCATTGGAGATGGATCTCTATGAGTCTGAAGGGTTAACATTTAAAATTCTTAAAACAGAAACGAGAGAGTTTTCAAACAAACTGTTGATTAAGCGAGATGGCCCTCTAAGCGAGAGTATTATAAGAAAAAAGGCTCGGTTACCACTACAAATGGGAGGTACAAACTATGTCATGTATGACCTTGGCGAGTACTTACAAAATCATGATTTATGGGGAGATCCAATCCGTGGCGTGAAGATGTTAATCGCCAGATATCACCAAAATAAACAAATAGTAAAGTCTCAAATTAAAGCAATTGCAGACAGCGGACAAAAAGTGATTTCTATTATGTTTTGGTATGTGATTTATCCAGGTCAGCCAGATAATGTTTTTATGCACACAGTAGATATTTCTAATGGAATTCCTAATCTACAATATCAAAATGCAAAAGAAATCTTAAATGAAATAAAAAAATATAATTTTGAACAAGTCATTCTGAGAGTAGGTCCACAAGGGAATGAATCTCCTGATGGATGGTCGTCGTGGAATGAAGAGAGTTATAAAAAGCAATGGAGAGCAATCGATCAGCTAATTGATCTATTCAATAAAGAATTGGCAGGGACAGCAATAAACCCTCTTTTTGATTTAGCAGGGGAAGGGGCCGGTATTGATAAAGGATTTGGAACGCAGTTTGGTGTTCGCTTGTGGAAGGACTACACTGAAAAGTATGGAAATATAAACTCAACCGCAATGTCTGCAGCCTACTATCCAGGGCGAATTAAAAAAATGGTAGAAGAGTTTGATGCGGCTGGTTTGCCACGTCCAAATCAATATGCGGTTGATATTTATGGTGCATATGACTGGGACGGAAATTTCTACCGTTTAGCGAAAGAGCTTCAAGCTCTTGGTGAGATTCATAAGCCAGTACTACTACAAGAAACATACTACAATGATGCCAACATGATGCAAATTGTAAATAAAGCACGCAATGAGTTTGGTCTTAATATCGTGAGAATTGTGCAGTGGAATCTTACTAGACAAGGAGATATCCAGGGAGATAAGCATTTTTCATTAGTCAATCCATCACTGTACTCTGCTTACAAATCTATTCAACCCCAGCCTTATTTTGGGAAACTAGAAGTGATCAACTCTAATTTTATATGTTTTCAGGGGGCAGTTAAAAATATTAATCAAAAAACAAAACTGCACGTTTATGACTACGTGGGATTAAACAAGAGAATAAAAACATATCTACCTGGCGAATATAGTGTGAGTGGTTTTTTATCTAAGAAGATAAAATTTTGTCTAATAACTCCCGAAGAAGTTGATGAGTGGAACAAAGGTGGAGTAAGCATAAAGCTTGAGAACGAAAACTCAAATTACTCAGTTGAATCAATCTTAACAAAGTAGAAAAGAGAAGATTGATCTAGATTTTCTATTTAGAGATCAAAAATTTTACCTGGATTTAATATATTATCTGGGTCAAATATTTTTTTGATGGATTTCATTATGTCGATTTCTTCAGTTGAGCGTGTATAGTGCAAGAAGGGTTTTTTACTTAATCCAACTCCATGTTCTGCTGATACGCTACCTTGATATTTTTGAATAACTGAGAACAGCAAGAGATCGACTTTTTGGCAGCTTTTCACAAATTCATCCATCGAGAGTTCTTGAGGTTTTAGAATATTGACATGTAAATTTCCATCGCCAATATGGCCAAACCAAACAACTTCAAATGTTGGGTATTCTCGTCTTAAAAGATCGTCTGTTTCTTTTATAAAGTTGGTAACTTTTGAGATTCGAACAGAAATGTCGTTTTTGTAAGGAGTATGAGGAGCAAGACTCTCAGATATATAATCTCGATATTTCCAAAAATTCTCTGCTTGCTGTTCGCTTTGACTTATAACCCCATCAACTATGAGTTGGTTTTCTAAGCACTCTTCAAAAGCACTAAGAGCTGACTGCATTTTGTCGTCAGTATCTGTTTCTGTCTCAATCAATATGTACAGCGGGCACTGTGTTTCTAAAGGTAAGCTTAGCTCTGAGTGGTGCTTAAGAACATAGCTCATGGCTTTATGTGTGAAAAACTCGAAGGCAGTTAGAGAAACTCTTGCTCTAAATTTTTGAAAAATAGAAGAGACGTGCCTAGAATCTGTTACACCTAAGATTAAAACCGAAGTAGATTTTGCGGGTGTTGTGAGTTTAAGAGTTGCTTTAGTAATAATGCCTAAAGTGCCTTCGCTTCCAATGAATAAATGTCTTAAGTCATAACCAGATGCGTTTTTAATTAATGCATTATTCAAGTGCAAGATTTCGCCTTTACCAGTTACAACCTCAAGGCCGGCTACCCAATCTCTCATAAGCCCATATCGAACAACATTAAGTCCGCCTACATTAGTTGCAACATTACCGCCAATTTGGCTGGATCCTCTAGCTGCAAAATCTACTGGAAAATGAAATCCTTTGTCTATTGCATAGTTTTGTATTTCTTCTGTTACACAACCAGATTGACACTCCAAGGTCATATCAACCGGATCCAATTCAATTATTTTATTCATCTTGGAAAGTGATAAAACGATTTCTCCATTTTTTGCGACAGCTGCACCACTTAATCCTGTTCGTCCTCCTGAGGGAACTATTGCGACTTGATTCTTCCTAGCCCACAGAATGATTTTTTGAACCTCTTCAGTTGATGTAGGGAACAATATCGCTTTTGGATTAGGTGTATAATACCGAGTCCAGTCACGACCATACTCGGTTAACTCACTGCCGCTAGTAATAATATTATCTTTAGAAAGGAAGTTTAATTCATTAAGAACATCAGCCATGTTCCGATCATATTGGTTCAGGGCCAAGGTTGCAACTATTTCGGAAGTTTCTGAAAATCAAGATCTGTAGTGAGAGAATGCTCTTTATGCTCCAAGCGTGCCTTATGAATTTTATGTAGTATTTCAAGCGATTTTGGGATGTATGGAAGCGCCGAAGCGCCGGACTGCTTGAGGAGTGATTCAAAGTATTCACCTAGTTGTGACATTTCTGGAACACCATATGTTTTTCCAGAGCCTTTAATTTTATGGAATGCGTTGATCAAATTAGGAAGATCTTTGGCCTCAAAGTATGACTGAATATCTGAAATTTTTTGTGGAAAACTATCTATATATTCTTTTTGGAGTTCTGCCATAAGATCATTTAGACTCATTTATACCTCTAAGCTGCTATATTTTCTTGTATCTCATTATCCTTTTTCCACTCTGGAAGTGTAAAATAAAAAGTACTACCCTCGTTTGGAATCGTATGAACATCTATTATCCCGCGATGTTCTTCTACAAGAGCTTTAGCTATCGCTAGTCCTAAACCAGTTCCTTTAACAAGAGGATTATCTGGAGAGGTGACTTGTCGAAATTTTTGAAACAAAATACTCTTTTCTTGAGGAGTCATCCCTTTACCATGATCTTTTACCATTATTTTAATGGCCTGTTGCGGTTCAGCTTCAACCAATATTTCTACCGGCTTCTTAACAGGGGAAAATTTGATCGCATTAGAAAGCAGATTGGTTAAAACTTGCTGTATACGGTCAGCATCGGCGTGAATTGAGATGTTTGGAATTTCTTTAACTTCAATCGGAACATCAAATGTCTGCGAAAGCCCCTGCAAGCTCAAAACAGTTTTATCAATTAGTGAGTTAAGATTGATCCAATTTAATTTTAAGGGAAGTTTTTTGGCATCGATTTTCGCCATATCAAGAATATCATTTATTAATCGAACAAGTCTATCTGTCTCTGTTTCTGCAATCTTCATAAGATTAAGAATCTCTGGATCCAATTCTCCCATTACACCGGAGGTTACGAGACTTAAAGAACCTTTAATAGATGTCATTGGCGTTCGTAGTTCATGTGAAGCTATATTCAAGAAATCAGACTTGGCTACATCTAAAGCCTTTAGCTCCTCCATGTTCTTTAAAACTTCTTGCGCCATAGAATTAAACGTGGCTTGTAGTTCTCCCATCTCATTTTCAGGAGGCGTGCCAAAGTAATAAGAGTATTTACCATTTAAAAAATCAATCATTCTCTCTGTTGTCTTTTTTAGTGGTTCAAAAACATTTCCAATTAAATATGACTTCAGAAAAATAAGTGAGGCTAAGAATAAAACGAGAAAGCATACGGAGTGGAAAAGAATTTGCTTTTCATAAAATTCCATTTGCTTGTGTACGATCTTGTAGTAGCCGTTTTCATAGTTAATGAATGCTTGAATTCGTTTTTGTAGCAATGAAGAATTGTTCGCTGTAAACGCTTGAATAATATCGCTAAATAAAACTTGTCTTTGCTCAAGAGTCATATTTGCGCGGTAAGATTGCAATTCTTTTATGAATGAGTCCTTGCGATCTTTTTTAGGCAAGATATCAAGAATTTCTCTAAGTGTTAGAATCGAATGTAGCTCAGACTGTGCTTTTTTAATTTTAGAGTAATCTTTGTAACCCAAAAAACCAGCAATACAACTGAGTGTAACCAGAATTCCTATAATAATGGTTACTCTCAGTTGAATGGGTTTCACGCAACAGACCTTTGTTTAAGATATGTATTTATTTGTTCATTAAGATTTTTTGGCTCAAAAGGCTTTTGAATATAACCAATGGCCCCTAGATCTAATACTTCTTTGATGTCTGCCTCTTGTGATTTTGCACTAAGGAATATAATAGGTGTTGATATGTTCATTTCTTTTAATTTTTTTAGAACTGTAACGCCATCCATATGAGGCATCATTCCATCTAAAAGGATAAGGTCGTATGCATTTTTTGATGCAAGTTCAAAACAGATTCTTCCATCTACGGCTACGGTTACCTCGTGCTTACCTATTTTTTCAAGAGTAATTTTTGCGATTTGAACAATATTAACATCGTCTTCTGCCAAGAGAATTTTCATATCAAACGACCTTTTTTAGAAGTGTCTGGTACATCCATGAGCGTATGTGTTGTAAGAATTGATCTTTTGCTCCAAAAAAGTGTGTTTTAACGATCCACTCAGTAGGAGATGCACTGTTGTGAACAGAAATAACTTTTACAAGAGGAGCTTCTAACTCTAGTTCTGCGAAGAGGGATGAGTGAACCTGAAAAACGTCTCCTTCATGTGGACATAAAGAAGACTTAAGAACTAGGCCTAATTCTGAAACTGATAAAATTTTAAATTTCATTTCTACTGCAGCATCTGATCTTTTATCTGATGACATGAGTTCCACTGAAGGCCACTTATTTGGTTCTTTCTTTTTGAGCATAGATTCTATTTTTTCTAGAAAAATGATTGGATCTATAGGCTTTACGATGTAGTCATCTACACCAAGCCGCAGTGCTCTCTGAACGTCATTTTTGGTTTTTCTACCTGTTAGAAGGGCCACCACCATATTCTTCCATTGTTCATGGGCGCGTATTTTAATTAGCAATTCAAAACCAGACATCTGAGGCATATTGGCATCTGATATAACCATATCGAAAGAAAATTTTTCTAGATAGTCCAGAGCATGAACGGCATTAGACACCGGAATGACCTCATGATGATTCTTGATGAGTAATCTTTGAGCAAGTTTTAAAATGTCTTCGTCATCATCAACGAGTAATATTCTGGCCATAATATTATTTCGGAATTTTTTAAGAATTTCATGAGCTTGGATGATAATTTTTTGTTTTGAAAGAAGGAAGAAAAAGTGAATTTACAATAAACTGAAAAAACTTTTTACAGGACCTGTATCAGATGAAATGAATTTGAAATAGAGAGAGTGAGGGCCAACAGTTTGTTAACCCTTAGGAAGAGACTATTGTTTGATAAGAGTTTGTAGTTCGCCGGCTTGATACATTTCCATCATGATATCACTGCCCCCAATAAGTTCTTTTTTGAAGTAAAGCTGAGGAATAGTGGGCCAATTTCCAAATGCTTTTATACCTTCACGTATTTCTGCGTCCTCTAAAACATTGAAAGATCCAAATGTGACACCGGTTTCCTTGAGAATCGCAACAGCACGCGCTGAAAATCCGCACATTGGAAAATCAGGTGTGCCCTTCATGAATAGGAATAGATCATTTTGTGAAAGTAAATCTTCGATTCTTTTTTGTACTTGCTCAGTCATATATTTTCCTCTCAATTATTTAATTTAAAGTCTCCGCTTGTATGGTAAGCGCATGTATTTCACCACTTTTGAGTTCCTCTGAAAACACATCCATGACCATTCGATGTCTTTGCATCCGAGTTTTACCATGAAACTTTTCTGAACGAATAAGTACTTGGATATGGTCTGATGTTCCTGTGAGATCTGTGACCTCAACTTGGGCATCCTGGAAATTAAGTTGAAGTCGTTCATGTATCTGTTGTGTTGTCATAGATGTGTTTTTACCTAAATCATTACAGTGAGGCAAAGGCTTATGGCACAAACATAGTGATCATGTATAAATTATTTGAATAAATTCAAGAGTTTAGTACATATGAGAAAGTCCGTTGATACTCATGATTCGACGTGTTATATATATTCAATGGATTTTTACTCTCCACAGTCTCCTCAATTTATAAAAAAACAAAGAGAAGAGGCTAAGGCTCTCAAAAAAACAAATTGGTGGAGACAAAAACTCCAAGAGGGAATTTGTTATTACTGTAATGAGAGGTTTTCTGAAGAAGAATTAACTATGGACCACAAGGTTCCCATTGCAAGAGGGGGCGTTTCTTCAAAAAATAACATTGTTTTGTGTTGCAAGGATTGTAACTCAAAAAAGCAATCTCAAACATCTATTGATTTTATTCAAAAATAAAAAACCCGCTGCAATGAGCGGGTTTTTTTTGCTTGAACTGTATCGTTCAATTATTTTACATCAAGCAATTCAATTTCAAACTTCAGAGGAGTATTTGGAGGAATTGGGCCAGCTCCTTGCTCTCCATATGCCATTTGCGGAGGAACAACTAAAATTCTTTTTTCTCCAACCTTCATTCCTTTTGTTCCAATTTCCCATCCTTGAATGACTTGTTTTGAGCCCAATTTAAACTCAAATGGTTGGTTGCGTGAATAAGAGCTATCAAACTCTTTTCCATCGAGAAAAGTTCCTTTGTAGTGAACTTTTAGCGTTTTTCCGTCAACTGCCTCTTTTGCTTTCTTATCTTTTGCAGGAGTCACAACTTGCATTAACAAATCTTTAATTTGTGGCTGTTGTGGAGCTTGCTGGACTTCTTTTTCTTTTTTTGTACAGGCAGCAACGCTTAGCAATAAAATGCTTAATGATAAAACAAGTTTTTTCATGAATGATGACCTCTTGTTGAAAATTACGTTAATATATTCAATCATAATAATGATACACAAAAAGTCTAGAGGAATTCAAGAGTTACAAAAGAATCTTTTAGACTGCCTGTGTATTGAACACAATTAGGGTTTGTAAAGCTAGTATAGGATACGCCATAAAATAGGTAAGGCAGAACAGAAGAAGGTAGGTTTAGTGGCAACGAC
>CAUJDY010000106.1 GCA_963169805.1 Bdellovibrionota bacterium | reverse complement strand
AAACTCTTTTATATTGTGCAAATATTTTGATTAAATCATCAGGAATTTGCTTAGGACGCCCTGTGCTTAAATCTATAAAAACAAAAAGACTTTTTGCTTGAATCAAAATTTTATGGTCAGAGGAGCGAAGAATTTGATATTCACGTACCGCCTTTGTTCCCCCAATTTCACCACACCATGTTTCTATAACAACCTCATCATTTAAAAGTGCAGACGACAGATAATCAATTTCGTGTCGTCGAACAACAAAAGCAGATCCAATCTTTGTATATTCACTGACTGGAAAGCCTAAATGATCGGAGTGCGCGATTGCTGATTCCATGAGCCACCTTAAGTAGACCTCGTTGTTGACGTGATTGAGAATGTCGATATCAGAAGGCTTTGCTGTTGTGTGATATTTAAAAACTTTAAGTTCACCCATGGATCAAGAGATAGCTCTATAAAAATATGTAAGTCAACCTAGGCCCAAGCATATGAAACGTTTCCATAAATAACCTTAGCGACCTTAAGCGAAGAAATATTTCAACGTTTGAACGTTGATTTAAGGCAAGCTTCTTGTATAAAAAGTGCTTGTAAGATCTATGGATCTAAACAAACCGCAGAATCACCATTATTCGTATGACCGTTAAAAAACTCTCCATAAATATAACCATTTTCTGAGTTAAGACCAAAAGCGTTTTCATTATCGTTAGGGTCCAATGAGGACGACCAGATCCAAGGTCTACTTAAAGGAATATTAGTAGGCCATTTAAAATTTAGCCTATTAAAGTAAAATTGGTCTCTCTTGTTATCAGGATTAATTACACTGACCAAGTAAAAGCCTCTAGGGGCTTCACCAGAAGGAACTTCGTATGTCTCCAGAATTTCTGCTCCAAACAAAGTTGCCTCGATGGCGAGTTCTCTTGCAGTAGGCAAGCGTTTGCTTTGTCTTTCGCATACGCCTGTTGCATCATCTTGGTTGCCTACTCTTTCGATTTTTCCATTTCTAATAAATCCGCCTTGAAGTTTTTGAATTTTTGCATCGATTTGTAGTTTAAGTTTTTGGCATTCTGGCAGTGTATGACAGGTTTCTTTTGCCTTTGATATTCCTGCTATAAAGGTAATAGTCATTAGCAGTACAATTTTTTTCCCATAGGAGTTCACAATCAATCCCCTTTGCTTGTCAGTTTGCTAAAGAGAGTAGCAAGAGTTGTTCCTGGCAATTGAGATGTATGGATCAAGAAACGATTTGTATTCTTTAGGAGTACGCAATGTTGATTTGTAAAAGTGTTCGGTAGGCCAAGTAAATATTATCAGAAACGATCCAGTTTTAGTATGGAACTAAAATGGCGGAAGAGGTGAGATTCGAACTCACGGAGCCCGTAAAGGCTCGCCGGTTTTCAAGACCGGTGCTTTCACCCGCTCAGCCACTCTTCCTACGGTTAAGAGCTCAAAGAATTAAGGTATTCGCATCCAAATATCAATTCATTTTAAACGCAGGGGAATTCTTATAGACGCGCCCAGTTAAAATGTTTTTAGAGTTCTCTTTTATTTGGATGTAGAGCCATAACATCTTAATCTACCTACCAATTTTCAAGAGGAGAAAAAATGGATCATACAATGATGTGGTATGGGTTTGGCGCGATTGTTTTGATTATTATGGCCCTTGATTTGGGTGTATTTCAAAAGCGCTCTGCTGGTATGTCGTTTAAGGAAGCCCTCCTGAAGACAATCCTATTTATCTGCTTTGCCTTAATGTTCAACGCGATGATTTGGGTGCGAGAAGGCCATGAGATGGGTATGCAGTTTTTGGCGGGCTATCTCATTGAGCTTTCGTTGAGTGTTGATAATCTTTTTGTATTCCTAATGATATTTTCTTACTTCAAAGTTCCAACTGTTTCTCAAAACCGCGTGTTGTTTTGGGGAATTTTAGGGGCGCTTGTTTTAAGAGCTATATTTATTTTTGTAGGATCTGCGCTTTTGAACCAATTCCATTGGATTATGTATGTGTTTGGAGGATTTCTCGTATTTACATCCGTCAAAATGTATTTCCAAAAGGAAGATGAAGCAGATCCAGAGATGAACTTTTTTGTGAGATGGCTCAAAAAGCATATTCCTGTCACAAAAGAGTTTCACGGCTCTAAATTTTTTGTAAAACAAGGGGGAGGGGTGGCAGCCACTCCGTTGTTTATAGTTCTTGTACTTGTTGAAACAACAGACGTGATTTTTGCGTTTGATTCAATTCCTGCAATATTTGCAGTTACAAAAGATCCGTTCATTGTTTTTACATCAAATGTTTTTGCAATTTTAGGTTTGAGAGCGCTGTATTTTTGTGTTTCTGGACTCATGGATAAGTTTACGTATTTGAAACCAGCGCTTTGTTTTATTTTAGCTTTTGTAGGAACTAAAATGCTTATTCAAGATTTTTATAAGATTCCAATCGAAATATCGCTATTGTTTATCGTATTTTGCCTCACAGCTGCTATTATGACTTCCATCTATAAAACCAAAAGAGATGAGCAAAAAAAGAAACGCTGAGTTGTGCTCACATCTTATTGATTTCTCTTCAGGAGCTCGATAGCGTTTTGAGATTCCTTGGGGGGAAATATGTTTAAATTATTTTGGACAGTTCTGGTTGTTTTCTTGCTTTCTAGTTTTACAATAGCGCATGCAGATGAGGGGCTGGCAGAAAGCGACTCTGGTATTCGCGGGCCAAGCTACGCAGAGCTTGAAGTTTATTTTGCTGAACTAGAGGCGGCTTATCCTTGGCTTATAGAAAGAATTGTGTATGGAAGATCTGTTCAGGGCCGTAACCTAAACGCTCTCAAAATAAAACATAAGAACATCCAGAATTCTGGAGCCCCACTTGTTTTTATTAGCGGCGCCACTCACGGCGATGAGTATTTAAATATTGTAGATCGCTTGCCGCAGTGGTTTGTGGAGAATGCACTTGAAGATCCAAGAGTACAGGCTTATTTGAATGCCGGTGGAGAGATTTTATTGGTGCCGGTTATGAACCCAGATGGCTATACTGCGCGTGCGCGTAGAAATGCAAACAATAAAGATCTCAATCGTGACTACGATAATCTCAAAGCTAACCATAAAGGCTTCACACAGCCCGAGACAATTGCATTAGCGCAGTTAATTTATAACGAAGTT
>CAUJDY010000105.1 GCA_963169805.1 Bdellovibrionota bacterium | reverse complement strand
AAGTCAGAGACTGTAACCTATTCTAAGTCTGCAGATATTTTAGATTTGGTTGAGAAGAGACAAGCGCTTATCTCTCAAGAAAGACGTCAAACAAAAAGAACAATTTTAACAGAATTTATCGGAGCTTTTATTGTTTTGCCTAAACAAGGACTTCAGAAAGTTGACCTCTATGATATTTCCGAATCTGGTATGGCATTTGACCTAGAGAAGCAGTTTGGCCAAATGAAAGCTGGAGAAGAAGTCGCTGTTCGTATTTATCTTTCGCATAAAAACTACTTTGCATTTACTGCTAAAATAGCAAATGTGCGCTTTATTCAAGACGAAGATTTATATCGTCATGGATGTCAAATCGTAGCAGACAGTTACAATGAGGAAGCTCTCTATCACTTTGTGAAATTTATCGAAAGCGTCAGTATGAACATTAAAGTCGATACTGGCGATATCATTACTGGTGGATCAAAAAAATAAGCAGGAGAAGACTTGGAGTTCAAAAAAATTACTCCATATTCTGTTATATTAATCTGTATCCTTTTTGGAAGTCTATTACTTTTAACCTTCAATAATTGTGGAAATATTAAAGTATCACCAGTGCAGCGAGGAGATCAGGGGTCCGGAGGTTCGCTTGTGGATGATCATTTGGAAGCGGATCAAGACGGCTTTTCAATTGGATCTGGTTTTAATGGCTTTGTTCCAATCGTAAAATCAATAGTGTTAGAATCTAATAATAAAATTCTCATAGGTGGAATGTTTGATGAATATAATGGTCAGCCAAAGAGTGCTATCTTAAGACTCAATTCAGATGGAAGCTTAGACTTGGCGTTTGAAGTAGGTACTGGATTTTCTCACCCTTCAGAATTTCCGGTTGTGAGTTCTATTGCTAGGCAATCTGACGGTAAAATTTTAGTGGGAGGGTCATTCGGATCCTACAAAGGCCAAAACCATAATAACCTCATACGACTTAATTCAGACGGAAGCATAGATAATACGTTCAATTCGGGTACTTTATCTGATTTGCATGTAGAGACGATTACCTTGCATGGGAATAAAATTTTAATTGGTGGAAATATTCAAGGACGTATTAAAAGATTGCTTGCGAATGGATCTTTGGATCCTACTTTTATTGCAAGTTTTGGTCATGTCGTAAACTCTATTTTCGTATTACCAAGTAATAAATTGTTGTTAAGTGGTGGAATTTTTGGAGGGACCTTAGGAGTTACTCAGCTTTTAGAAAATGGAGCTACAGATACGACTGTCTCTTTTGGTTCCGGAATTGCTGGGTTAGATCCTGTGTCTTCAGGGTTAGCCTTTCAAGCCCAAGCTCAATCAGACGGCAAAATTTTACTTTCTGGGGACTTTTCATTTTACAATGGGCAAGCAGTCGGTAGCATCGTTCGATTGTTACCAAATGGACAATTAGACTCAACATTTAATACAGGAACAGGTTTTGATAACTTTGTCACAAAGCTTTTAATTTTACCGGATGGCAAAATAGTCGCGATTGGATATTTTCAATCCTACAATGGACAAAGTGTGAATCGCATAGCCAGGTTATTACCCAATGGGCAGCTTGATAGCACCTTTAATGTAGGCTCTGGTTTTAATAACTCAGTTCATTCAATAGCCCTACAATCTGATGGCAAGTTATTGGTTGGCGGTGTTTTTACAAGCTATCAAGGGGTGTCTTATAGGAGCTTGATCCGTTTAAACCCTGATGGAACGATTGATCTGCCAGAATCCGAGCAGTAGTTGTGTGTCTTTAGGATGTGTCTCTATTAGTTTTGTCAAATTTATTTTCTGAAAAAAAATGCGAAGCAGGTGAGCTAAACTCTTAAAATCTGTTGATATTTTCTATGGTTTTGATCTGATTGTCCTAGGTAACTGGGAGGCGGATTTGAGCGCAGATAAAAAACAGCAGAGACGGGTTATTCTAGACACAAACGTAATTCTTTTTGATGCTCAGGCGATTTTTAAATTTAAGGATGCCTTTGTCTATATCCCAATCACAGTTATTGAAGAGATCGATACTTTTAAAAGGGAATTAGGGGAGAATGGCCGTAACGCTCGCCAGTTTAGTCGATTTATTGATGTGCTAAGATCTCAGGGATCTTTAGCTGAGGGGGTAAAGTTAGAGAAAGGCGGTGGAACGCTCATCATTACGACAGATAACTATACTCAAAATTTAGATAAGAGCCTTGATCCAGACAAAGCAGATTCTAGAATATTGGCAACAGCCATTCACCTTCAAGCACATCACCGTAACGATATTACAGAACTTATTTCAAAGGACATTAACTTAAGAATTAAGGCTGATGTCTTTGGTGTCTCAGCAAGAGATTATGAACCAGATTCCGTTTCAATGGATGAGTTGTATTCAGGTTATATTGAAGTCGAAGTTGATTCTGAGGCAATAGACGAGTTTTATTCTAAAAAACAATTGGCGGGATTAGATACAAAGTTTTTAGCAAACCAGTATGTGGTGATGAAAGACAAATCAAATCCCAATCACTCTGCAATTGGACGCTATAGCCCTCAACATGAAGCTTTAGTACCACTGATTCACTTAAATGAAAGTGTTTGGGGAATTTTTCCTAGAAATGTTGAACAAAGTTTTGCGCTTGACTGTCTTTTAAATGATGAAATTTTAATGTGCTCTCTAGTTGGAAAAGCCGGGACTGGTAAAACAATTATCGCTTTGGCAGCTGGGTTAGCAAAAACTTTAGATGAGGGGCGCTACAGGAAACTTTTAGTAAGCCGTCCTATTTTTCCGATGGGACGTGATATTGGTTATTTGCCAGGGGACGTAGAGCAGAAGTTAAATCCTTGGATGCAGCCAATTTTTGATAACGTAGAGTATTTGATG
>CAUJDY010000104.1 GCA_963169805.1 Bdellovibrionota bacterium | reverse complement strand
AATTTGTACACTATGAAAATGATATCTCGAGAAGAGTTTTTAAAGACTCAAAGATAATATTTAGAACACTTCCTAGTTTTTCTTGGCCTCAATTTTTGCTTGGCCTTTGTGGCATAGATAGCAATCCATCTTGTTATTGAGAGTTTCCTTAAATTGGTTCTTTAGTAATTCAACCATCTCAATATGCTTTTTTGCGATTTGAAACTCGCGTTTAGAGTTATCTTTGTAGTTCTTAGGTAAGTGACAATACGTACAAGTTACGCCTAATTGCTCCGATATTTCGATCATTTGTTTTCTGTAACGATCCCAAGATTCCCATGGTTTACCCTTTTCATTTGTGGGAAGGGTCGATTCAGAATCATTTTGCGAGGCATAAGATATTGCGCAAACGCTTAAAATCATTAATAAAAAACTCTTTTTTCTGCACATATGAATATCCTAAGAAGCCCTTTTTGGGAAGTCAATGTCGGACTCTTAAACACAGACCTTAGCTTCAGATTAAGTATATCTAAGATGGGGATAAGTTTTATGGTCTCTCTTTTGCTTATAAGGGGTTGGTAGATTTTATGGAGTGTAATTTATGAAGTGGACGTTAGCTATATTCGTTTTAATTGGTTGTTCTTCAGAAGCATCCCTCACTTGCCTTAGCTATTTTAAAGCACCTTATTCAAGAGAAGGGGCTATAGCTTACAAGCCTGAAAGATTGGGGCAAATTAGAGATGTTTTGGCAAATCTCAACGGTGTTTCTCGAGAGGAAGCCTACCAGGCTGCTCTTGAAAAATATATGTCAGAGGCGTCTTCAGAAATCAGAACATTCAAAGTTCATATTTCAAATATTAAGAAATCGATGAAAGGTGAGCGATCCAATATTGAACGTCTTCAAGAAAGAGTTTATCGCACAGAAGATCGCATCGCTGACCTCGAAAAGAGGCATCAACTTTTTGTCAGTAAACTAGGATTCTTAAAGAGACTGTTTTTACTAAAAGCAAAAACTGCCAGACATGCAGTCACTCTTAAAAAGATTACTAAACAGTTAGAGGGAGCACGTAAAAAGCGACAGCGTCAGGCATTGGAACATGCTACACAACTTTCTGAGTACGAATATGTGAATAGGATTCAGTTTGAAAAAGCTATTCGCTTCAATGAAAACGAAATAGATGCCCTGATACTTCAAGCAAAAGCTAAGGCAGAGCAGTTCGCTGACAAGTACAGTGAAGGTGTTTCAACAGCTAAAAGTCGTCTTGAGAAAGAGGCGGAAACTATTGTATCAGATTTTGCTCGTGAGTGGGTTTTATCTCAGTATGATTTAGTAACTCGGGCAGAATCTTACAAAGAAGATTTAAATCAAAAAGTGTGTGCAGCAGGTACATGTATGACTTTAGGTCAACAACTAGTAGCTGATATTTCAAAAGCACAGACCGCTTTAACAAAAGTAATTGGAGCGCAAAGGCATGGAGTCATCCGTGAGTTGAGATTGAGACCTGAGACAAGGCTTAGAACGTATGTGAAGGACGCATTTACTAATCTTGCATTTGCAGAAAGAGTTTTAGAGAGAGGAACATTAGATCCTCTTGAAGAAACAACGCTAGAGATTGCTGTTCAAATTGTGAAAGAGCGAAAGCCTATGTTCAATACCCTGTCTAGTTTTGAAAAAGCATTAGACTACATGAGTGCGAATATTTCTTTAGCTTTTAGACAAACTGGGGATCGTGAAATTAGATCTAGTATTGATGCTAGGGAGCTGCAAAATCGATATGCGACTTTTCAGGTTATCCTAAGTGAACTTCTCATTAAGGTGAATCAATATAAAGGGCAGTCGTATATTAATCTTAAGCAGTATGAACAGCTTTCTCAGTTGTTGATTCAAGCGTCATATCAAATCAATTTTATAGTAAAGACTCTTGAGATCGTAAGGCAAGATCTATCACATTTTCTAGATAGAGAAGGTTTGATTAAGCATGAGTTGGATCAAGTTGAACAAATCTTGTGGCAGGATTTTTTAAATACGCAGCCTGCGGCAGATTAATAGCTTAAACCCCTAATATTCTTGGGCTTTTTTTTAATGAGAGCCCGCTTCAAATATTGACTTCAAATAGGCTTCAAGATAGCTCTATTTGTCAATAAAGGCGGGTCTCAAATGGCATCCCAACACAAAACTCTAGATGATTTAGCAACTCTTGTCTCTCTTTGTAAAAGACGTGGCTTTGTATTTCAAAGCTCAGAAGTCTACGGCGGATTAAACTCTTGCTGGGATTATGGGCCCCTGGGTGTTGAGCTCAAGAACAATGTGAAGCGTGTTTGGTGGGATGCCATGACTCTTAGAGATGATGTTGTAGGTCTTGATGCATCTATTTTGATGGCTCCACAAGTGTGGAAGGCCTCTGGCCACGTAGATGGGTTCTCTGACCCCTTAGTTGAGTGTAAGAAGTGTAAGTCCCGTCACCGTGTTGATAAAATGAAAGATCCAAAAAAATGCGATACGTGTGGAAGCTCTGAGCTCTCAGAGCCTCGAAACTTCAATTTGATGTTTAAAACTTTTATGGGTCCGGTAGAAGAATCAGCTGCTGTTGTTTACTTGCGCCCTGAGACAGCACAAGGAATTTATGTTAATTTTGAAAATGTGCAAATTTCTATGCGCAAAAAAATTCCTTTTGGAATTGCACAAATTGGAAAAGCGTTTCGAAATGAAATCACTCCAGGAAACTTCACATTTAGAACCCGTGAGTTTGAACAAATGGAAATGCAATATTTTGTAAAGCCAGGATCAGATGATGAATTTATGAATATGTGGAAGGAAGTGCGATTTTCATTTTACTCCAAGGTTGGATTCAAAATGGAAAATCTCAGATTCCACCAACACGGTAAGGGTGAGCTTGCTCACTATGCGAAAGATGCTTACGACATTGAGTATAAATTTCCTTTTGGTTGGAATGAACTTGAGGGAATTCATAATCGAACTGATTTTGACTTGAAAAATCACCAGCAACTCTCTGGTAAGAAGCTTGAGTATTTTGATGAAGCAACAAAAGAAAAATTTATTCCCTTTGTTGTAGAGACTTCAGCGGGTTGCGATCGTATGACTCTAGCTGTGATGTGTGATGCTTATCGTGAAGAGTTAGCTGGAGAAGGAGAGGATGATAAAAGAGTTGTATTAGGCTTTCACCCAGATCTTGCTCCTATTAAAGTCGCATTTTTACCACTGTCTAAAAAGCCAGACTTAATGGATTTATCCCATAAATTGAGATCTGACTTGAGACATTTTAAGTCACAGTATGATGAATCTGCGAGTATTGGAAAGCGCTACAGACGGCAAGATGAAATTGGGACACCATTTTGTGTCACCATAGATTTTGAAACTCTGAATGATAAAAAAGTAACAGTTCGTCACAGAGATACGATGGTGCAAGAGAGAGTTTCAATGGATCAGTTAAATTTGTACATAACAGAAAAACTTAAAAATTTTTAAAAGTCTTTAAATTTAAAAAGGGGAGAGCATGGAAATGGAAATGACATCTACGTCAAAGCAACCGCAAAAGTTTATTTATAATTTTGGTGCAGGAAAGGCAGATGGAAATGCTAAGATGAAAGGAATTTTGGGAGGCAAAGGTGCAAATCTTGCGGAAATGTCATCTCTCGGATTACCAGTTCCTCCTGGGTTCACTATTTCCACAGAAATATGTACAGCGTTTTACAAAAATAACAAATCACTTCCTGAATACGTAAAAGCAGGTGTGCTTGGATCTTTGCAAATTGTAGAAAAAGAAATTGGAAAAAAATTTGGAGATTCTAATAATCCATTGCTTGTCTCAGTTCGATCTGGGGCTCGCGCTTCAATGCCGGGAATGATGGATACAATTTTAAACTTGGGGCTGAACGATGAGACGGTAGAAGGGCTTGCCAAAAATTCGCAGAATCCGCGCTTCGCTTGGGATTCTTATCGTAGATTTATTCAGATGTACTCAAATGTTGTACTTGGAATGAATCATTCTCTTCTTGAAATTTCTTTGGAGGATTTAAAAGATTCAAAAGGTTACAAGCAAGATACAGATCTGTCAGTTGAGGATTTAAAAGCTCTGGTTAAAGATTATAAGCAACAAATATCACAAGAGCTGGGGAGACAGTTTCCGTCTGATCCATACGAACAACTTTGGGGTGCTATTACAGCGGTCTTCTTGAGTTGGCATACTCCTAGAGCAAAAACATACAGACAGCTGCATGATATTCCTGAGGAGTGGGGAACGGCAGTTAACGTTCAGTCTATGGTTTTTGGAAATTTAGGCGAAGATTCTGCAACTGGCGTAGCTTTTACTCGAGATCCTTCTACGGGAGAAAAAAGAGTTTACGG
Organism: Bdellovibrionota bacterium; assembly: GCA_963169805.1. Lineage (GTDB taxonomy): Bacteria > Bdellovibrionota > Bdellovibrionia > Bdellovibrionales > JAEYZS01 > CAUJDY01. Next base: position 5,477 of record CAUJDY010000104.1, on the reverse strand, counting down.
AGAATTTTTAATAAACGCGCAAGGTGAAGATGTTGTAGCGGGCTTAAGAACACCTCAAGCTATTTCGAAATTAGCAGCTCAAGGGTCAGGAATGATCTCGCTTGAAGAGGCAATGCCTGAGTGCTACTTCCAACTCCTAGAGATTCAAAAGAAACTAGAATCACACTATCGTGATATGCAAGATATTGAGTTCACAATCGAAAAAGGGCGCCTCTGGATGCTGCAAACTCGTAATGGAAAGAGAACAGCAAAGGCTGCTCTTAAGATTGCCTGTCAGCTCATGGATGAAAAGTTAATTTCTGAACAAGAAGCGCTATTAAGATTAGATCCTCTTTCTTTGAATCAGCTTCTACATCCGACCCTTGATCCGAAATCTAAAAAAACAGTATTAGCAAAAGGTCTTCCTGCATCTCCAGGAGCTGCTTGCGGAGCAATTGTATTCACATCAGAGGCGGCAGAAGAGAAAAAGGAAAAAGGAATTAAGACAATTTTGACTCGTATCGAAACTTCTCCGGAAGATATTCACGGTATGGTTGCTGCAGAAGGAATTTTGACGACTCGCGGAGGTATGACATCTCACGCAGCAGTTGTGGCTCGTGGAATGGGAAAGAGTTGTGTTGCTGGTTGTGGAGAAATTGAGATCAACTACCAAAAAGGTGAAATGAAAGTTGGCGGTCAAATTTTTCGTGAAGGAGACATAATAACTTTAGATGGATCCACGGGAGAGGTTTTTCTTGGAAAAGTAGAAACTGTTGAGCCTGAACTCAGCGGAGATTTTGATCGTATTATGAAAATTGCAGATAAGTATCGCCGATTAAAGGTTCGAACCAATGCCGATACTCCTCTGGATTCAACAGTCGCTCGCAGGTTTGGAGCTGAGGGTATTGGACTTTGCCGTACGGAGCATATGTTCTTTGATCCGGATCGCATTGATATTGTTCGTCAGATGATTATGGCAGAAACAGAAGAGGAGCGAAAAGTAGCTCTTGCTCAACTTCTTCCAATTCAAAGAAAAGATTTCTTTGAAATCTTCAAAGTCATGGAAGGGTACCCTGTTACAATTCGTCTATTAGATCCTCCTCTTCATGAGTTTTTGCCGCATGAAGAAAAAGATCAGAGAGAATTATCAGATAGAATTAACATCTCGCTTGAAAAGCTAAAGAGTCGAATTCTTTCTCTTCATGAATTCAATCCGATGCTTGGTCACCGCGGCTGCAGATTAGCTATCACATATCCCGAAATTTATGAAATGCAGGTGCGAGCAATTGCAGAGGCAGTTTGTGAGATTGTAAAATCCGGTAAGACGCTCATACCAGAAATTATGATCCCTTTAGTGGCGACACAAAAAGAGTTGGAGATTTTAAGAAATCAGGCTGAGGCTGTGATTCAGGCAGTTCAAGCTGAGAGAAAAACTAGTTTTGATTACTTAATAGGCACAATGATTGAGCTTCCTCGCGCCGCGGCGACAGCTGATGAAATCGCAGAGTACGCTGACTTCTTTAGCTTCGGAACAAATGATCTTACGCAAACAGCACTGGGTATCTCTCGAGATGATGCCTCTAAGTTTTTAAGTGCCTATGTAAATGCAGGTATTTTTGAAAAAGATCCGTTTGTGACTATTGATAAAGCAGGTGTCGGAAAATTTGTGAAAATGGGAGTTGAATTTGGTCGCAAAACAAAACAACAATTAAAAGTTGGCATTTGCGGAGAGCATGGGGGCGATCCATCAAGTATCGACTTTTTTGAGAATGTAGATCTCGATTACGTCAGTTGCTCTCCTTACCGTGTGCCCATTGCAAGATTGGCTGCGGCGCAGGCAGCTTTGCAGCGTAAAGGTAGTATTCAGTAGTTGATGTTGGTTTTAAAGGAGACGTGTTTTGAGAATCAAAAAACTTGAGTTAATTGGATTCAAATCTTTTAAAGATAGAACTGTCATTCAGTTTGATGCCGGTGTTACTGGGATCGTAGGACCTAATGGTTGTGGTAAGTCTAACATTGTTGATGCCATAACGTGGGTTATGGGTGAGCAGTCTGCCAAGCATCTTCGTGGTCAGTCCATGGAAGATGTTATTTTTGGAGGAGCAGAAGGGTACGCACCCGCTGGATTTGCAGAAGTCACAATGACTCTAGAAAATGATGGAGGAATGTTTCCTGCGAGATATCTTTCTCACTCTGAAATCTCAGTTACACGTCGTCTTCACCGCTCTGGAGAAAGCGAGTATTTAGTCAATCGCGAGCCAGGGCGCTTAAAAGACATTCAAGAAATTTTCATGGATACAGGTGCTGGTTCAAAAGGTTTTTCAATTATTGAACAAGGTGCGATTGGTAAAATTATTACGGCTAAACCTCTAGATCGTCGTGTTCTTATTGAAGAAGCTGCTGGTATTACGAAATTTAAAGTTCGTAAGCGAGAATCTATTCGCAAAATTCAGGCAACTGATCAAAATTTAGTCCGCTTAAAAGATATTATCGCAGAGTTAAAGCGCCAAATAGACAGTCTTCAAAGACAAGCAAAGCGTGCGGAAAGATATCGTGAACTGAAAATTCAAGTTGAAGATTTGGAACTTCTAGTTTCTTCAAAACAGTACCTTAAATTAACTGAGGAAGTTGAAACACTTCGATTGCAACTTGAACAGAATCAAGATTCAGATCTTCAAAATACGACAGAGTTTGATCAACTCCAAGCTGAGGTTGCAGAGCTACAGTTAGGAATGTTGGAAAAAGAAAAATATCTCGAAGCTCAAAGTATGCAAACGAGTGGTTACCAAAAAGAAGTCGCAGAGAAAGAATCTCGTATTTCTGTTTTGAAAGCAGAAGTAGAAGCGGCTTCTCGTAATGTAGCCGTTCAGAGTTCTCTCAAAGAGGAAGCTCAGGCACGAAAATCTATTCTTGAAAATCAATTTGCGGAGCTATCGTCAAAGTTAGAAGAAGTTCTTGCAGATGTTGAAGAGTTAGAAAAAACACACGTAGAAAAAGAAGAGATTTACCAGAGAATGCAGACTCGTATTCAAACTGCAGATGAAGAGTTAACAACTTTAAGGCGTGAGCTTGTAACTGTGAATGCAGCAGCAAGCCAAGCAGAAATTAATATGTCTTCTGTAGAAGCGCGCCTGGAAGAGATTGAGCACAAGCATGCAGAGCTTCTTCAAACGGTGACGTCTCTTTCACAAAAACATAAAGAGTTTGAATCTCGCAAAATTGAGCTCTTTAACAGCTTAGAAAAAGAGAGACAACTGCAACTTTCTATCATGACGGATGTTGAAACATTTGAGGTCAATAAGAAGTCATTAGAAGAGCAAGTTCATGCCCGCAGAAAAGAAGTGGATCAGTTTAAGGACGAGCTTAACCAAGTAGCATCTCGTCTTTATGGCTTAGAGGACTTACAGGCTAACTTTGAAGGTTTCGAAGAGGGCGTTAAATCTGTCATGCTATGGAAGAAGACTCAAAAAGAAGTTCATGCAGATGGCTCAGTCTCTGAAATTATACCAGTCGCAGACGTTATAGAAGTTCCTCAAGACTATGAGCTTGCAATGGAATCTGCGCTTGGAAGCAAACTGCAAATGCTATTAAGTGTGAATTCTGGTGAGACACTCAATGCTGTTTCTTATCTAAAAGAAAATAAAAAGGGACGCTCTAGTTTTTTTGCCAATGACATGGCTTTAATTTCCAGTCTTCAACGATCAGGTAATCCATCTAAAGAAGAAGGTGTTAAAGAGCTCTTATCTCGAGTGATTCAATCTCCAGAAAAGTATAAATCTACAGTTGAGTTTTTAACTTCAGACATTGCGGTCGTAGAAGATATTAAGACGGCTCTTAAGCTGAGACCTAACTATCCAGGTTGGAACTTTGTTACAATTGAAGGGGATGTTCTCTCTTCAGAGGGTGTTCTGACAGGCGGATCTGCAGAGAAAACAGAAAGCGGAATGCTCAAGAGACGACGCGAGATTAAAGAGCTTTCTCAAAAGAAAGACGAGCTTTCTGGAAAGTTATCTCTCGCTCAATTGACGCTTGAAAAGCTTACGGAACAATTTGAGACTGTTTCAAAAGAACTTGAAAATGCTAAGAATGTTTCAATGCAAAAAGAGATGCTTGTAACGCAACTCAAGAAAGATCTTGAGCGTGCGGAGCAGGAACTTGTGAGTGCAACTCAGACTCTTCAGAAACAAAATCAGGAATTTTCAGAAATAGAGAATAGAAAGCTTAATCTTGAAGAAAAACGAGATCAAGAAGTAAGTCGTCTCAATGAAATGAGATCTCGCAAACAAGAGTTAGATCAAAAATCTAGCTCTGTAGAAACAGAATATGAAGCTGCAAAAGAAGGTATTGATCAAATACGTGAAGAAGCAATGAATTCACGAATCAAATACGTTCAAACAAAGCAATACAAAGAAGGTTTGGAAAATCAAGTCTCCATGGTTGAGACATCTTTGACTGATTTGCTTGAGAAGCTGTCTCAAATGACCGAGGAGACAGAGAAAAATTCAGAAAGTCTCAATACAAATCAAGTTCTTTTAGAAGAAGAGAAGGCTCGTCTTGAAGATTTAATTCGCCAGGCGCAGGGTTCTCAAGAGTTGCTGGCTCAAGTTCGTAACGAGTACAATGAATTTTCAACCGAGTTGTTAAAGAAACAACAACGTGTAGTTGAAATTCAAAGAATTCGTAACGAGAAGCAGTCGCAAATTAATGATATGCGCTTCAAGCTTGAGCAATCACAAATGAAGTTGAATTATCTAAACGATCAAATGAAAGAACGTTACATGATTCAGCTCGCCGATGTAGCTCCTAAATACGTTGATCGTGAATGCCATCTTGAAGAAACAGAAAAGCAACTTGAAGATCTTAAAGATAAAATTAAAAAAATCGGAGAAGTGAACTTAAGTGCTATTCAGGAGTATGATGATATTCAAAAGCGATATGAATTTTTAGTACAGCAAGAAGCTGATCTGATAGAAGCAAAAGAAAATCTACGTAGAGTTATTGATCGTATTAATCGTATCTGTAATAAACGCTTTAAAGAAACTTTTGAATCAGTGAATGAAAGATTCCAAAAAGTATTCCCTGTTTTATTTGGTGGGGGCGAAGCTCAGCTAATCCTCATTGAAATTGAGGGGGAAGACGAGCTTGGAATTGATATCATGGCAAAACCTCCAGGTAAGAAACTCCAGAATATCACTTTGATGTCTGGTGGAGAGAAAGCTCTCACATCAGTTGCATTGATCTTCTCGATCTTCCTTGTGAAGCCGTCTCCTTTCTGTTTGCTGGATGAGGTGGATGCTCCTCTTGATGACGCCAATGTTTTCCGTTTCAATGATCTTGTTCGTGAAATGGCGAAGCGTTCTCAAATTATCATCGTTACTCACAATAAGAATACGATGGAGATTAATGAGAAACTTTATGGTGTGACAATGCAGGAGAAGGGTGTATCGAAAATGGTATCGGTATCTCTTGAGCAAGCTAAAGCTACTGTTACGGTTTAA
>CAUJDY010000103.1 GCA_963169805.1 Bdellovibrionota bacterium | reverse complement strand
AACGCAAGCTGCTGCAGATTATCTTAAAGATATGCATCGAATGTTTGACTCATGGTACTTGGCAGCTGCTGGATATAATACGGGCGAAAATAGAGTTATGAGGCTTATTAATAAGCATGGCACAAAGAATTTTTGGAAAATTGTGGAACAAAATGGATTCGTGAAGGAAACACAAGATTATATTCCAAAATTAATTGCAGCAGTCCTTATTGCAAAAGCGCCTACGCTTTATGGTTTTCGTGATGTGAAATACAAGGAGCCCGTCGATTATGAATATTTTTGGGCTCCAGGAGGAACTTCCATTCAAGAGCTTGCCAAATATATCAATTATCCTGCACGAGATATTCGCTATTTAAATCCGGAGCTTGTTAAAGGTTATATAGCAGATCCCATATCAGGACATCGTATCCGCATTCCTAAAGGAAGTTTACAAAGGGTGGCTGGATTTTTTAAGGCTAAGCTCTAAGAGGCTTTGATAAAGGATTGTCTGTTTTCTAATTTCTTATTCATCACTGCAAACCAAAGCGGTGGGATCAAAGCCAGTAAAAACATAGTTGAGTATCCGAGTGGCATTTCAGGCGCCTCATGCGACTTTTTAAGTTTTTGGAAAGGCACTGATGCTTGAGCGTGGTGATGTGCATGAAAACCTAAATCAAAAAGTGACGCATTTGTGAGGAGTGTATAGGTGTCCCATGAGTGCTCTTCTCGGACGGGTTCATACGTTCCATCGGTTCTTTTTTTTCTTTCGAGTCCGTAGTGTTCCACATAGTTGATTGTTTCAAGGAGTAGAATTGCGACCAGTCCTTGTAAAAGAAAAACACTCGTTGCGTGAGGGAAAATAAAACTAATTAGAGCAATTAAAACAAACTGCACTCCAAAAAATGCAGCAATTCTAGATATGAGGTTTCTTTGAAATGCTATTCGGATGGAGCTTAAAAGACCGCCAATAATTGATTTGAAGTAAAAGGTATAGACCCACTCGTTTTTGCGTGAAGTGGCAGGGTCATCTGGGGTTGCTACTTCTTTATGATGTCCAAGAACATGTTCAATTGTGAAATGAACATAGAGGACCGTGGTAAGCAAAGCAGCTCCACAGTAGTAGCTCCAGATATTTTTCCTATGAATTAGTTCATGTGCGGCTGTAATACCAAAAGCTCCAGTTGCACCACCTAAAGATAAAATAAAACCAGCTGTCTCAAGGGTGGAGAGGTTTTCCCATCTTTGCTCAAAAATATATAAGCTGAAGAAGATAAAAAAGAGTTGAGTCGGTAATGTAGCGTGTAGGAGAATTTCGCTAGCCAAAATGTGCTCTTCTGTTTTTTTACTCCACTGAGATAGAGTTTTGTCAAGAATAGGATGTATCAGAAAAATATAGGCTATTCCTAGAAAAACATATGTATCACCTAAATAAATTCCAAGTGTTGCAGTAGCCGGTACGATGTATGCCCAAATATATCTCATAGACGCTCTTAAATAAAAAAAGTTTAACCTGACTTCTAGTATATCGGAACTTTTGCTAAATACTAGACATAGATAGAGGCACTTAAACAAAGCTTAATAGAGGCTTAGTCGTTTATAATATTGTTACAATTTTGGCCGTGACAAATTTTTGACGTCACTTTTTCTAAAGTCTTTAGTAAGAAACCCGATATATTCCGTTTCATTCTGAAACATTGACTTTAGTCTTGCTGGCATAGGCATTGCTCCATGTACATACGAGGGAGTGTATCGTGAGTACAAAAGGGATCTACACAGCAGTCAGTGGAGCAATCGCTCAATCACAAAAGTTAGATACAATTGCTAATAATTTGGCAAATGTAAACACGACTGCTTTCAAGAAAGATCAACAAGTCTTTCAAGAATACCTTACTAACTACGAAAAAGATCCTGCTGTTATTACTGTTCCTCGAGTTACAGCATCCATTGAAAGTTTTTATGATAATGGTGGTGGAGATCAATCCCACGTCGATACCAAAGGGACGTTTACAGATTTTACACAAGGTCCAATCAAGCCAACAGGTAATACTTTAGATGTAGCAATAGAGGGAAATGCGTTTTTTGAAGTTATGACTCGTCAAGGTGTACGCATGACTCGTAATGGAGCTTTGCAAATTAACCAAGATGGAATTTTAGTTACGAAAGAAGGTCACCCTGTGCTCTTAGAAGGTGATCCTGCAAATGCAGACGCGCGCATGATTCGAATCAACGGTGGAAATGTAAATGTCGCAGACGATGGTTCGATTTTTGTAAATAACGAAAATATAGGAAAATTAGCACTAGTAAACGTAGAGCCTGCCCAGGCGTTAAGAAAAGGTGGGGGAAGTCTTTACGGAATTAAAGAAAATATGGCGCCTGTTATCACCAGAAATGCGCCAGTCAAGATTCACCAAGGACATCTTGAGGGTAGTAACGTGAATGTGATTCAGGAGATGACAGATATGATTCAAACAACACGAGTCTTTGAATCCACTCAAAAAGCAATAAAAGCATTTGATGATATGAATGGAAGACTTGTTAACGATGTTCCATCGCTCAAGTAAGGAGTTATGAATGTTTAAGGCGCTAAATACATCTGCTACTGGTATGCAAGCACAGCAGACAAATATGGATGTGATATCAAATAACATAGCCAATGTTAATACTCATGGGTTTAAAAAATCGCGAGCTGAGTTTGAAGATCTGCTTTATCATACTGTTAAAGAGCCGGGAGCTCAGTCTGGGTTAAATGCCGTGTCGCCCTCAGGTGTTCAGACAGGACTCGGTGTAAAGACTGCTGCTGTTCAAAAGAATTTTGAAATTGGTTCTGCAAAAGTTACGAATGGTGCGCTCGATTTAATGATCGAGGGGCCCGGATTTTTTCCAATACAACTCGAAGATGGACAAATTGCTTACACAAGAGATGGGGCTTTTCAAAAAGATCCTAATGGTCGTCTAGTTGATAGAAATGGAAAGGTTCTTGTTCCTGAAATAGTGATTCCTCCGAATGTAGCAGGTGTTCAAGTTGATCCAAATGGGCAAGTGAGTATCATTACGAACGGACAACAGAACCCACAAGTTATAGGACAAATTCAGATTGTTAACTTTGTAAATCCTGCTGGCCTAAAATCTCTAGGTAAGAATTTATATTCGCCTTCGCCTTCTAGTGGGCAACCTGTACAAGGAAGTCCTGGTACAAACGGTATGGGGCAACTTGCGCAAGGGCAAATTGAATCTAGCAATGTCAATATAGTAGATGAGATGATTAATATGATATCTGCGCAACGTAGCTACGAATTAAACTCAAAAGCAATTCAGGCAGCTGATCAAATGTTACAATCATTAAATAATTTAAGGTAGTAAGATGGTGAAAAAGTTTTTGCATTTTACATATACAATGATGATGTTTGTGGGGATTGTACTCTCTCAAACTGGTATTGCAAAAAACGATAAAGTATCATTTTTAAACAAAGTAGTCGTAGATTCTCCGAGTATTTATATCTCTGATATTTTGGATAAAAAATCACTATCAGATTTATCAAATGAGGAGCAGAGTTATTTAAAGCAAATCCGCTTGGGCGATTCACCACCAGCTGGTGAAGTGAGAAGATTCACTAATTATGCACTCTCAGAAATCATAAGACATCATGTTAAAAGTGCAGACCTATTTAGTAAATACTCATTTGCAATTCCTCGTGAGATAGAGGTTGTGAGAAAAGCGCAATTTCAAATGGTAGATGCAGAAAAGATTATAAAAGACGTTGTCCAGAAGAATTGTAGTGAATGTGAAGTTCAAATTTCACAACTTAGACTGCAGCAGACGCAAGATATGAATGGATATGATTGGAATATTGCAATAACAGATAACATACCAAGAGGACACTTTACATTACCGCTCGAGCTCATAAAAAACGGCAAGATAGAAAAAAGGCTATGGCTCCAAGGGCAAGTCAAGATTTTTAAGTCTGTTCCAGTTCTAAGAAGAGATATGAGCGTTGGAATGAAAATTCAGTCTGAGGATATTGAGTTTCAGAGAAGAGA
>CAUJDY010000102.1 GCA_963169805.1 Bdellovibrionota bacterium | reverse complement strand
TTGGGTGATAAATTTGAATTAGGTAAAAATATGTATGACATTACCCAAGGAGCAGACGCACTTTTTGTTGTGACAGAGTGGTCCGAGTTTAGAACACCAGAACTGGACACCTTAAAGAAAAATCTCAAGCAACCCAATATTTTTGATGGGCGCAATATCTTTAACCCAGTCAAAATGAAGCAACTCGGTTTTAACTACTACTGCATAGGCCGCCAAGCACTGACTGAGGTAGAATCATGAAGGCTTTAGTTGTTGGTGGAAGTGGCTTTCTTGGAAGCCACCTTGTTGATCTACTCCTCGAAAAAAACTATGAAATCACTGTGATAGACAATTATGTCACAGGAAATAAGAAAAATTTAAATCATATTCAAAATAAAATACGTATTATTGAACATGACGTTAATCAACCGATACCTCTCAGTGAAAAATTTGACGAAATTTACAACCTAGCCTCACCCGCTTCTCCTATAGATTTCGAACGCATTCCTCTTTTTATTTTAGAGACAAATTCAAAAGGTCACCAAAATGTTTTAGAATACGCTAAGAATCATGGAGGACGTGTTTTCTTTGCATCTACAAGTGAAGTCTATGGAGATCCCGAGATTCATCCTCAGCAAGAGGATTATCGAGGAAATGTAAATATTAATGGGCCACGCAGCTGCTATGATGAAGCAAAAAGAATTGGAGAAACTCTTACAACCATCTATCGCCTCCACTACGGAGTAGACACTCGCACTGTACGTATTTTCAATACCTATGGCCCTCGTATGAGACCAGAAGATGGAAGAGTCATTCCAAACTTTTTCACTCAGGCTTTAGCAAAAAAACCACTCACTGTTTATGGAGATGGCTCACAAACTCGCTCTCTTTGCTATGTACGCGATGAAGTTGAAGGGTTTTATGCATTGATGCAGTCTTCAGAGACACGCCCCGTGAATATCGGAAATCCTAGCGAGATGACAATTCTAGAGCTTGCTCAAGCGATTAATAAATTATTAAAGAACGATGCAGGTGTTGAATTCAAACCCCTTCCTAAAGATGACCCACAAAGACGTAGACCCGATATCACAAGAGCAAAGCAAGTTTTGAAGTGGCAGCCACGTATTAGTTTAGATGAAGGTCTACAAAAAACATTTGAGTACTTTAATTCCAAATGAAAGTTATATTTAGAACATTTAATTTAACAATTGCAGTTCCATTTATTATTTTCTTAAATACGCTTGTATTTTTGATGTGGCAGTTTTCGAGTGAATCTCCAAACGGATTTATGGCTAGAAATTTTTTAGTAAGCTGGGAATCTCTTATTGATGGGAGAGTCTGGACACTTCTAACTTCTGCCTTTTCTCACAACATGTTTCTACATTTTTTTATTAACATGTATGTCTTTTTTGGATTTGGCAGAGTTATCGAACAACTCATTGGAGCGAGAAAATTCTTTAAGTTTTATATCTACGCAGGTATTACGAGCTCACTAGCACATGCACTTGTTTGTATGTATTTGTTAAACGAGCCGTCACTACCAGCACTAGGAGCCTCTGGTTCTGTTGCTGGAATTATTCTTTTGTTTTCGCTTTTGTTTCCTCGAGAGAAAATACTACTTCTTGGAATCATTCCAATGCCCGCAATCTTTGGAGCTTTGGTTTTTGTTGGACTTGATTTATGGGGACTGTCTGCACAACTTGGAGGACACGGTCTCCCAATTGGGCATGGGGCTCACTTAGGTGGAGCACTCTTTGGACTTGTATATTATTTACTCTACGTACGACCTAACTTGCATCGAAACACACCACCTCAAAAAGATGATGTGATCGATGTTGAGTTCGAAAAAATTACTTAAATAAGATTTCAGCGCGATCTTGATGCTTACCTGAATTTGATTTCACTACAATAACAACTCCATTCAAAAATGCAGTTTTAAATCTATTCGGTATTGTAAAGCTTCCTCCGCGGGTACCATCAGACTGCTCTTGTAATTTTTTAGTCTCATAGTCTACGGGTGTTCCATTGTGAGAGAGAATGTCAAAATTTGAGCAATTTCGAACTCCCTTAAATATCAAGTTCACTTGACCACTCGGCTCCATTCTTGCTGTTAACTTTCCACCGCAAGAAGCAAGCTCCATAGCAACGCTTGATCCCTGATTAGATCCACCACTCAACTTCACAACAACAACGTCTGATGTCTTACCAGAGTTTGAGTGAATTACGTAGCGTGTTTCACTTCGTCTCTCATTAACTGTAAATGAAGCAGATCTTCCAAACAACCAACTCTCTTCTACCTTATAGGTTTCCCCATCAACAGTAACATTCGAACAATTTTCAAGGCTATCTACAGATAAAACTAATTCATCTGTGAGAATATCTCTCTCAAGACTCACCGATCCTCAGCAATTCCCAAGATACGCAGATGGACTACTATATGAAAGTTGGTAATTTCCTGCAAAAACCGCAGTGCTTGCTAAAATAGATAAAAGAAATGAAGTAAGTTTCATTCTCTCCCCCTTTGTTGTAGAGAGAGAATTCTCCTAAAATAAACACTTGTCGTTAGTTAAAATACTGAACTGCAATTTTTGCAGTTCCACAAAAGGTACGGCGCCACCGTTGGTTCAGAGTTGCGTTGTAACGCAACTCTGAACCAACGGTGGCGCCG
>CAUJDY010000101.1 GCA_963169805.1 Bdellovibrionota bacterium | reverse complement strand
CTTCCAGCAGAGAGACCTCCTGTGAAGATGCTGAGTGGTGATGCTGGTGCTCAAGCGCAAACCCTTACAAAACTCCTTAGAGAAGAAGCAAAAATTATTTAACTACAAAGGTATTTAGCTATGAAAACACTTTTATTTGTTTAAACAAATCAATCAAAAATCAAAAAAAGCTCTCTTTAAATATTAACGGCTCTATCTGGAAAATCAGTAGATGCCGTTTTGATTGGGGATGGAGTTTCTGAGGCAGCACAAAGCTTATCCAAGTATGGCGTTACAAAAATTTACTCCATAGATCATGCCGATCTAAAAAATTACAACTCTGCTTTTTATATGGCTGCACTTACCAATATTATTAACTCTTCTGGTGCCGAGCTTATTATTGCGTCTGCTAGCATGACAACAAAAGATCTGTTTCCTCGTTTGGCGGCAAAATTTGACTCCGGATATGTTAGTGACGTTGTTGAAATAAAAGTGGAAGGAGCAAGCATTAAGGCTAAAAGACCTTTGTACTCCGGTAAATGTACTGCTGATGCCGAGTTCTCTGCATCATCAAAAAAGAAATTTATTGTTATGAGGCCAAATCAATACCCTGTTCCTGCAGAAGCAGGAGCAACTGCTTCTATTGAAACAGTTTCTTTTACGATTCCGAGCGCTAAAATTAAAGTCAAAGAAGTTGTAAAATCACAATCCTCAAAGCCAGATCTTTCAGAGGCTTCTATCATTGTATCTGGTGGTCGTGGAATGAAGGGGCCAGAGCACTTTAAAATTTTAGAAGACCTTGCTGAAACCATCGGCGCAACCGTTGGAGCATCCCGAGCTGTTGTTGATTCAGGATGGGTGCCGCATGCGCTTCAAGTGGGACAAACAGGTAAAACAGTTGCTCCGAACTTGTATATAGCTTGCGGAATTTCTGGAGCCATTCAACACTTGGCTGGCATGGGTTCAAGTAAAGTTGTTGTTGCAATCAACAAAGATCCTGAAGCTCCAATTTTTAAAAAAGCAACTTACGGAATAGTTGGTGATGTCTTTGAAGTGGTCCCAAAGTTGAATGAAGAATTTAAAAAGATCTTGGCGTAATGTTTTTTGAAAAATTAAAGATATGGTTTTTTACAAATCTTATTTTTTTTGTCTATCGTATTTTTATTGCAAGCTGGAGACTGAAGATTATCTCTCACCCCCAGCTTGATGAAGATTTAAAAAACAAACGGCCTGTTATCTTTGCCCACTGGCACGGAGATATTCAGGCAATCGTAGCATTTTCAAGGTTTTATCCAGTTGTTTCTATAGCCTCTGTAAGTAAGGATGGGGAGATCATCACACGCGTTCTTGAAAAACTTGGATTAAAAATGGCAAGAGGATCTTCCTCAAAAAAAGGGGCACAAGGTCTTAGATCCCTGCTTCGAATGTCAAAAAGTGGCTTAATCCCAGTTGTGCCTGTTGATGGACCGCGCGGACCACGCCACGAACCTAAACCCGGAGTGTTTGAATTATCAAAAATTTTGGGAGCAAGAATTTATCCCGGTGGAATTGCTTGTTCCTCTCAATATGTTTTGAATAAAGCCTGGGATAAAGCCTCTATGCCAAAACTTTTTAGTACTGTTTATCTGAAGTGGGGAGACCCCATTGAAGCCCTCAAAGAAACAGATGACCCACGAGATCCAGTTTTTGTTAAAGAATTGAAGGAAAAAGCTCTTCAAGCAGGTCACTTGGCGTCAGACGCTCTTAAAGCGTTGCATTAATCTTTTAATACCTATTAAACTAGAATTTAGACACGGAGGACATATGCTTAAATTGGCATTATCAGCTTTGATTATTTTTTTAACTGCAACCTCGACATACGCACAAGAAGAAAAAGATATTGTGGCCGTCGTAGGAACTCGCAAAATTTCAAAAGACGAATTTAATAAAAGATATAAAGAAGTTGTTACAAAAACTGCAAATCCTCCTCCAAAAGAATTATTTTTAGAAGATCTAGTTCGCTATGAAGTTGGGGTGCAGGAAGCTCAAAAAAGAAATTTAGAAAAAGATCCTATTGTTCAAGAAAGAATCCGTCAGGTTCTTTATGTAGATCTTATTGAAAAAGAGCTTGGTAAAAAAGCAGATGAGATTTCTGTAACAGATAAAGAAATGCAGGCTTACTATGCAAAAAATCCGGAGATTCGAACAAGTCATATCCTGATTGAGCTTAAGCAAAACGCAAATAGAAAAGAAATCGATGCAGCTAAAAGTCGCGCAAACCAAGTGTACTCTGAGATTCGCAAATCAGATAAGCCTTTTGAACAACTTGCAAAGCTCTATAGTGACGACACAATAAGCAAAAAGAATGGTGGAGACATTGGCTGGCACGCCTCCAATACTCTCATACCAGAGTACTACCAAGCCGCTCTTAAATTGAAAGATGGGCAATCTTCAGGTTTGATAGAAACTCCTTATGGGTTTCATGTTATTAAACTAACAGGAAGACGTACTTATAAAGATGCAGACAAGGTGAAGTTAAGAGCCGCTGTTTTAGAAACAAAAAAGAAAGCTCTTTTTGATGGTCTATTCAGTAAGTTAAAATCACAGTACAGCATTAAAACTTTTCCTAAAAATTTATAATGAAGCAACAGCGCCTACTTGTACTTTCATTTTGGGGGGGGATTTTAGTTCTTCTCTTCATTGGAGTGGCGCTTTACTTTAATTTACACAAAAAAAGCAGTTTATCAGATACAGTTTTAATCCGAGTTAACGGCTCTGCCCTAACTGCAGGTGAATTATCAGAACAGCTCGCGAGATCTCTTGAAGAATACGATAACGTTATGGCAAGAGACTCTAGCGTTGTTGAGTTTCAAAAAAGCAGAATCATAGAAGGATTTATACACAAAACTTTATTAGTCGAGTGGGCAAAGCAAAATAACATCTCCGTATCTGACCAAGAGATAAACAAAGAAATAGATGCCGTTCGATCAAATTACCCTGATGATATAAGCTTTAATGAGGCGCTAGCTGTGTCTAAGCAAACCCTTTCCGACTGGAAAAAGGTTCTTTCAGAAAAAATTCTACAAAAAAAGGTGTTTGCTGTATTAATGAAAGACGTTGCAGAACCTTCAGAAGAGGATCTGCGCTCTTACTACAATTCCAATAAAGAGCAGTTTAAGGTCTCTGCTCAGATTAGACTCAGGCAGGTTGTTCTAACTGATGAGGATACCGCGCAGAGAATCTATCATAGCATAGACTCTAAAACGAACTTTGAAGAACTCGCAAAAAAATTCTCTACTTCGCCGGACGCTAAGGTTGGCGGGGATACCGGCTGGATTGACGAGGGTGCTTTAGATATTTTTGATAAAGCCTTTAATATGAGAGTCGGACAGCGCAGTGGTGTTATGAAAAGTCCATATGGATTTCATATATTCGAGGTTATCGGTAAAAAGCCAGAGGGAACATTAACATTTGAAGAAGCGCGAAAAAAAATATATAGAATTCTAATGGGAAACAAAGAAAATGCCCTCTATTCAGGTTGGCTAGAGCAGCAAATTCGAAATGCCAAGGTTTTTAAAAATACCGATGCCATTAGGGCTATCCAAGTTACTCCCGCAGGAGATTAAAATGTTTCACTTATTTATTGCTATGATCTTGTGTTTTACTTATGTATCTGCAGAGACAATAGATAAAATCGTGGCTGTAGTGAATGACGAGATTATCACCCAAACAGACATTCTTAAGTTTAAAAAGCAGCTTCAAAAAGGGAAATTTGTAGATGATTTGCTCATTAAAGATAGAGCCTCTCTTCTCAAAAACGATGCTGCTCTTTTACAACAGTTGATTGATGAAAAAATCATAGACTCTGAAGTAAAGAGGCAAGACCTTGCCGTCACAGTCGAAAAAGTAGATCAAGAGATTCGTCGTGTAGCCGAGAGAAATCGAATGACCAAACAACAGCTTATTGACGAACTTAAAACTCAAGGTGTTCCTTACTCCGAGTATCAAAATTTCATGAAGCAAAGATTGGAGCGAGAGGGTCTTATTCAAAAAGCGATCTCTTCAAAAATACGTATTTCTGAAGAAGAGATTCAGAACTACTACCTCAGTCAATATGGAAACAAAAATCTAAGTGCCTTTGAATTTTCTATTGCTCATATTCTTTTTCGTCCGAAGGGCGGAGATAAAGATGCTGCGAAATCGAGAGCAGATGATGTTTTTAAGAAGCTCAATGACGGTGGCAGCTTTGAATCCCTTGCATCACAATACAGTGAAGATCCCAATTTCACTCAAGGCGGCTATTTAGGCACCTTCAAAAACGGAGAGTTTTTAAAAGAACTTGAGGATGCCGTTGCAGGTCTAAATCCAGGCCAATATTCTCAAGTAGTCTCCTCAAGGCTTGGTTTCCATATTGTTAAACTTATTAGTAAAAATATTACGAAGGATCCTGCTTACGAGGCAAAGAAAAAGGATATTCAAAATATTTTGTATGAAAAAGCCTTTGCTCAGCAATTCAAGTTTTGGATTGAGCAAAAAAAATCTGAATCGTTTATTCGCATAAATAAGTAATTGGAGCCTCATGAAGAACATCGCAATAACCACTGGGGACTGGGATGGGATTGGTCTTGAGATCACATACAAGGCCTTGCGCAAGCTGAAAGTTCCCAAAAACAGACGTCTCTTTGTTTTTTTTTCAGATAGAAGTGAAAAGAAATACAAAAATAAAATAGAAAAAGAGTTTCGTATTTATAACACGCTTTTAGATGCGATTTCTAAGTCTAAAAAACCGGTCTGTTTTATTAAAAACAATTCTTCTCCAGCAAGAAACTTTGAGGACGCCGTTCTATTGACAAAAGAGAAAGTTCTATCTGCAATCGTCACTGCTCCTTTATCTAAAGAAGAAATAAAAAGAAGTGGATTGGCAGATAAAGGACATACAGATATTATTCGTCGTACTTATCCTTCAGACAAAATTTCTATGGCTTTTTGGGGTAAGTACTTTTCGGTTGCACTGGTAACCGATCATGTTCCCCTTAAAGACGTTGCAAATAGAATTTCAAAAGAAGCGCTCTCTCTAACGATTCAAAACTGCTATGAACATGCCAAACACCTTTCTTCAAGCAAGAAAGTGGCCATTGGTGTTTTGGGACTAAACCCACACGCTGGAGAAATTGATAATCTTGGAACGGAAGAGGCAGAAATTATTATGCCCACTCTGCACGCTCTCAAAAGCCAAGGAATACCTGTATCAGGTCCTCTAATCCCGGATGTCTGCTTCCATGATCCCGACTACAAAGCGCACACAATTTATGTTGCCATGTATCATGATCAAGGTCTTATTCCCTTTAAGATTTACCATAAAAAGAGGCATGGGGTTCAAATTTCATTAAACGCTCCTTTTGTGAGAACGAGTGTTGACCATGGCACTGCAAAGGATATTTTTGGTAAAGATTTGGCAGATCCGACTTCCATGGTTTTGGCTATTCAAAAAGCCTTTCAAATGCTAGAGTAGCAAGGTTTTACTTCCATATAATTTTTTAAGGGACTCTCCCTGTACAAAGGATGATTCAATGATCATGGACCCAGTTATTTTTAGAGAATATGATGTTCGCGGTGTAGTAGGTAAACAATTTGATAAAGAATTTGCTTACAATCTGGGTAAGGCATACGCCAAACTTCACTTTCAAACTTATAATAAATCTGGAGCAACTATTGCCTTAGGCCACGATGCAAGATTATCTTGCCAGGATTTGTACGCAGGTTTATCTGCAGGTCTTAAAGACTCTGGCTTTCATGTGAAATATCTTGGCCTTGTTACATCTCCAATGGCCTATTTCACAACATTTTATTATCCATTTATCGATGGTGCTATCCAGATTACAGGGAGTCACAATCCACCAGAGTATAATGGTTTTAAAATATCTGTAGGAAAAAGCACAATTCACGGTGCAGATATTCTCAAGCTTAAACAAATTATTGAAACAAAAAACTATATTTCTGGAACAGGCAGCATTGAGACTCTCGATATATTTGAAGACTATGTAGCAAGATATAAAAAAGAATTTGGAGATCTTTCTGGAGTCAAGGTTGTGTTGGATTGTGGGAATGGAGCGGCTGGAATAGTTGCTCAAAAACTTTTTTCCGCGATGAATATTCAAGCGACTATATTATTTGAAAAACCAGATGGAACATTTCCAAACCATCACCCAGATCCAACAGTCGAAAAAAACCTTGTTGATCTTAAAAAAGAGGTTCTTGCAAAAAAAGCTGATATTGGTATTGGTTTTGATGGAGACGCAGATCGAATTGGTGTTGTGGATGAAAATGCCAAAATGATCTTAGGAGATGATCTTATGGTGCTTATTAGTCGCTCCATTCTCAAATCAAATCCAGGTGCAAAAATTGTTGGCGACGTGAAGTGTTCTTACAGACTTTACAATGATATCAAAAGACACGGCGGAATTCCAATTATGTGGAAAACTGGCCACAGTTTGGTAAAGCAAAAAATTAAAGACGAAAAAGCTCCTTTTGGTGGAGAGCTCAGTGGCCATATTTTTTTCAATGACCGCAACTATGGTTACGACGATGCTCTTTACGCTGGACTTCGAGTTATCGAGGTATTGAAGAATGAACGAAAAAGCTTTTCCTCTATTATTTCAGATTTACCAAAGTCATTTTTTACTCCAGAAATTCGAATTGATACGACCGAGGAAAAAAAGATTCAAATAGTAGAGGCAATAAAGCAAAAGTATGAAAAATCTAGTGGCTCAATTAAAGTGAATACCCTTGATGGAATTCGAGTTGAGTTTGAAGATGGATGGTTTCTTGCAAGACCCTCAAATACTCAGCCAGTTCTGGTGTTAAGATTTGAGTTTCAAACTGAAGCTGCATTGAATAAGACAAAATCTGAAATTGAAGGAATTGTTAATAAACTACTATGAAATCACCTGGCATAACGGTAAAAGGTGCTCGTGAGCACAATCTTAAAAATTTAGATATTTTTATTCCAAGAAATAAAATGACCGTCATTACTGGAATTAGCGGTAGTGGCAAGTCAACTCTGGCGTTTGACACTATCTATGCGGAAGGACAGAGACGTTATGTAGAGGGACTTTCAACCTATGCAAGACAGTTTTTAGAACAACTCAAAAAACCTGATGTAGATTCTATTAGCGGTCTATCTCCTGCAATATCAATAGAACAGAAAACGACAGTTGCGTCTCCTCGATCTACTGTGGGAACCATCACAGAGATCTATGACTACTTTAGGCTTCTATTTGCAAAAATTGGAATACCTAAATGTCCAGAGCACGGCACAGTTCTTGAGAAGTTGGATATAGGCGTTCTTGTGGACGAACTTTTATCTCTACCTGAAGGAACTAAACTTCACATCCTTTCTCCTATTGTAAGAAACAAAAAAGGTGAGTTTCAAAAAGATTTTGAAAAATGGGCTAGGGCAGGATTTGTAAGAGTGCGCGTTGATGGCGAATATGTAGAGCTTGATAAGCCTATAAAACTACTTAAAACAAAAGTTCACAACATTGACGTCCTAGTTGATCGCATAGTTATCAAAAAAGAAGTCAAGCAACGCCTTACTGAGAGTTTAAAATTAGCCCTTAGCTTATCAAAAGGATATATAAGCGTCGAAAATCTAACTGCAGTATCAGAAAAACTTTATTCTGAAAAATCATCCTGTTCCTTATGTCAATATTCACCTCCTGAAATAGAGCCAAGACTTTTTTCCTTTAATGATCCTAGAGGATATTGCCAAACTTGTTCTGGAATCGGAACGATCGAGGAATTAGATTTTATTTCCGACGAGGGTGAAGAAGATGATGTGGATGATCTTGTGGAGGAAGGGGAAATCTGTCGTGCATGTAACGGCGCACGTTTGCGTAAAGAAGCCTTGAATATATTTGTAGGAAGTAAAAATATTCACCAAGTCACTCAATTAAACCTTGAAGCTCTAAAGCTTTGGTTAAAATCACTAACTCTCTCTGATCGAGATAAAAAAATTCTTCATAAGCTTTTATTTAAAATTGATTATAAAATTTCATTTTTATTGCGACTGGGCCTTTCTCACTTAAGCCTTTCTCGGTCGGCCCGAACTTTATCCGGGGGCGAAGCTCAGCGTATTCGCTTAGCAAATCAATTAGGATCTCCTCTTGTTGGTGTTTTGTATGTTTTAGATGAACCCAGCATTGGCTTACATGCACGTGATCACGATGAACTTTTGAGAGCACTTTCAGAACTAAAAAATAAGGGCAATACCATAATCGTTGTAGAGCATGATGAGAATACGATTCTTGCGGCAGATCATGTGATCGATATCGGGCCACGAGCAGGAAAGCTAGGTGGAGAGCTGATGGCCATTGGGTCACCGCAAGAGCTTCAAGACAATTCTAAAAGCCTCACAGGCCTATTCCTTTCTGGAAAAATTCATGCATACTCTAAAAGATCCCCAAAGAAATTCGATGAGTACATTTATATAGCGGGAGCTACTGGTAATAACCTAAAAAATGTTTCCGTAAAAATCCCACTTCGTTCTCTCACTACTGTAACTGGCGTTTCTGGGAGCGGAAAATCCACACTTATTATCGATACTTTGTATAAATATCTAAGTAATCATTTTTATGTGCGAAATTATCACCCCGCTCCTTTTAAAAAAATATCGGGATATGAAAAGTTATCTGGTGTTATTGAAATAAACCAAAAACCAATTGGAAGGACTCCTAGATCTAATCCTTCTACTTACACAGGGTTGTTTTCTCATATACGAGATTTATTTTCACAATTACCAGAAGCAAAAATTCGTGGCTACAAGCCAGGACGATTTAGTTTTAATGTAAAAGGCGGACGATGTGATTCCTGCGAAGGAGCAGGCCAAATTAAAGTCGAGATGCACTTTATGGCAGATGTTTTTGTAACTTGTGATGTGTGCTCTGGGGCAAGATACAATCCCGAGACGCTCAACATTAAGTACAAAGAAAAATCTATCGCAGACGTTCTAAATATGAATGTTGCAGAGGCTCTGGAATTTTTCCAGAACCATCCCTCTATAAAATCAAAACTCGATATATTAAACCAGGTAGGGCTAGACTATTTAACTCTCGGACAAAGCTCGACAACTCTCTCGGGTGGCGAGGCTCAAAGGATCAAGTTGGCAAAAGAGCTTTCAAAAAAGCGTGCGGGACATATTTTATATATTCTTGATGAGCCTTCTACGGGCCTTCACTTTGAAGACACTAGAAAACTTATTGAACTTTTACACAAGCTAGTTGAGCAAGATAACACTGTAGTTGTTATTGAACACAATCTTGATTTAGTGGCGTCAAGCGATCACATTATTGATCTGGGACCAGAAAGCGGTGAGCGCGGCGGTGAGGTTCTTTGCACTGGACACCCACTTGATATCATTAAAGAAAAAAAATCTTTTACTGGGCTGTTTTTAAAGAAACATCTTAAAGACTAGTTTTTCCAGATATTTTCCATATTATAGAAATTTGACACGTATTCTTAATTGAATACGCTGCTTTTATAATTTCCATTTTCGATCTTCTCTTTGATGGTAAATTCCCTCTTAAGACAGAGGAGTTTTATATGAGTAAAAAAAAATTATATCTTTTAATTGGACTTCTATTTTTATTTTTTATGATTAGCAAAAATGGATCCGCGCAAGAGCTTCCTTTTGGTAATGCAAAGCCATTTGAGCGTGTTCTAATAAATGTGACAATAAACTCTGCGAACAGATATGAGTTTAATAGACTGTTCATGTCTGAGTTTTATCATAACTTAATTTATTCAGAGGAAAAATTAGGACAAGTTAGCTATAAATTTGCTATTTTTGCTAATACTGGTGTTATTAAAAGATTCCTTTTAAGATCGTCCTATTTTTTTCGCGAATCATTTGCTGAGCTGGACAGCAGCAAAGACTTTAGCCCACGTTATTATGCAATTGTTCCTCCAAAACTAAATTCTTCAGGAGTTTCACTACAAAATTTGGAGCCTCTTGAACTCAAATCTTATTTTGATTCTGCCTTTGACGTACTTACAAGATCAAGCGCTATCCCTGCCTTAACTAAGTTTACCAACTTAACTATGGGCGGTCTTAATGTTGAAATACCTTCCTATGCTCTGACAGATCTTGGACATTTATCAAACCATAAGAGAAATCAATTATTGAGAAATTTTAAAAGAGCCGGCATAAGAGTTATAAAACAAGATCTTGCAAGGACTTCTGTTCGCTGTTTTTCGTATTTTAATTAGTTTTTCAATTTTAAAAAATAAAGCCCCAGCGCTGTTGCTGAGGCTTTCTTAATTAAGCTTTTTGTTTTTGCTGCAGTCCCTTAGGGTTTGATTTTTGGCTGGGATTGAGCTTTTTTGATAAAGCAACAATAAGCCCAGCCAAACGGCAAAGCCTAATTAAAACTTACCTAATAACATGAACGCGATAACAAACGCGTAGATTACTAGTGATTCAATAAGAGCAAGACCAATAATCATTGGTACAAACAACTTACCTTGAGCTGCAGGGTTTCTTGCGATTCCGTCAAGAGCAGCTTGAGCAGCTTTACCTTGTCCAAGAGCTCCACCAAATGCTGCAACAGCAATTGAGATAGCAGCAGCTAGACCTAAAAGACCTGCTTGTGAACCAGCAGCACCATCTTGTGCAAATGCTGGAAGTGCAATAAATGTAAGTGCGACGATTGAGAATAGTTTTCTCATGTTAACTCCTTGTTAGTTAGTGGTCGTCATGTGCAACCGCCATGGATACGTACACCATAGACAGAAGCGTAAAAACAAATGCCTGAACAAAGCACACAAAAAGACCCAGCAAATAAAATACAACAGGAATTCCGATCGGAACTAAATCTGTGAAAATTCCAAGTACAGTATGGTCTCCCACCATGTTTCCTCTAAGACGTAGTCCTAAAGACATTGGACGAACTGCGTGTGAAATCAATTCAATCACAAACATGAGTGGTAATAACAAAAGAATTGGGCTTAAATTTAATGGCAAGTGACCTGTAAATTGCTTGATATAAGCTGCTCCATGCTCTTTGATTCCAAGCCAAGTATACATAACAAAGGTAAACAGTCCCACGGCAAGTGTTGTATTAAAGTTATCTGTTGCTGGCGTCATCCCTGGAACTAGTCCCATAACGTTGTTCACTAGAATATACATGAAAATTGCACCAAACATTGGAACATATTTTTTTCCATGAGGACCTATAATCATGTTTACAAGGCCCATGATAAATTCCGTTAAGATTTCAGCAACTGCTTTTACAGAGAACTTATCTGCCGGATCAAATGTTGGAGACTTTTTGTATGCTCTGTAGGCAAGCAAGCTAAAAATGCTTAGAAGGGCGGTGACTAGAATCGCAGTTGCAACATGAATATAGTGATGACCAACACCCGGTATGAGTTGTGTCCAGTTAAAGTGAACCATGATTTTAATCCTTTATTTCGAATCAATTTTTATCAGGCAGCGCTGTTATCTTGTTTTATAAAAAGAAAAACATACCCTAGCACTGATGGTATTAAGATGCTTAGGCCCGACACAAACCACAATAAACTCACAAGGTTATGTGTGATAATAAGGTAAAGCCCAACTCCTAAGATCGGATATTTGAATATAATAAGTAGAAGCGTCGTGGCAACAGATTTTTTGGCAAAAATTCGTCGTGTTATCATGGCAAAAAACAGCACATTAACAATAGCAATTACTGCCCCTATTAAGAAGGATTGTGCCTCGTATTTTCCTCCAATAAACAGCGCAATGAGTGCAAAGATAGCGGTCAGTGCAACTTGCAAAAGAACAAAAGGCCTCACTTTATATCATCCTTGGTTTTAAATGCTTTCATAAGATGGAAAATCCAAATAACCAATGCTAAAACTGCGCCGGATGTTACACCAACACCAGAAAACCCCATCTTTTTATCAAAATAATACCCCGCGTAAACAAGAGATATCACCAATCCCACTAACTCAAAAACTAAGGCTAAAAAAATGATGTACTCTCTTTTTCCCATATTTATTTTTTTAATCCAGAGGCCCCTGGCATTAAAGCCTTTCTCTCTTTTAGCTTTTCAATTTTGAGTTGTATAAATTCTGCGTTTTGAATTTGCGCCTGTACTTCTTCGAGCGTTGCAATCGCAAGATCTAACTGCTTTTGTTCTTCAAACATCAAGGCTTCATTTATAAAAACTTGATTTTTGAGATACACCTCTTTGTATTTAGTTTTAATTTCTTTATACGTATCAACAGCATCTGTATACTTTTTTTGTGCTCCCAAAATTTCTGCCTTAAGCATAAGACCATCTACTCGCTTGTCTTCTGACTCTATATTTTTGATATATGTATTCAGCTCTACTTCTGCTTGATAAAAATTCCGTAAATAGAAATAGCTTTTTGCTAACTGAAGTCGTTGTTCTAAAAAAGCACTTTCTACATCTTTTGAGAGCAGTAGATTAATTGCATCTATGGCTTGTTGATAATATCCTCGTTCAAAAAATACTTCAGAAAGTCTTTGCATGGCCCGAACCGTTTGACTTTGGTTTTGGTCTTTCTCAATTATGTGCTGTAAGAAAACTATTTCTGTTTCTTGGCAAGCTTTTGATTTTGGGCAAAACTCTTGCATATCTAAGCTCGCTCTGAGGGCATATGCACTATTTGGATAAACTTTTAATAGCCTTTCAAACCCAAGTATCGCTTGCTGTGGCTGAACCAGTAAAAGTTTTTTTGCCGATTCATAATCATCTTTTCCTTTATTAGATTCACATGCAAGCAGTGCGAACAGACTAAAAGCAGCAACGCCTATGAGCTTCATACAGTGCCTTTAGTGGTGATCAACTCCATTAGGAGTATCTCCGCCAGACTCTTCTTCAGCGTCATCATCAGCTACAGTTTTTGCTACACTAGATACCGTTTCGCCATCGTTTACATTAATAAGACGTACGCCCTGGGTATTTCTTCCTAAAAGAGAAATATTGCTACACTTAATACGGATGACCTGCCCTTTGTCTGTCATGAGCATAACATCTTCCGCTTGGTCGACAAGTATTGTAGAAATCACATCTCCTACTTTATCTGAAACTTTCTGAGTGATGATTCCAACGCCACCTCGCCCTTGAACGCGATATTCGGATGTCTCAGATCTTTTCCCGTAACCTTTTCCTGTAACCATTAAAATATGTTTCTTGCAATCTGGGGTAATGACTTCGCAGCCCACAACATAATCACCCTGACTTACAGCAATTGCCCTAACGCCTCTCGCAGTTCTGCCCATTGCCCGAACCTCATCCTCGCTAAAGCGAATAGACATACCTTCTTTTGTTGCAATAAAAATATCATCTTTCCCAGAAGAAAGTTGAGCTGCCATTAAAGTATCATCTAAATCAATTGTCAGCGCGATAATTCCAGATGGTCTTGGATTTGAAAATTGCTCGAGAGGAGTCTTTTTAATAACACCATTTTTTGTAACAAGAACAACATATTTATCTGCCGAAAACTCTTCTATAGGTAAAATAGCGCGTACATTTTCGTTCGAAGATAGCTGCACTACGTTTGCGATAGCCTTTCCTTTAGACTGTCTGTTGCCTGTTGGAAGCTTATGAACCTTAACCCAAAATACTTTTCCTTTGTCTGTAAAAACAAGCAGAGTGGTATGTGTGTTGGCAGTAAATATACTCGTAACGAAATCTTCTTCGCGAGTTTCCATTCCCCTCAACCCTTTACCGCCACGCTTTTGTGTTCGGTATGTCTCTGATGGGATTCTTTTGATATATCCAGAGTGTGTGATGGTGACCATAACATTTTCTTTGGAAATTAAATCCTCGTCTTCGAGATCTTCGGATTCCTCAGTTATAATTTGAGTTTTTCTATTGTCTCCGAACCTATCTTTAATATCGTTTAACTCCTGAACAATTATCTTGTAGATTTCTTTTACATCTCCAAGAACCATTTTGAGCCAATCAATTTCTTTTTGAATTTCTGCAATTTCATCTAATATTTTTTGTCTCTCAAGCCCCGTCAGTCTTTGTAATCTCATCTCTAGAATCGCCTGAGACTGAATTTCACTTAAAGAATACTTTGTTATGAGTGAGTTTTTTGCACTGAGGGCGTCTGCAGATTTTTTAATTGTCTCAACTACATCGTCTATGTTGTCGATCGCAATTTTCAAACCTTGGAGAACATGTATTCTTGCCTCTGCCTTTTTCAAATCAAAAACACAGCGTTTTGTTACAACTTCACGTCTATGTTGTACGAATGCATCTAGCATTTCCTTGAGATTAAATACTTTTGGGCGACTTCCTTTATCAAGAGCAAGTAGAATAATTCCAAACCGTGTTTCAAGTTGTGTAAACTTATAAAGGCGATTCAATACAACATTCGCTGCGTCTCCACGCTTCACATCCACAACAATTCTCATGCCCTCTCGAGAGGATTCATCACGAATATCAGATATACCTTCAAGTTTTTTATCTCGAACCAAATCTGCAATAGACTCTATCAGGCGTGCTTTATTCACTTGATACGGTATTTCTGTTACAACTATTCTTTCTCTATCATTTCCGAAAGACTCAATTTCTGCCACTGCTCTTAGCGTGATTCCACCTCGACCCGTTTTGTAAGCATCAAGAATACCAGATCTACCTACAATAACGCCCGAAGAAGGGAAATCAGGTCCTTTGATATATTTCAATACATCTGCGAGCTGGCAATTAGGGTTATTAATAACCTCTATGCAAGCATCAATAACTTCCGTCAGATTATGAGGAGGAATATTCGTGGCCATACCAACAGCAATACCAGAGCTTCCATTAACAAGAAGATTTGGATATTTTGCCGGTAATACATGTGGAATCAAAAGCGAGTCATCGTAATTTGGTCCAAACGGAACCGTTTCTTTATCGATATCTGTTAGAATTTCCTCCGCTAGTTTAGTCATGCGGATTTCTGTATATCTCATTGCCGCTGGGCTATCGCCATCTATAGATCCAAAATTCCCTTGCCCATCAATCAGCGGGTAGCGAAGAGAGAAATCTTGAGCCATTCTCACAGCTGTATCATACACGGCCGTGTCTCCATGCGGGTGGTATTTACCAATTACATCTCCCACAACACGAGCCGATTTTTTATACGGCTTGTTGTGGTGATTGCCCATTTCATGCATAGAAAATAAAATGCGACGATGAACTGGCTTTAATCCATCCCGTACGTCTGGAAGCGCTCTTCCTACAATCACGCTCATCGAGTACTGTAGATATGCTTCCTTCATCTCTTTATCAATATCAACACTTATGACATTTTTATTTTCTATCTTTCCATCATTTTCTATCATGGCAATAAACCTTCTTTAATGAAACAATTACGTCTATCTAAAATTATACATCAAGTTCTTTTGCTAAAAGGGCGTTGTCTTCGATGAACTTTCTGCGCGGCTCAACTTGCTCACCCATCAAAATACTAAAAGTTTCATCTGCTGACATTGCATCTGTAATAGAGACCTGAAGTAAAATTCTATTTTTAGGATTAAGAGTGGTTTCCCACAACTGTTCTGGGTTCATCTCTCCTAACCCCTTATATCTCTGAATGTATAAACCCTTTTTTGAAACTTCCATAAACTGTCTAAAGAATTCTCCGTAAGTATTAAAAATCTTAAGGTCTCCCTCAAACTCCACATTAATTGGAAGAGAAATTGTTGCGTTTAAAAGTTCAAATTCTTTTTTCAGATCTTCATATTGAGTAGATTCAGCAAACTCAGATGTGATTTTAAACTCAACTTTTTCTCCGAATCGAATGATCTCAAAAATGACGTCATAGGTATTTGATGCTTCATTTTTTTCAGTTTTGAATTTTACGTCTGTAATTCCTTCGGATGTTCTTTTCTTAAGATCTTCCGCTATTGTTTTAAACTTTGCCTGTAAGTCTGCTTCTGTTTTAATGATGGCTTTTAAATCAATACCCGATCTTAAAACCCATAGAAGCACATTTGACTCTACTTTTTGAGATGCGTTCTTTAGCATTCTTTCGAATTTTTCTATTTTTAAAATGAAATCTTTTGTTTGATCTTCCTTTAAACTCTTTTCTTTAAATTTCAAAGACGCAAAATTTTCTGTTAAAAAATAGTTCATCAAAGCTTTTTCATCTTTGATGTAACTTTCTTTTTGCCCCTTCTTCACTTTATAAAGCGGCGGCTGAGCGATGTAGATATATCCCTTTTCTAGCACTTGAGGCATCTGTCTATAAAAGAATGTGAGCAAGAGAGTGCGTATGTGAGATCCATCTACATCTGCATCTGTCATAATTACTATCTTGTGGTATCTCAATTTTTCTATGTTGCTGCTTTCTGGCCCAACACTAACTCCTATGGCAGAAATCATCATCTTGATTTCTTCATTTGATAGCATTTTATCAAAGCGTGCTTTTTCAACGTTTAAGATTTTACCTTTTAAAGGAAGAACCGCCTGAGTTCTTCTGTCCCGACCTTGCTTTGCAGATCCTCCCGCAGAATCTCCCTCAACTAAGTAAAGTTCGCACAATGCAGGATCTCTCTCTTGGCAATCTGCCATTTTCCCCGGAAGAGAACCTCCATCTAGGGCGGTTTTTCTTCTAGCAAGATCTTTTGCTTTTCTTGCCGCGACCCGTGCGCGAGCAGCATCAATACATTTATTTACAACTGTTTTTGCAGCTCCTGGATTTCTGTCAAGCCAATCCATGAGTTTATCATTTACAAGTTGCTCAACATAACCTTTTACTTCGTTATTCCCGAGTTTTGTTTTTGTTTGTCCTTCAAACTGTGGTTCTCGCACCTTTACAGACACAACCCCTACTAAACCTTCTCGAATATCTTCTCCCTCGAGTGACGTATCCAGATTTTTGAGAAGATTTTTTGAAGACGCATAGTTGTTGATTGTTCTTGTTAGTGCAGCTTTCAGCCCAATAAGATGCGTTCCGCCTTCTACCGTGTTGATGTTGTTACAGTAGGAATAAATAGATTCTGAGTAGGTTTCATTCCACTGAAGCGCCACTTCCATTTCTACATTATCTTTTTCGCCTTTGAAGTAGATGACTTCTTGGTTCACAGCTTTTTTTGAAGCGTTTATGTACTCTACAAACTCAATGATTCCTTTGGCATATTGAAACTCTTGTTTTTTTCCTGTTCTCTCATCATTTAAAGAGAAATATAGGCCCGCATTTAAAAATGCTGTTTCGCGAAGTCTGTTTGCTAGAATATCAAAATTGTAAGTGAGAGTCTCATCCGAAAAAATAGTTCTATCAGGCTTAAAGGTTGTTTTTGTTCCTGTCTTGTCTGTTTTACCAACTTCTTGCATCTCTAGAACAGTTGCACCCTTTTCAAAACCAATTTTCCAAACTTTCCCATCTCTTTTAACTTCCACAAAACATTTAGAGGATAGTGCGTTCACAACAGACGCACCAACTCCATGTAGTCCACCGGAAACTTTATATGTTGATCCATCAAATTTTCCACCCGCATGAAGTACAGTCATCACAACTTCAAGTGCAGATTTTCCTTTTTGATGTGCTGATACTGGGATCCCACGTCCGTCATCTTCCACTGTAATTGAATCGTCTGGATGTATGGTCACATAGATGTGCTTGCAAAAACCTGCTAAGTGTTCATCTACAGAGTTATCTACTATTTCGTAAACGAGATGATGAAACCCTCTCTGTGCTGTATCTCCAATATACATGCCGGGTCTTTTTCTTACTGCTTCAAGTCCTTCTAGGACTTTAATTGAACTTGCATCATACGAAGTATTTGTCATGTTTGATGTCACTTCCATCCCTATCCTTTGATCACAGTCCCGCTTCTGACAATAAACTGCATCAGGTCCAAATTATGAAGCTCTTGATGTTGCTCCATATCTGTACTCGTTAAAAAAGTTTGTGCGTTATTCTTACTTAAAAACCTGATTAAATAGGCGCGTTTATCTTTGTCTAATTCAGATAAAACATCGTCTAAAATCAATATAGGATAATAACCATAAATGCGGTGATGATACAAGATTTGGGTGAGTTTTAGAGCTAAAATTAAGGCTCTTTGTTGGCCTTGTGAACAAAAAAATCGACTCTCTTTTCCATCGAAGTGAAAACTCATATCGTGCTTATGAGGACCAACAAGCGTCGTTCCGAGTTTTATCTCTAGAT
Source organism: Bdellovibrionota bacterium (assembly GCA_963169805.1). Lineage (GTDB taxonomy): Bacteria > Bdellovibrionota > Bdellovibrionia > Bdellovibrionales > JAEYZS01 > CAUJDY01. Next base: position 37,679 of record CAUJDY010000101.1, on the reverse strand, counting down.
CGAACCTTTCTTTGAGCTTATACAGCAGCGTGTTATCATTTATGGACTCCCTTATTTTAACTCCTTTTTCATCCACATAATCCACGAAAGTATTCACATTTTGATTTGTTATTTCCCTTACTGTTTGGTCATACTCTTGGCTTATTTCGGAAATCAGCTCTAATCTTCGGTTGATAAGTTCTTTGCTGTAGCCCGAGTAAATGGCATTTAAAGGCTCTAAGACGTCTTGGAGTTGATTTTTACCTAACCCCCCTTGCTTGTACCTTCTGAGGAGTGCATTTCTTGATTTTAATGATTTTCGAAAGCCACTAATAATCTCGATATTTTCATCATCTTTGAGTAACAGCATTTCATCAAATAAGCTTCTTCTAAGTTCTGGCCCTTCTTTTATGACAGATAAAGATTCAGGACTAAACAAGATAACTGGAAAATTCTTAAAAATTTTTAAACTGTTATTTCTTTTTTCATTTAAATAAAAAGTTTTTTTATCTTCTAAAATTTGAGCTTCTAATCTGTTAAGAGTTTCTTCTTTTTCAACTTGTGCCAAAATACGCACTGCTTTTTTATCTGCTTGGTTGAAGATCAAAGGGTCTGTATCTGATGTACGAAAACTTTTTCCTTTTGATAAAAAATAAATACTCTCTACAAAGTTTGTCTTTCCTTGGCCGTTATCTCCAAGAAAAATTGATAAGTTTGAGTCAAACTCTATATTTTGATGAATGATATTTCTAAATTGAAATATCGAAAGTTTTTTTATTATCACTATTTTGTATTTAGATTCTCATCGGCATTACAATACAAGTATATTTATTGTCCTGCTTTGGTCTAAAGAGTCCTGGAGATAGTTGATCATTCAACTCAATTTCAACTTCATCTTCATTAAAGCTGTTTAGAATATCTAGCAAGTAGCGCGCATTAAATCCTATTTTTATTTCTTCACCTTCATAGTTCACTTGTATTTCTTCTTTTGCATCTCCTAACTCAGGATTATTACTTGTAATCGACATAACTCCATTTGCAAAAGATAGCGTAACTCCTTTAGATTTTTTATTCGATAAAAGAGAAACTCTTTTTAGACTCTGTATAAGTTCGTTACGTGATGCTAATACATTTCTTGAAAGTGATTTTGGTATAAGCTGTAAAAAGTTAGGATATTTACCCTCTATCAACCGAATCATCAACACCGTGTTGTTATGTCTAAGAATGAGTTGAGGTCCTTCCACAGTAAATTCCACATCATCCATGTTAGACTCTAGTATTTTTGATATTTCTGAAAGTCCCTTCCTAGGGATGATAACACCTTTTTCAAACTTTACCGCTTGCTCGTCTGAATATCCTGTTTCTCTATCGACAAGAGACAGTCTATGTCCATCTGTTGCAACCATTCTGTATTGAGTTTTACTTCCATTTTTTATTTGTTCAAAAAAAACTCCATTAAGGTGATATCTCGTTTCATCAGTTGATACAGAGTAAATAGTTTTTTCGATCATCTCTTTCATGACGGATGCTTTAATTCGTACGAATTGATCTGAAGAATAAGTTGGGAATATTGGATACTCTTCTGGATTTTTACCTACAAGATTAAAAACAGCTTTCCCCTGTTGCACAATAAGCCAATTATTGTCTTTGCTTTTTAGTTGTATGAGCCCTTCATCGTTAAGCTCTTTAACAATTTGAAAAAGTTGTTTTGCATCAACTGCAACTTTCCCTTCTGTTCCGACTTTGCACTCAACTTCATCCGTTATACTAACTTCTAAATCTGTGGCGTATACTTTAATTTTATTATTTTTTGCTTCAAGTAAGACGTTTACAAGTATTGGCATTGTGTTTCTTTTTTCAACAATGTTTTGTGTTTTGCCAATTAGATCTACAAGTTCTGACTTTTTAATCTTTAATTCCATAAATTCCTCATCATGCCTTTTTACTTCATTTTTGTGCCTTATATATACTTCTTTTATATATAATTAAATACTAGTAGTAGTAGTAGGGCCGTGGATTATGTCATTTAAAGCCTAAGCTACTAAAATTATTATGCATTCTGTGTGGATAAACTATGTGACTTCTAACACTGTGGAGCAGCTGAAATTGTGGAGTAATCCACATCCACCTAATTCACACGAGTAATCCACACCACTCATCCACAATCCACATTCACACACCTGTGATATTGTGGATCTTTCTTCTTAAATCTTCGATATCCTTATGTAAATCTGAATCTTTTCCCTGTAGTTCTTCGATTCTTCTAAGTGCACTGATCACAGTTGTGTGGTCTCTGCCTCCAAATGCACGGCCAATATCTATTAGTGACTTTTCAAGGTAGGTTTTTACTAAATACATAGCAACTTGCCTTGCAACCACAATAGGCTTGGAACGAACAGAAGATTTTAAGTCAGATACCTTAATTGAAAAGTGCTCTGAAACTAGTCTTTGCACTTCATCAACTGTTAGCTGCTGAGATTCTGAAGAGTGACTAGCCAAAATTTGCTTAGTCAAATCTAAAGTAATTGGTAAACCCCTTAATTCAGTGAACATTTTTACTTTATTTAGATTTCCTTCAAGCTCTCTAATGCTTCTTTTGGATATCCGAGCAATAAAGTTGACCACCTCATCTGGTATATTAAGAGCTTTTTTCTCTGCCTTATATCTCAGGATAGCAACTCTAGTTTCCACATCAGGCATCTGTATATCTGCAATCAGACCCCATTCAAGGCGAGTTCGAATTCGATCTTCAAGACCAGAAATATCCCTAGGCATGCGGTCACTTGCCACCACAACCTGTCGGCCACTATCAAAAAATGAGTTTAAAGTATGGAAAAACTCTTCCTGCACAGACTCGCCGCGTCCAAGAACCTGAATGTCATCCATTAAAAGGACATCGCACTCTTCTCTGTAGCGCTTACGGAGCTTAAACATTTCTCCGCGTCGGATTCCAGAGATACACTCATTCAAAAAAGTTTCTGCGGAGACATATCTTATTTTTAATTGCGGGAAATGTTCGTGGATGTAGTTTCCAACTGCATTTAGGAGGTGTGTTTTACCCATACCGGTTGGCCCACATATAAATAGTGGGTTGTATCCGCCACCTGGATTTTTTGCGACGTTAAAGCTTGCAGCATGTGCAAACTCGTTATTTCTCCCTACTACAAATGTAGAGAATGAGTAGTCAGGATTGAGCACTTGTTTTTGAGGCTTGCTACTCAAAGATGAGTAACTATTATGCTCTTGAGTATTCAATTGTGCTTGAAGGCTTTGCTGTGTTTCAACAACCGGCAAATCAGGTTGTACAATACCCGAGTCTTGCTGTCCCAGTTCCGGCACAACAATAAGCTGAATTTCAAAATGGTCTTTTGTTACAGTAGAAATTTCTTGGCAAATTTTATCTAAAAAATTCTCTGATATCCAATATTTATGGAAATCAGTAGGAACTCCAAGCTTAAAAACCGTCCCCTTGTGGCTAGATTCGGTTTCAAGTAGTTCGACAGGTTCAAACCAGGTCTGTATATATTTATTATCAGGGTTTTTGACCTTTATACTGTTTTTTATGGATTCCCAGATGTTTTCCAATATTCCCCCGACGGTTTTGTGGAGCAGGTTAGTACCTATTGCTTTTAAATGAATCCCACAAGGAATCAACTGATAACAATTTGTGCATAAAAGTTCAACATCTTGACAGGTTGTAGCGCGGCATGTTTCTATCTGCCCAAATAAATTCTTAAGTTATCCAAACGGAGGAAAGATGAAAAGGACGTATCAACCAAGTCGTAAACGCAGAAGTAAGACTCACGGTTTCAGATCTCGTATGGCAACAGCAAACGGAAAAAAGGTTCTATCCAGACGTCGCACAAAAGGGCGCAAGAGACTTACGGTAAAAGCAGGTGGCAAGTAAGAATTTGATCACTCTTCGAAAGAGCTCGGATTTCAATAATATCAAGAAGTTAGGTAGAAAAATTTATATCCAGAATTGGGGTATTCTTAATTATATCCCTAATAAGGAGCCTAAATCGCGATTTGGTTGGACAGTATCTAGGCGAGTAGGGAGTGCAGTAATTCGAAACAAGCTTAAGCGATGGTGCCGAGAATACTTCAAGAAAACTCAGTTCATTAAAAGCTACGATTTGAACGTGATTTTTAGAGAGACGAATGACAAAGACTTTTACAAGGACATTTCCTATAAAGACTTCTGTTTTTGTATGGATCAGGGTCTTAAAAAAATTAAATAATTTAGCCAAGCATATAGTTTCGTATTTGTGCTTGGGCCTGATTACATTTTACCGCGGAACTATTAGCTATTTCTTTGGACCGTGTTGTCGTTTTTATCCATCTTGTTCTGAGTATTCAACACAAGCATTTAAACAGTTGCCACCACAAAAAGCCCTCTATTTAACGGGATTGAGAATTTTGAGATGCCACCCATTTGGCGGTTCCGGCTACGATCCATTGAACACACAACTAGGAAGAGGTAGGAAGTCATGAATCAAGAACCATCTTTTTTTGATAAACGCACAGTTTTAGCTATGGGATTTGTTTTTGTTGGTATTTTAGGGTGGAATTTTTACTTGTCAAAAAAATATCCTAAAACGATAACGACAGCGGAAGCAACGCCCGCAGTAGAAGTAAAAAATGATTCGACTAACAAAAACTTACAAGTTGAAAATAAAGCCGGAGCGACTGAAAAAGCATCTAGTCCAAACGATCTAAGCACAGCAACAGAAGAAAAGATTTATAAATATGAAGATGAAAAGCTTAGTTTTGAAATTTCATCTAGAGGGATGGGATTACGTAACATCGTAGTTAAAAGCCACACCCAGAGGGACGGGAGCCCTGTTGTAATTGGAGAAGATTTAGCAAATCAGTATATTTTTGAAACACAATATAAGAACTCAGAAAAAATAAACTTTAGAATGGATACGAGTGTATCAAATCGCGTGATAGGTTTTGCTCAGGTTGGAGGGTCACAAATTGAAAAAACTTATGAGATCGACCCGGCCGGACACAAGCTTCTTATTTCAACAAAGGTAACAAACCCAACAACATCATTAGTCACTACGCTTGTAGAAAATATTTCTAAGAGCAAATCTACTTCATTTTTATTGCCGTCATATGATTTTGAATCTCTGTATATAGGTTATGAGGGAACAAATAAAAAAGTAGACATTAGAGAAGATGCAGAAGTTGTTCTTGAGGAAGCACTTCAAAACGTGTCTGTGGCGTCTCTAGGCGGACACTACTTTACCTCGGCAATTGTTGATGAATCTCCAATTGCGCCCACAATTACTACAAGCATAGTGAATAACCCATCTGGCAAACAAGCTATAGGGTTTTTGCAGTATGATTTTGCAGATAACACACGTACATACAATTTGAAACAAACAGCTTTTATTGGTCCCAAAGATTTAAAGCTTTTAGGATCTGTCAGCCCTCAATTGGAAGGGGTTGTAAATTATGGAATGTTTAGTTGGATTGCGATTCCTATACTAAAGCTGCTTCAGTTTTTCTATGGGTTAGTTGGCAATTATGGAGTTGCTATTATCTTAGTGACTCTCTTAATAAGAGTACTTTTGATGCCAATCAATATTTCCTCTTATAAATCTATGAAATCGATGCAAAAGGTTCAGCCTTTGCTTAAGGCAGTAAAAGAAAAATATAAAAATGACCCTAAGAGATTGCAAATTGAGACTATGAACATAATGAAAGAGAACAAGGTCAATCCTCTTGGGGGATGTTTGCCCATGCTTTTGCAGCTTCCAATTTTTATAGCGCTTTACAATGTGCTTGCTCAAAGTATTGAGTTATACCAAGCGCCATTTATGCTTTGGATTTATGATCTTAGCTCGAAAGATCCGTATTATATTCTGCCAATTTTAATGGGTATATCAATGTTTGTTCAGCAAAAAATTACACCAACAGCAATGGACCCTGCGCAAGCAAAGGCCATGCAGATTATGCCTGTTATATTTAGCTTACTGATGATTACTCTTCCCAGCGGACTCACGCTTTATATATTCGTGAGTACTGTTTTTGGAATCGTACAGCAGTATTTATTTATGAATGAAAAAAAACCAAGCAACATAATGACCATTAATGCCAAATAGGAGGAATTTAGATGGGAATATTTGATAAGCTCTTCGGATCGAAGAAAGCAGATGTTGATTCAAAGGTAATTGCAATTGTAGAAGAAACAATGGATGGCATTTTTGCACGAGCAAACTTTGACCTATCTTATGATCTTAGTTCAAACGATGCAGGTGATCTTGTTATAGAGATTTTCGGAAACGACCAGCAAGCCCTTATTGATAAGGAAGGCCAACTTTTAGACGCTTTTCAACTCTATATTAAGAGAGTAATTCAACATAGACTTCCAGATGACAAAACAAACGTTGTTTGTGATTCAAATGGATTTAGACAAGAGTCAAACGAAGAGTTAATCAAGCTTGCAGACAAACTCAAAAAAATCGTTCTAGATAAAAATAAATCTGTTTATTTTAGAGCGCTTCCGCCAAAAGATAGAAAAGTAATTCATCAATATTTAGCTGAAGACGGTCGCGTAAAATCTAGATCTGTAGGCGAAGGACATTTTAAAAAAATCAAAATCTATCCGGCAAAATCAGAAAAGTCTGAAAATAGATCTAACGCATAGTTATGGCGTATCTAAACGGGCCAGAAGATACGATATGTGCGCCAGCAACTCCGCCGGGATTTGGCGGAGTTAGTATTATTCGTGTATCCGGCCCTCGATCTTTGGAAATTTGTAAAAAAATATTTAAGTTTCCCAGCCAAGTGGACTCACACAAAATTTATTTTGGAGATATCTTTCATCAGGAAAAGACAGTAGATGAAGTTTTGGTTTCGTATTTTCAAAAAGGAAAATCTTATACGGGAGATGAAACCATAGAGATTTCTTGTCATGGAAGTCCTGTAATTGTTGAAGAAATTATTCAACTGTTACTGAGCCATGGGTGTCGACTTGCAGAAAGAGGTGAATTTACATTCAGAGCATACATGAATGGAAATATTGATCTTGTTCAGGCTGAAAGTGTTTTGACATTAGTAGAAAGCCAAACGCAAAGGGCTCACCAAACAGCCCTTCGACATCTCAAAGGCGAACTGAGTGATAAAATTAAGGCTGTACAGAACTCAATACAATTAAGTCTTGCCCACCTAGAAGCAAATATAGATTTTTCTTTAGAAAATTTAGAGACCATGAATCCTGAAGAGATTATTTCTCGTATAGGAAGCGCACACAAAACAACAAAAGAGCTTGTTAGCTCGTATAGCTTAGGAAAAATTGTTTCTGATAGCTTAAAGGTTGTTTTAGTGGGAGAGCCTAATGTTGGTAAATCTAGCTTATTCAATAAACTCATAAATCAGGATAAGGCAATTGTAACTCCTATTGCAGGGACAACAAGAGATCTTGTAGAGGCAAGCGTCGTATACAATGGGTTCAAAATCCATTTTGTAGACACAGCAGGTGTACATCAAACATTAGATCCAATTGAACAGATTGGAATATCAAAATCAAAGCAAGAGCTACAAGATGCAGACATCATTTTATGTGTATTAGATCTTTCTTTAAGAGGGGGATTTGATTTTGATTTACTCAAGGGTTACGCAGCAAAGACTATTTTTGTAGGGAATAAAGACGATATTAAGAAGACCAGCTACTCAGATTTTTTATCTGAGAATATGCCAAAACATAACTACATTGAAGTTTCTGCAATGAATAAAAAGTCTTTACAGAAAATATGGGATATTATTGATCAAAAACTGAAAGACTCTTTTGTAGAAACATCAATTGTGGTACTTAAGCAAAGGCAATATGAACTGCTCGCATCTTTGGAATCTAGAATTGAAAATGCATTAAAAGCGCTTCGGCAGGATTACTCACCAGAATTCATTGCAATAGAACTAAGATTTGCCCTAGAGGCAAGCTATGAACTCTTGGGCGAAAAATTTGACGACCAAGTGTTGGCTAAAATTTTTCAGGAGTTTTGCATTGGAAAGTAAATCATTTGATATCATTGTTGTCGGTGCGGGGCATGCGGGAATTGAAGCAAGTTTAGCTGCATCTCGCTTGGGCCTAAACACTCTCATCATTACAACAAATCTTGATCGTATTGGGTACATGAGTTGCAACCCAGCGATTGGTGGTTTAGCCAAAGGACACATGGTGCGAGAAATTGATGCCATGGGCGGTGAAATGGGGCGTGCAACGGATGCGAGTTGTATTCAGTTTAAGAGATTAAATGCAAAAAAGGGCCCGGCCGTTAGAGGATCAAGAGCGCAATGTGATAAAGATTTATATGTTTCTTATATGACACAAACTCTTCGCTCACAGAAGAATCTTTCCCTCTTGCAAGGAGAGGTGAAGAGCTTGTTGTTGAAGGATGAAATTTGTTTAGGTGTGAAATTAGAAGATGGAAGTGAAATCCAATCTAAAAAAGTAATTATCACAACGGGAACATTCATGAATGCTGTTATGCATGTGGGACTAGAACAGCAATCTGGAGGGCGCGTAGGAGATAGGGCTACCTCGGGTATTTCTGATCAAATGAAATCATTTGGCTTTAAAGTTTTTAGATTAAAAACAGGAACTCCTCCGAGGCTTTTAAAAGAGAGTATTGATTTTTCAAAAACAACTCCACAGCCTGGAGACGAAAAATTTTATCCATTCAGCTTTTTATCAGAAAAGCAGTATAAATTGCCACAGGTTGATTGTTACCTCTCTTACACAAATCCAGAGACACACGAAATAATCTTTAAAAACTTAGACAAGTCCCCCATTTTTTGCGGTGTGATTGAAGGCACAGGTCCAAGATACTGTCCGAGTATTGAGGATAAAGTGACTCGCTTTCGTGAGAGAGTTAGACATCAGACTTTTCTTGAACCTGAAGGGCTTTCAACTAATTTGATTTACCTACAGGGTATATCTACAAGCCTGCCTGCTGAGGCTCAAGATCAGTTCATCCGAACAATTGCTGGCCTTGAGAATGTTAAGTTTGCTAGGTATGGCTACGCAGTTGAGTACGATTTTATTGAGCCAACGCAGATTCGGCACACACTAGAAACACGCTGTATACAGAATTTGTATTTAGCTGGTCAGATTAATGGGACTTCAGGGTATGAAGAGGCCGCGGCTCAGGGATTTATGGCAGGAGTGAACGCGGCAATGAGTTTGCTCGACAAAGATCCAGTTGTTCTAGGAAGAGACCAGGCCTACATAGGTGTATTAATTGATGACCTTGTCACAAAGGGGACTCAAGAGCCGTATCGTATGTTTACATCTCGTGCAGAACATAGGTTACTTCTCAGAGAGGATAACACCCTCGATAGACTGTTAGACTTAGGTCTAGAGATAGGTCTTATTAACAAAGACCAACACTCGGAAATCGAAATACTTCGAGAGGCAAGAAAAGTAGAGAGAAATAGGTTGGCAAGTACAACATTGTATCCAAACGAGGAAACAAACTCTAAATTATCTGCACTTGGAACAAAGGAGCTATTGAAGCCAACAACACTTGAGGTTTTAATGCGAAGGGTCGAAGTTGATTCGAACTTTATTCATAATTTAGGTTATGAAGTAAGCTTAGATCCTCATGTCGCGGAGCAGCTAGAAATTGAAATTAAATACGAGGGATATGTTAAGAAGCAACTTGAACTTGTTAATCAAACTAAGAGGCTTGAGTTATTAAGATTAGATGAAAATCTGGATTATTCTCAGATAAGAGGATTATCTTCCGAAGAAGTAGAGAAGCTAGGAAAAGTTAAGCCTGTAAATTTAGGGCAAGCCCAGAGAATATCAGGAGTAAACCCATCAGCTATTCAAGCAATATTAGTTCATATAAAAGGTAGAAAAAAAATTAACCAACTAGAGATTGTGCAGCGCTAAGGGAGATTGTCTGGAGCCAAACTGGAGAATTAGAAATTTCTTTAATGATCTAGAGGATTCCGTCTTATCGAACTTGAGATTGTTCCACGTGGAACTATTGAGATACAATCAGCAGCTAAGCCTGATTCAGCCAGGAACAGAACATCATATAGATATTCTACTTTTTTTTGAGAGTATTATTTCATCAAGATTTATATTAAAGGATTCAAATGCAAAGAAGATCATACAGGTTGGGGCAGGAGGCGGCTTTCCTGGAATAATCCTGGCTCTTATTGATAATAGTGTAGAGGTGACCCTAGCAGAAGAAGATGAGAGAAAGTGCGACTTTCTTCGAAGTATTGCTGCTAAGTTAGAATTAAAAAATGTGAAGGTTATTAGCGGGAAGCTTGAGTCCCTAAAGTTGGATCCAAATTCAGTAGTAGTAGCTAAAGAGGTTTCTAATCTTGCGCGCACACTTCTTCTTGGTAATAAAATTTTATCTAAGGGGTCTAAGTTCTATATAATAAAAGGGACTGATTGGTTTTCTGAAATTGCGGCCCTTCCTAGTCAGATTTGTTCCACGTGGAACACTGAAATGGCGCTTGAGTTTGAACTTCCCGAAAGAAAAGGCGTAAAAGTCGTAATTCGTTCAAATAAAATTGCATAGAAGATTATTTTTTCTTTTTTTCAGGAGTTTTTGTTGAAGCCATGCCTCGCGCCCACGTTTTTGGCTGCTGTGAAAGTCTTTTCCTAGCCATATAATCCTCCTTTATATCAGGAGCGACCCAGTCTTCGCCTGATTTAAAAGCCTCTAAGCTCTTCTTTCTGATAAATATCTTCCTAGATTCTGCGGAGTATCTATAATACTGCTCTTTTTGACTAAGTTTAAATATATCATTCTTAAGACTAAATATGTTTTCTCTTGCAAGCTTTCTTTGCCCTTCAATAGAAGCAGGAGAATTTAAATCCTTTTTTTGATTTTCTATTTCTTTAAACTTTGCCTCAATTTCTTTTTTTAATCTCTCTGCATCCCCTATATAGTCAGAGTAGATAGGATCTGATAACTCAGGATTTTCTACGGGTTTTTTGCACCCCGCCAGAAAAAATAAAATAAGAATGTATACGTAAAATTTTCTTGTTCTCACGCTTACTTATTCGGTAAAATCCTTATTAGTCTTAAGTACTGTTCCACGTGGAACATTGACTATCCAAATGACAGGCGCAAGTTTGTCAAAATTTGACTATCTAATCGACGGAGGGAAGGTCATGGCAAAAACTATATGCATCGCGAACCAAAAAGGTGGGGTTGGGAAGACCACCACATCGGTGAATCTCTCAGCGGCCCTAGCAGACTTAGGTCGTAGGGTGCTTTTAATCGATCTAGACCCCCAAGGTAATGCATCAAGCGGTCTTGGTGTGAAGCGTCATGAGTTTGTAGACTCCAACATATACCACGTTCTAATTGGTGAGAAGAGTATTCAACAGGTTACTCAAAAGACCAGTGTGCCAAATTTAGACGTCGCTGTTGCAAATAATGACCTCGTAGGCGCAGAAATTGAGCTTGTTGATGCAGAAAATAGAGAGTTCCGATTAAAACAGGCCTTAAGTCTAGTCCAGGACTCGTATGACTATATATTTATAGATTGTCCTCCTTCTTTAGGGTTGTTGACGCTAAATGCGCTAGCAGCAAGCAATAGTTTTTTAGTCCCACTTCAGTGTGAGTACTATGCACTAGAGGGGTTAAGTCAGCTGTTAAATACGGCGGGCTTGGTTAAAAAAAGAATAAATCCAAACTTAAAAATTGAAGGAATCGTTCTTACTATGTTTGATACAAGAAATAACCTTAGCCACCAAGTTGTTTCAGAAATACAAAACCATTTTGGAGACAAAGTATTTAAATCAATTATTCCAAGAAATGTAAGGCTAAGCGAGGCACCAAGCCACGGTCGTTCTATTATTCATTATGACAACAAGTCGGTGGGAGCTATGAAATATATGGAGCTTGCACAAGAACTTGATAATAATGTCTATGGCGTAGCGGAGAGTGCTGTTGGCCAACAAATACAACACGAGCAAAACATGAACCAAGGAGAGGCGAATGTCTAACTTAGAAAAAACGAATAACAATCCAGCGGCAAATCCAAGTGAAAAAAAAGGATTGGGGCGAGGGCTAGGTAGTTTATTTGGCTCAGAGTTGTCGAAAATTGAATTCAATGAAGAAGAAAAGACTCAAGCGTATACTTCTGTTCCGGAAGCAAGCAATCAGATAGCACAAGCTGCCCCTGTGCAAACACCCACAGAACAGATAAAGATCGTCAAAGAAGTTGTAAAAGAAGTTGAAATTATAAGAGAGGAAATTCCAGAGGGAAGCCGTATTTGGAACATACCAATTGAAAAATTAAAAATTAATAATTACCAACCAAGAAAACATTTTGAAAAGGAAAAAATTCAGGAGCTTTCTAACTCGATAAGAGAGCAAGGTATATTACAGCCAATAGTGGCGCGAAAAATGATAAATGGCGAATTTGAAATTATAGCCGGAGAAAGAAGATGGAGAGCAGCGCAGCTTGCCGGGTTACACGAAGTGCCTGTCATTTTAAAGGATATTGATAATCAAAAATCACTTGAGCTCGCTCTCATTGAAAATATTCAAAGAGAAAATTTAAATGCGATAGAAGAAGCTGAAGCATACGATAGATTAGCTCGCGAGTTTAATCTCACCCAGCAGGAAATTTCTTTAAAGGTTGGCAAGGATAGGACCACAATCACAAATTCATTAAGATTACTAACATTAGCCCCAGAAGTAAAAAATATGGTAATTTCTGGCGAGCTCTCCACCGGACATGCAAAGGCGCTATTGGCAATAACGGATCCGATCAAACAAAGAGAAGTTGCAAAAAAAATTGCATCTGAAAAGTTAACTGTTAGAGCCGCGGAGAAGCTTGCAAAAAGCGCTTCTAAAACAAAAGAAGAATTAGCAAAGGGAGATGAGGTCACAAACCAGCTTATTGATATGATGGCAGAAGATCTTCAAAAAGCATTAGGGACTAAGGTGAAGATTGATTATTCAAAAGGTATTGGAAAAATTAATATCTTCTTCTATTCTGATAGTGAACTGACTCAAATTTCAGAAAGGCTTAAAAAATCATGGAATCCATCGAAAGACCTAGTTTAAGCTCTGAGAAGTCAAATCTAGATCATGTTACCGCGCTTATAGATCAGGGAGCTTCTTTTGAGGGAATGCTCACTTTTGAAGGCACGGTACGGATCGCAGGTAAATTTAAGGGTGAAATATTCACAAAAGACACGCTTGTTATTGATGCTGGCGCAGAGGTAGAAGCTCAAATAGAAGCGGACTTAGTGATTATTAGTGGAACTGTTAAGGGTAATATTTTTGCCAGAAAAAGAGTGCAAATGTATCCTCCAGCAATCTTCAAGGGTACAGTAACCACGCCAAGTTTAAAGATAGAAGAGGGAGTTGTATTCGAAGGTGCAACGCACATGCCCAAACCCTCAAACTGAGGCATCATAAATCCTTGCCTGTCTAAAATCGAAATGTTACTTCCTTAGCACTCAAGCAGTTAATTTATTATAGGAAAACTCATGGATATTCTCACTAAGCTAGGGATTGACTATACACTGTTCTATCAACTTGCCGTGTTTATGGTGGCGTACTTTGCTTTGAGCCGATTATTATTCAAACCATACTTAAAGGCTTACCACAAAAGACTAGAAGTGACATTTGGCGGCCAAGAAGCGGCAGAAAAAATAAATCAAGAGGCTCAAGAGCTACATATAAAGTATGAGGCTAAGGCACGCGAAGTAAACTCAAAGGTTCAGTCGTATTTTGAACAAGCACAAAAAGAAGCACAGGCGATCCAAGCGTCAACAATAGAAAAAGCACGCGAGGAATCTGAAAAACAGGTTCAGAATGCACGAGCAGAAATCCAGCAAGAGGTTTCAAAAGTAAAATCCAACATATCAAATATTGTGCCAGAGCTTGCACGCGACATCGAAAGAAAAATACTAAACAGAGAATTATCATGAAATTGAATTTAATATTAATATTTGCAGTACTACTTTTCTTCAAAGCAGCACAGGCCGCGGGCGGTGGGCACGATGAGGGAGTTCCAATCCAGGTTCTCTATCAAGCCATCAATTTTTCTATACTGGTAGGGTTGTTGTTTTTTTTAACAAGAAAAAAAGTGGCGGCATATTTAATTGGAAGACTAGAAAGCCATGAGCAAGCAAAGCAACAGGCACAACAAGCTCAGGCAGAAGCTGAGGAGCGCCATAAAGAAGTCTCATCGAAACTTAAAAGTTTACAAGAGACAGAAGATCAAACAATTGCAAAAGCTCAAACTGAAGCGCTAGAAATGAAGTCTAAGTTGATACAAGAGGCAGAATTGTTGGCAAAGAGAATTGTTGAAGAGGCAAGAAAAACGACTAGCTATGAGCATGAAAAAGCAAAACAACTCTTAAGAGAAGAGGCGTTTGAGCTTGCGCTGAAGCAGGCAAGATCTGCAATAGAAAAAAACATGACAAGTGATGATCAAAAAAATCTTCAAAAGCAGTTTGTTGATAGTATAGGAGCGGCAAGATAATGGCAAAAGCTGTACATCAATCTGAGGTATCGAAAAGATATGCAAGAGCTCTCTATGGCACAGTTTCAAGTGCAGGTTCGGATAAAATTTTGATTCAATTAAGATCAGTAAGAGACCTGCTTGCACATGATAAAGTAAAGAGTCTTGTATGTTCCCCTGTGCTTTCTCAGGAAGAGCGAGTGGAAGTTCTGGAAAAACTCAGCGCATCTCTGGCTCTTGATAAAGATGTGCACGCATTCATTCGTGTTCTAGCAACAAAAGATAGGCTCTCGATATTTGATGAGATTGTTAATAGTTTTGAAGCAATAAGTGATGAGCAGAATAAAGTTTTGAGAGGGGTTGTAAAATCCAGAGAAGAGCTCCCGGCTCAAGAGAGAAAAGAAATTGAGAAATCAATTACTGATTTCACTGGGGCGCAACTCATACTTGAATATATAAAAGATCCAACAATGATTGGTGGAGTGTACGCGCAGGTAGGAAGCTACACTTTTGATGGGTCGCTAGATACGCAATTAAAGAAGTTAAAAGAACAAGTTACTAACAGAACGTAACAATAGGTGAAGTTATTAAAGGAGATAAGAAGAACATGGAAATCCGAGCAGACGAAATAACAAGGGTCTTAAAGGATCAAATTAAAAACTATAATAAAACTCTCGAAGTTAATGAAACAGGAAGTGTGCTTTCTGTTGGTGACGGTGTTGCCAGAGTTTATGGTCTCGACAACGTTCAAATGGGTGAGCTTGTGGAGTTTCCAGGAGAAATTACTGGAATGGCCCTTAACTTAGAATCTAATTGCGTAGGCGCAGTTGTTTTTGGTGACGACTACAAAATTAAAGAAGGCGATACAGTAAAAAGAACAAAGAAGATTGTTGAAGTTCCTGTTGGTGAGGCAGTTTTAGGTCGAGTAGTAGACGCGCTTGGAAATCCAATCGACGGAAAAGGTCCTATCAAAGCTCAGCAATATAGACAGGTAGACGTAAAGGCTCCAGGCATCGTGAAGAGATCGCCAGTAAATGAGCCGCTTCAAACTGGAATTAAAGCAATTGACTCTATGATTCCGATTGGTCGAGGGCAAAGAGAATTAATTATCGGCGATAGACAAACAGGAAAAACAGCAATTGCAATTGATACTATTATCAACCAAAAAGGTCGCGATGTTTATTGTTTCTACGTAGCGATTGGGCAAAAACAATCAACAGTTGCACAAGTGGTGGAAAAGCTAAAGGCAGCGGGAGCAATGGAATATACAACGGTGATAGCAGCAACAGCTTCTACTCCTGCACCACTCCAGTACTTATCAGCATACTCTGGCTGTACAATGGCTGAATACTTCCGTGACAATGGTAAACATGCTTTGATTATTTATGATGACTTAACAAAGCAAGCACAGGCCTACAGACAATTATCTCTCCTCTTAAGAAG
Organism: Bdellovibrionota bacterium; assembly: GCA_963169805.1. Taxonomy (GTDB): domain Bacteria; phylum Bdellovibrionota; class Bdellovibrionia; order Bdellovibrionales; family JAEYZS01; genus CAUJDY01. The sequence goes on along the minus strand of CAUJDY010000101.1, from coordinate 21,788 downwards.
ACCTCCAGGGCGAGAAGCTTATCCGGGCGACGTATTTTATCTCCACTCTCGTCTTCTTGAAAGAGCAGCAAAGTTATCTAAGGAACACGGATCTGGCTCACTAACAGCGCTTCCAATTATTGAAACTCAGGCGGGTGACGTTTCTGCATACATTCCAACAAACGTAATTTCAATTACTGATGGACAGATCTTTCTTGAGTCATCTTTATTCCACAAAGGTGTGAAGCCAGCTGTGAACGTTGGTATTTCGGTTTCACGTGTGGGTGGAGCAGCACAAATTAAAGCAATGAAACAAGTTGCAGGAACACTAAGGGTTGAGCTGGCACAGTATCGCGAACTGGAAGCATTTGCTGCTTTTGGATCTGATCTTGATAAAGCAACACAGAATCAGCTTAATAGAGGACAAAGATTGGTTGAGGTGCTAAAGCAAAACCAATACTCGCCATATGACGTTGAGGACCAAACAATTATCATTTATGCAGCAACAAGTGGTGCTCTAGACTCTATTCCAGTAAAAGAAATCAAGAGATACGAGAAAGAGTTTTTCACGTTCTTAAAGCAGAAATATTATGAAGTTGTTCAAAAGATTCGTGAAGAAAAAGCGATCTCAGACGCAACGAAGGGCCTACTAGGAAAAGCATTGGCAGAATTTAATACAATTTTCCAAGTGCAGACTAAGTAATCGAGGATTGATAATTCATGGCGAACTTACAAGACATTCGTAGAAAAATTCACAGCACCAAGAAAACGCAGCAAACAACGCGAGCGATGAAAATGGTGTCTGCAGCGAAGCTTAGACGGGCTCAAGAGAGAATAACTCAAGCTCGTCCCTATGCACGCAAAATCAACGATGTTATTCATAAGCTCGCAAAGTCTCACAAGCTTGAGCACCCGCTTCTGGGGCACCCAGAAGAACACGGTAAGGCTCTTGTTGTTGTTCTAACCTCAGACAGAGGGCTTTGCGGTGGCTTTAATAACAGCGTGATTCGTCATGCAGGAAATTTCTATAATCAAAATAAATCTAAATATTCAAAAATTGATTTTCTTTTTGTAGGAAGAAAGGGCGCAGACTTTTTCAAAAGACAAAAAGGAATAGAGCCAGTTGATGTCATTTATAATCTTGTAACAGATGTGGGTTATAAGTTGGCGGCGGATATTTCAGAAAGACTTCTCCAATACTATCTTAAAGGTGAGTATACTGAAATTCGAATTGTGTATAACGAATTTAGATCTGCAATTTCACAAATAGTAAGAGATGAAGTGGTTCTGCCTCTTAGAAGCAAGGAAGACGAAGAAAGCGAAAACATAGATTTCGTTTTTGAGCCAGATGCCTATGTCATTTTGGATCAACTTCTTACTAAGCATTTTGCAGTTCAAGTTTATAAATGTTTGCAAGAAAGTGTTGCCTCAGAACATGGCGCAAGAATGAGTGCAATGGAAAATGCAACAAAGAACGCGGGTGAAATCATCAATCAAATGACTCTGTCATATAATAAAATTAGACAGGCGGCCATTACGACGGAATTGATCGAGATTACAAGTGGCGCAGAATCATTAAAAGGTTAAAGAAACTAGTAGAATTTAGGAGAAATAAATTATGGAAAAAGGTCAAATCAAACAGGTACTCGGTGCAGTTGTTGACGTTGAGTTTACAGGAGGGAAGCTTCCTCCCATTTATCAAGCGCTCAAAGTTACAAATACAAACATCTCAAATGATCAGTGGAACTTAACTCTCGAGGTAGCGCAGCACTTAGGAGATAATACTGTTCGCGCAATTGCAATGGATGCTACAGAAGGCCTCGTAAGAGGAGCTGAAGTTCAAGATACAGGCGCTGCGATCACAGCTCCAGTGGGTAAAGAAGTTTTGGGAAGAATCATAAACGTAACGGGAGACCCTGTTGACGAAGCTGGGCCTGTCTCAACTAAAGAGAGATGGAGTATCCACAGAAGTGCACCAAGGTTTGAGGACCAATCTACGCAAGCAGAAATGTTAATGACGGGAATTAAGGTCGTAGATCTACTTTGCCCATATGCAAAGGGTGGTAAGATTGGTCTCTTTGGTGGTGCGGGCGTTGGAAAAACAGTTCTGATTCAAGAGTTAATCCGTAACATTGCAACAGAACACGGTGGTTATTCTGTATTTGCAGGCGTTGGAGAAAGAACTCGTGAAGGAAACGATCTATGGGCAGAAATGAAAGAGTCTGGAGTTATTTCTAAGACAGCTCTTTGTTTTGGACAGATGAATGAGCCGCCAGGCGCAAGAGCAAGAGTTGCTTTAACGGGCCTTACAATTGCAGAATATTTCCGTGATAGAGAAAACCAAGACGTTCTTTTGTTTATTGATAACATTTTTAGATTTACACAAGCAGGTGCTGAGGTTTCTGCGCTTCTTGGCCGTATCCCATCTGCCGTGGGTTACCAACCAACTCTTTCAACCGAAATGGGGAACTTGCAAGAGAGAATTACTTCTACCAAAAAAGGTTCAATTACATCAGTTCAGGCTGTTTATGTTCCTGCGGATGACTATACAGATCCAGCCCCAGCAACAACATTTACTCACTTGGATGCGACAACCAACTTGAGCCGACAAATTGCAGCTCTTGGTATTTATCCAGCGGTTGACCCTCTCGATTCAACATCACGTATTTTATCGCCAGATGTGGTTGGTACAGAACACTACGAAACAGCTCGAGCGGTTCAAGCGCTTCTACAAAAATACAAAGAATTACAAGATATCATTGCAATTCTTGGTATGGATGAGTTGAGCGAAGAAGATAAAGTAGCTGTTGCAAGAGCAAGAAAAGTTCAAAGATTCTTATCCCAACCTTTCTTTGTTGCTGAACAGTTTACAGGTATGCCAGGTAAGTACATCGATATCAAAGACACTGTTAGAGGGTTCAAAGAAATTCTTCAAGGTGTGCATGATGATCTTCCAGAGCAAGCCTTCTACCTTGTTGGAACAATTGAAGATGCAGTAGAAAAAGCTAAGAAATTAAAAGCTTAAGGATAAATATGTTGCTTACAGTTGTAACCCCAGAAAAAAAGATACTCACCGATGTGGCTGTGGAAGATGTAACTCTTCCTGGCTTCAGAGGTGAGCTTAATATTTTAGATGGTCACTCCCCTCTTATGACAACATTGTCTGCAGGGTCAGTGAGATTTAAAAGAAAAGGTTCAAATATCGTTGAATCTGTAGCTGTCAGCTGGGGTTACTGTGAGGTTGCCAACGATGTTGTTAACATACTTGCAGAAACTGCAGAGACGAGCCAAGAAATCAATCTAAAGAGAGCAGAGGAAGCATTTAAAACCTCTGAAAAAATGATGATGAGTGATGTTGATCCAGCTCAACTTGAAAAATATCGCCTAAAAAGAGAAAGAGCTCTTGTTCGAATTTCTGTGGCGAAAATGAATCAATAATAGCGTGCAACTGCAATCGAAGATTAAATATTCAAATCTTCCTCTAAACACTCAATACGAATATGAGCTTAGTGCTATGGGAGCAACCGCCCAAGCACATATAAGCTTTTTTGAAGATGAAAGAGGAAGGCAATGCTTTCATCTAAGTTCAACTGCGCAAATTAAACTACTTAATCTAGAGTACCATTTTGAATGTATGTCTCGCTGGGAAAATGAAAACGGTGAATTGATATTCGATTCATATGAAGAAAAAGATTTTTCTAAAAATATTAGAAAAAAGTGGGAAATTAACTCTGAAGGTCTTAACTATATAGAAGATAAAAAGGGTCTTATTTTAGAAAGAGAAGTTGTCTATTTTGCAGATGATATCATTGAAAATATTTATGATCCGCTGAGTGCTGTTCTACAATTTACACTTCAACCTCTTATCGATGGACACAAGAGAGAGGTGTGTGTGTTTGGAAAGCAAAGAGTCATTAAAGTTATTGCTACAAAACAAAATGACACTATTGAATTTCAGCCTGTGGACGGAATGAACTCGCTTTGGTCCAAGTTGGTTTCAAACTTATCACTAAAAATATCAAACGATGGAATTGAAGAGGCAAAGGTTCCATCTCCATTAGCAATGGGTAATTTAACGCTAAAGAAAAAAGAAAGATATACTTTAGTGGATGAAAAATCGCAGGAAATTTTAAAGAAATTTAATTCCTAGTGTTTGATACATTTTCACTAGAGAGACCTCTGTTTTTAAATTCTGATATATAAGAGGCTATTTCACCGCCAAGTAGAGGATGTTTCATTTGTATGTGAAGAGTAGGAACACTGCTCTCAGCCAAGCCTTTAAATCTTGAGTTTATGACTAAAATTCTGTCCTTAAAGGCTGATTTTTTTGTGATTTGAGAAAGAAGAGCTGAAGATTTTGGGCCACTCACATGAAAAACTAAGCTCTCTTGCTTACGCAATCTTATATCTGAAGCCTTGGTAGAGCTTGTTATATATTGAGTTCTTGCTTTCTCTCTCATTTTAAATGAATTCAAAAAGGCAATGTCAGAAGAAACTACATAAAACTTTTTGGAGAGGTCAATCTGGTTTTTGCTAAACTCTTTTGCTACCTTCTTTTTTAATATCAAGTCTACAGTGTTTTTCAAATCCTCGTCTTTTAATGTAAGAAGAACCTCTTCTACGCTGGATTTATCATTGTTAAAAAGAGGAGTTTCTTTTTTTGCAGTTAAGATTCTTTTAAGAGAGTAATTTAAACGGTCTTCGGAAATAATGCCGTCAGAATATGCTTTAAGAAGGCCATTAAATGCCCTTTTTTGTGAGCTTTTGTTCCAAGCCACCATAATAACATCGTTACCTGCTAAAAAAGCCTCAACTGCTCGCGATTCAGGTGTCTTATGGATTTTTGCACCTACCATTTCTACATCATCTGTTACAATTAAACCTTCAAAGCCTAGTTTTTTTCTTAGCATTGAAATAATTTTTTTTGAGTATGTAGCAGGCAATGAATCAATGTTCTTGTAAATATGGTGGGTCATCATTATTGCATCCAGTTTTGATTCTTTTATGAGTTTCTTGTAAGGGTCTAAAGACTGCACCAACTCGTCTTCAGTTAAATCAGCAAAAGAAATGCTTTTATGACTGTCATTCGAAGTTAAGCCTATTCCAGGGAAGTGTTTAGCGGTAGAAAGAACTTTATGCTTTGATAATCCATCAATAAAGCTTCTTGCCATAATATGCACAATTTGTGGGTCAGGACCATAAGAACGAGTTTGTATGAAAGAAGTCGGAGAGTATTCTGTCAAATCAAGAACCGGAGCAAGATTCATATAGATATGTAGGCTAGATAAAATTTTACCTACATTATCTCCAAGTTTCTTTGCAAGCTCCGGTTCTCCAAGCTCTCCTACTGCAATTGCTGTAGGTAGTGGGGGTGTTGTTGGAATCCTAACGACATCTCCACCCTCTTGATCCACCGTAAAAACGGGAGGTACATAATTCGCATTTTTAAAAACTCCTTCTGTTTTTTGAATTAATTTAAGTGTTTGAGAAGGAGTAGAAATATTTTTTTTAAATAAGATTATAAAACCGGGTCGAATTTTTAAGACATGTGATTGTTCTCTCTTGCTAAAACTCTGCTCCTGTAAGCCAATCATAAGAAGTTGTCCAATTTTTTCTTCAGCTGATAAGCCTTTAATTATTTGATCTAGAGACTGGTCCTTTGTCTCAGTTGAATACGAAAAAGAGTGCGTAGGAAAGAAGATTCCCACACAAAGGAAGAGTTGAAATAGTATTTTAAAACGAACTTTCATCTATATTTTACATTTTCTCAGAACTTCTTAAATGGAAAAGACCAAATCTCTCCTATAATAAAAAAATGCACCTTAGTCGGCTTTGGTTATGCATCATTGTATCTTTCTGTGTGGCTCAGCAAAGCTACTCACAGTCCTCAGGTTTTGGATCTGACCTAGATATCATTTTAGAAGACAATTCTCCAAAAAATAATAAAACAAAACCGGAAACGAGCGCTCCTCAATATGATGAAGAGTTTAAAAGTGGTGAAATAACAGAAGAGCAAAAAATAGATCAAGAGATGCAAGAGGCTCAGAAGGCAGAGCAAAATCAGATAGTCGAAGAACAAGCGGCCGAGCCAATAGAAAGAAAAGAAGTTCCCTTACAAGAGAATCAAGCGCAAAGCTTAGAATCAGAAATGGAAAAAACAACTCCTGAGCAGCAAAAGCTTCCAGAGGAGCAAATAGAAGAACTAAATTTTGGATCTACACCTCAAGAGCCCATAGAAACTCCTGCGGAAGTGCCAGAGCAACCAGCAATTGAAGCTCAGCCTGTTCTGCCGGAGGAGCCCGCTCAAGAACCTATGTTTACTAATGAAGAAAAAAATGAAGATGCGCCAGTAGAAGATTTGGAAGAGGCATATGAAGAACCTGTAGAACAGCAAGCCCAACAACCAGCGGCAGATGAAGCGCCTGCTGTTGAAATTGAGCCAGATGAACCTGTTGTGCCTAAGCCACAAAGAGTTACAAGACCAATTGCGCCCTTAAAACAAGAAAAAATTTATTCAAGAGATGAGTTAGAAAAAATATCGAAAGAAACAAAGGTAGAAGTAGAAGATACAGATTACATTCCAGGAACAAAAACACTTGGAAAAGCAGATATACTTAAACCTTTTAAAGAGCGTCGTCCGAATTGGACCACAAAGTTCGAAGTTATGTATTCTATGTATGAGCCAACAAACTATACCTCAGAAATTGTCCCTACAGTTTTTGAGGAATACTATGAGTCCGGAGATGTTCCTCTGTCTGGCTTGGGTCTTGAAGTCAAAAAGAACTTCTCTTTTGGAGCCATAGCGCTTGGAGGGTCGATTGGTTATTACACAACAGAAGCAACTCTTGATGACGCTAATTTACAGTTAATTGTGCCTTCGATAAAAGCTACGCTTTACTTAGATACACTTTTTGACGAGCCGTATGTAGTTCCATATGCAACATTTGGGTATTCATATTTCAGCTACAAAGAAGAATATGAAGATACCATTGAGGTTTTGGAGGTTTCAGGAGAAACTGATAACTTTTTTGTGGCGGTTGGCGCAGAGTTTCAGTTAGATTGGCTTGATAAAACAGCAGATGTGAGCGCATATAATTCGGGGCTTGAAAATACATTTATATTCGTAGAAGGAAGAATGTATATGGATCAAGGGGTCGTTAGAGCAGAAGAAGATCCTGATTTTTCTACAGATCTCTATTTAGCTGCAGGCCTAAGGTTGGAGTTTTAATTCACCTGATCTAACAAGTAAGCAAGCTCCTTATAGATCTGTGGCCATGAAATTTCTTGCATCTGAACAATAAGCCTACTGTCAGGAGTTAGAGAGTATTTTTTTGGGAAGCCTGTTATAAGCTCGATCATATCTTCGGACTTAAGAGGAGTATGCTCTGTAAATGCAAGAGAGATTGACTTAGTTCCGGCGCTTAGATCGCGAATGGCAAGATCTTTACAATATTTCTTTAATAACATGATACCCATCAAATTCATAACAGGCTCAGGCACTTTACCAAACTGATCTGCAAGCTCTTCTTCATATCGATCCATATCATCTGGATTTTGAATTTTTGAAAGCTCAAAATAATAAGACATGCGTGTTCGAATGTCTGGAATATAGTCATCAGGAATGAGAGAAGGTATTCTTAAATTAATTTCTGGCTCTAAAATCTCTCGCTCAATATTTTCTCCGCGAGCCTCTCGAAGTGCTTGATCTAAAAGCTCTACGTAGAGTTCGTATCCCACAGCATTTGCATGTCCGGCTTGTTCTTCGCCCAATATATTACCCGCCCCTCTTAGCTCTAAATCATGGTGGGCAATTCTTAATCCAGATCCTAGATCTGTATTTTCTTGAAGAACCTTCAGACGCTCTTGCGCAATCGGATCAACAGCTCCTGATTGAGGAATCAGGAGGTAACAATAAGCTCTTTCTTTGCTTCTACCTACACGCCCACGTAATTGGTACAACTGTGAAAGTCCAAGGGTATCGGCTCGATCAATTAGAATGGTATTTGCTTTAGGTATATCTACGCCAGATTCAATAATAGTTGTGCAGACCAAAACATCAAATTCATGATTGAAAAATGCAATCATAGTTTGCTCGAGCTCATCCTCGTCCATTTGACCATGTCCAAATCGAACCCGCGCGTCTGGAACTAACTCTTGTATTGTTTGTGTAATTTCATGGATGGAATGAACCTTGTTGTGAAGGAAAAATACTTGCCCGCCTCGTTGTAGCTCTGTCTCGATCGCCTTTTTGATTATTCCCTCTTCAAACTTACAGATAAATGTTCGTATCGGAAGGCGATCTTGCGGAGGAGTATTAATAATACTTAAATCTCTAATTCCTACCAAAGACATATTAAGAGTTCTTGGTATTGGCGTAGCAGACATTGCAATGGTATCAATGGATGAACGGAGTTTTTTAATTTTTTCTTTGTGTGTTACTCCAAACTTATGTTCCTCATCAACAACGAGCAGCCCTAGATCCTTAAACGCAACATCTTTACTGAGAAGTCGGTGTGTACCAATCACAATATCAACCTCTCCTGTTTTAATTTTAGAAATAATTTCCTTGGCTTTCTTTGTGGGAGTAAATCGACTAAGATTTTCAATTACAAGTGGCCACCCCTTGAAGCGTTGTTTAAAGGACTCCGCATGTTGAAAGCTCAAAACGGTCGTAGGGACAAGAATGGCAACCTGCCGTCTTTCTTGTGCGACCTTGAATGCAGCCCTCATTGCAACTTCTGTCTTACCAAAACCAACATCTCCGCAAATCAATCTATCCATAGGTGAAGGTCTTTGGAGATCTTCTAAGATATTTTTGATGGATTGCTCTTGATCTGGAGTTTCATCATAAGGAAATTGCGCCTCAAATTGTGCGTACTCTAAATCTGGTGGCTTGAATGTCGTACGAGTAATTTGGGATCTTCTAGCGTATAAATTGAGTAGCTCAGAGGTGACATCGCGAAGGTGGTTGCGTACTTTCAGTTTTACTTTTGACCAATTGTTGTGGCCTAATTTATCAAGAGGCGCAATTCCAGTAAACTTCCGTATCAAATTCATTCTGTAAACAGGAACATAGAGGCGATCTTCATCTTTATACTTCAAAAGAACAAACTCAGAATCTATACCCTGAACATTCATCGTCTTGAGGCCTTCATAAACTCCAACTCCAAATTCGCTATGGACAACAAGGTCTCCCAATTTTAAGTCAGAAAGAATCAGATTTTTTGTTTGAGTTACTTGTCCGCGTTTAACTTTGGAGCGAACTTGTTTTTCTCCAAAAAAATCTTCTTCTCGTAAAAAAAGAACTCCCTCTGTTTCAAAAAATGCGCTTTGAGGGAGGGCTCGTGGAATAATATCTACATTCTCATAGGATAGAGAATGAAAATCATAATGATCTTCAGAGTGAATGTGGGACAATATTTCACTACCCTCAAGTAGCAACTTGACTCGTTCCGCCTGTGCGTGTGTTCGAGTTGTAATGATGACTTTTTGATTTTTTGAATAAGATTGCTTTACCTTATCACACAAAAGCTGAAGTCTTTCCTTTGGATCTTCTTTTGTAAAATTGGGAGTTGAAATTTTGTAATGAAAATAAAATTGCTCAGACTCATCTTTGTAGTCATGAACCTCAATTTGAGTAAATGCGACCGTTCTTGATCCAGTTGGAATTGTGATTTGAGAAAATTCCGAAAAAATCAAATCTGGAGGTGCGGATAAGCTTTCAGATGTTGCAGAGAAATCTTTCTTGATTTCTTCTAAAAGGAGATCAGATTGCCTGGTGATTTCAATGGGATCAAAGTAAAAACAGGAAATCTCATGGGTAAAGTAATCCGTTGGAAGTGCCGTATGTTCATAAAAAAATGGGAATAAAAAATCAATTCCATGAAAGAATCTCTTTAGAGTTATGTTTTCATAAAAATGATCACGCTGATCTTTGGATAAACCAGCCTCTTTGTACCGATCATTTAAAAACTTAAGAAGTCTCTCTTGAGACCCATCTTGGTAAACACACTCTCTTGCCGGAATGACAACAAGCTCATTAGCAACATCCAGAGTTCTTTGTGATTCAGGATTAAAAAATCTAAAAGATTCAGCATAATCTCCAAATAGCTCTATGCGAATAGGATTTTCGTGAGCAGGAGAGAAGATATCAAGCAATCCGCCCTTCATACAGAATTGCCCCACATCCTCGACGCGAGGAACATTTTGATATCCAAGAAGACTTAGCTTTTTTAAAAACTCAGGCTTAATTTCATCATTGAGGCGAAAGGTAAAAATATTGGAGTCAAAAACATCTCTTGGCAACGTTCGCTGAAGAAGAGAATTAACTGTTGCAATAAAAACTTCTCCACCAGTGGAATATTGAGCTCGGTAAAGCCAAAATAGCCGCTGAGAAATAGCACGAGAATTTGGGTACAAACCTGAGTAAGGAGAAATATCAAATTTTTCCAGTATATGAACTTGCACATTGGGGTTAAAAAATAAAAGAGCAGATTTAATTTCTTCTGCGATATCATCTGTTGGAACAATAATAAGCTGTGGGTTTTTATGAAAATAAATGTAACTGTGGCTTGTTAAAAGCGCAGCAAGTCCCACAGAGTTTTGAGCTCCAACAATATGGACGGGCTTTTTTTTAGAGAGCGTGACCTCAAGATCAGAGATGAGGCGACCAGGAAAATCTTGCATTGACGGTACCAACCGGCTCCTTTTTGGATAACCTAAGATCTTTTGACCAAAAACACAAAAGAGAAATCAAATACATGCTAAATAATTAAGCATAGGTGTTGTTGCCGCCCAGCAATACGGACATGAAACCCAAAAGAAAATGTTCCAAATTTTCCAGCAAATAGAATAGTTTAAAGACTATTAAACATTCGATTTAAAATTGATTTTTTAAATTTAAAATTGTCATAAAAGGACACCTGCATGCTCGATCAGCTACTGCCCGTGATATTTCTTTTTTGCGTTGTCATTGTTTTTGGAGTTGGAATGATAGCGCTTACTCAATTAGCCGGATTTAAAGCAAAGAAAAATTTAGTGAAAATGATGCCATATGAGAGTGGTGTGCCCGGACAAGAGGCGGCAACTACAAAAGTTTCTGTGAAATTTTATCTAACTGCCGTCTCATTTATTTTATTCGATATTGAGGTTGTTTTTCTCTATCCATGGTTGCTTGTATATTCTGATTACATCAAGCCACACGGAGCTTTCTTGTTGGGATCTATGGGACTCTTTGTTTTAGTCCTAGTTTATGGATTGATATACGAAATTAAATCCGGTGCATTGGAGTGGGATTAATGGGAAAAGATATTTTTGAGGTAGGGATCAACCTCGCAAAAGTTGCAGTAATATTCTTAATGATGATTCAGGCTGTTCCTTTGCTTGTTTGGCTTGAGAGACGTGGATCAGCTTTTATTCAAAATAGATTAGGACCCAATCGCGTTGGGCCGCTTGGGCTTCTTCAGCTGCTTGCGGATGCAGTGAAATTTATTTTTAAAGAACAATTTATACCTGGTAATGCCGCTAAGTTTTTATTTTTAGCAGCACCAGTAGTAGCCTTGATACCAGCGGCGCTTGCATTTACCGCGATTCCACTTTCAATTCCGATACAGGTCGAAGCGTTTGAAATGTTAGGGAAAAGCTGGGGGCCATACACATTTCAATTTCAAGGCGTGAAAATGGATTCCGGTATTATTTATATTTTAGCGGTTTCTTCTCTTGGCGCCTATGGCTTGCTTTTGGCTGGCTGGGCCTCTGCAAATAAATATTCGTTAATGGGTGCACTTCGAGCATCTGCACAAATGATTTCATATGAACTTGGGCTGGGCCTTTCTATTGTGGGAATTCTCATGATTTACGGAACCTTTGATTTGAATGCAATGATAGATATGCAAAAGGGACCACTGCAGTTTTCTTTTTTGGGAAGTGAATATGTGATTCCCTTTTTACCGAATTGGGGAATCTTTTATCAACCACTAGGTGCATTATTGTTTTTTATTTGTAACTTTGCCGAAAGCAACAGACTTCCTTTTGATTTACCAGAGTCAGAGGGCGAGCTTGTTGCGGGATTTCACACAGAATACGGTGGATTCAAAATGCTAATGTTCTTTATGGGAGAATATGGGCACATGATGGTAGGCGCAGGATTAGTAACAACATTTTATTTGGGTGGCTATTTGATTCCCGGCCTCACAGAAGACACTGTACGGACTTTGATTGCAACGGAGGTGGGTGCGGGCACAGTTGCAAATTTGCTTACAGCCTTAGTTTTTCATGTGTCTTTTATTGTTAAGTTGGCGCTGCTACTTTGGATTTTTATTTGGGTTCGATGGACTCTTCCAAGGTTTAGATACGATACGCTTATGAATTTAGGATGGAAAACGCTCCTTCCTTGGACGCTAGCAAACGCGGCTATCACAGCCATTGTTCTATATTTTGCGAGAGGTATTTAATGGATATATATCCAATTGTATTTCATTTTTTTGCGGCTTTAGTTACGATTTCCGCCCTCGGAGTTGTGTTGATGCCAAGCCCAATCTACTCAGCGCTGTGTTTGGCCCTGACAATGCTATTTTTGTCAGGATTATTTTTTATTCTTGATGCACAGTTTTTAGCAGCCGTTCAATTGATGGTATATGCCGGGGCAGTTGTTGTGCTCTTTGTAATGGTTCTTATGTTATTTGATTTAAGAAATGAAAATCAGCCCTTCTCTGGAAATTGGAGAGTCAATTTATCAAAACTTGGCGTCATAGCACTGGGATTTATTTTGATTGCTCTTCCTTGCACGTACCTTATGAAAGCATCAAATTCAGAATGGTTGCAGTCTAGAGGATTAGAGACAAAAAAATTAGCTGAGCTGTTATTTAGTAAACATATATTTGCATTTGAAGTTGTAGGCGCTCTGTTAACAGTCGTTCTTATTGGGGCTATTGCTCTTGCTAAAGCTAAAGGTGGTACACATGCTAGAACTGAGTAATATAACACTAGGACACTTTATACTTCTATCATGTGTGCTGTTTACTATTGGAATGGTAGGTGTTTTAGTTAGACGTAATGTTATTGTAATCCTAATGAGTATAGAGTTGATGTTAAACGCCGTGAACTTAGCCTTTGTGGCATTTAGCAGGCATCACAATTTAGCAGACGGACAAGTTATTGTATTTTTCGTAATGGCTATTGCGGCAGCAGAGGCTGCGATAGGGCTTGCTATTGCTATATCAGTGTTTAGAAAATTCAATGGTGTAGAAATTAGACTCTTTGAGAACTTAAAAGGATAATATGACAACACATCACATACTAACGCTTGTATTGCTTTTTGCCCCGGTTGCGGGTTTTTTGTTTAACGGTATTCGATTTAGAAATCAAAACGGAATTTTAGCTGGAACTGTTGCAACTTTAGCTGCAGCAACTTCCTTCGCGGCAACGCTGCTTATTTATAGAGACCTTCTTGCGCTACCTCACGCTCAAAGAGAAATCTTAGTTCACTTCTACAATTGGACTTTAATTGGAGAGAGCAAAATCAACATTTCATTTATGTTTGATACCATCAGTATTTTGATGTGTCTGATCATTACAGGCGTAGGCTCTTTGATTCATTTATTTAGCATTGGCTATATGTCTCATGACGAGAGACCCTCAAAGTACTTTGCATATTTAAATTTCTTCTTATTTAACATGTTACTGCTAGTTACAGGATCAAACTTAATTGTGATGTTTGTTGGTTGGGAAGGCGTTGGACTTTGTTCTTATCTCTTAATTGGTTTTTGGTTTAAAGACGCAGAAAAGGCCGCAGCAGGAATGAAGGCGTTTATAACTAACAGAGTTGGAGATGCCGGGCTCTTGCTTGGAATATTTATTTTATTTTCTTTGTTTGGAACATTTGAGTTTCAAGAGATTAATGCAAGAATGATAGATGTTGCGGGTATTCCATTAAGTCTTCTGACGGCTGCAACACTCTTGCTGTTTGTTGGAGCAACAGGAAAGTCAGCTCAAATGCCACTTTATGTCTGGTTACCAGATGCAATGGCAGGACCGACTCCTGTCTCTGCTCTGATTCATGCTGCAACCATGGTAACAGCTGGAATATACATGATTGTAAGAATGAACCCTGTGTTCATGGCAACAGAGATAACAATGACCACAATAGCTGTCATTGGCGCATCAACTGCGCTTTTTGCAGCAACAATAGGTCTCACACAATGGGATATTAAAAAAGTTCTCGCATATTCAACCGTGTCTCAGCTGGGATATATGTTTTTAGCAGTTGGTGTAGGAGCATTTGGTGCGGCAATGTTCCACTTAATGACTCATGCATTTTTTAAAGCATTAATGTTCCTGGGATCAGGCTCTGTCATTCACGGTATGGAGGGTGAACAAGACATACGCAAAATGGGCGGATTAAAAAAACAACTTCCTATTACACACATAACTTTTGTAGCGGGTTGGCTGGCGATAATTGGAACCCCATTATTCTCGGGATTTTTTAGTAAGGATGAAATTTTGTGGTTTTCGTATGCTTCCTCACACGGCCACTTTTTGCTTTGGCTTGTTGGGGTAGTCGCAGCAGGATGTACAGCGTTTTATATGACACGTTTGATGGCACTTACATTTTGGGGTAAATCTCGAGTGCCAAAAGAGGTTCATCCGCACGAATCACCATTGAGCATGACAATTCCACTTATCATTCTAGCAATACTTTCTGTTGTGGGCGGATACTTGGGGATTCCTCACGTGATTGGACACGCCCTCCATCTACCAAATATTCTTGAAGAGTGGTTTTCTGGAAAAATATCACCGCTACACATAGAAAATGCAACAACTGCAGAAGAAGTACTTCTGATGTTGATTTCTGTATCTGTAGCATTTGCTAGCGCAACTCTTGCTTACATCTTTTATGTAAAAGACACTGCAAAGCCTGCTCAAGTGGCATCAAAAATCAAGGGTCTGTATAACATCGTCTACAATAAATATTTTGTAGATGAGGGTTATGCTAAAGCTATTATTAATCCATTGGTGGTGTTTAGTAGAAATCTATGGCTCTATATGGACGTAGAATTTATTGATAAGGCGACATATAAATTAACGAATTTTGTTCAGAACTCTGCAGAGGGTCTGAGATCACTACAAAATGGAAATCTACAAAGCTATGCCGTTTATATTGTAATTGGTTTTATAGCGATGATTTCTGTAATTTTATTTTGATACGTAGATAGAAGCGAGATGCGAGGTATTTCATGTTTTTAACGGGCCTAATATTTCTTCCAATAGTTTTTGCTGCAGTAGTTTTACTATTGCCTCAAAGCAAGGTGCGAGTTGGTAGTCTACTAATGGCAATAGTACATTTTGTATATAGCCTTTGCCTCTTTCAGATGTTTGACAAAACAACAGCAGCGCTTCAGCTGGTTGAAAAACACGAATGGATTTCCTTTTTTGGCATTAACTACTTCGTGGGAATTGATGGGATATCATTCTGGCTTGTTTTGATGACAACTTTTTTTGCACCGATAGTTATTTTGGGCAGCTGGCACTCAATAGAAAAGAAGGAAAAAACGTTTCACTTTGCTTTGTTTTTACTTCAAACATTTATGTTGGGTACGTTTCTTTCGATAGATAGCATTATGTTTTATATTTTCTTTGAGGCTTCTCTTTTACCTATGTACCTAATGATCGGTGTTTGGGGTGGGACTCGCAGAATCTATGCGGCAATGAAGTTTTTTATATATACGATGGCCGGTTCGCTATTAATGTTAGTTGCTATTTTAGCTCTTATTTTTATGACGGCAGAGCAGCTGGGTGCGCCATCTGCAAGTATGATTGATTTCTATAAACTTCAAATTCCATTTGTTGCAGGTGAGGTTTTAAATCCACAGACCCTTATGTTTTTAGCTTTCTTTATTGCTTTTGCAATTAAAGTTCCAATGTTTCCGGTTCATACATGGTTGCCAGATGCGCACGTTGAAGCGCCTACACCAGGCTCTGTTATACTGGCAGCAATCATGCTTAAAATGGGAACTTATGGTTTTATGAGATTTGTTATTCCGCTATTTCCTGAGGCTACAAACTATTACGGTTGGTTTGTGATGCTTTTGGGAGTTGTTGGAATTGTTTACGGGGCTCTGGTAGCGATGGTCCAACCAGATATCAAAAAGCTAGTGGCATACTCGTCTGTGTCCCATATGGGCTATGTGGTTTTAGGCTTATTTGCACTTAATATATATGGAACAACTGGTGCTTTATACCAAATGCTCAATCATGGGGTGAGTACCGGCGCGCTGTTTTTGCTTGTTGGAATTATTTATGAGCGTACGCATACAAGAGAAATTAAAAGTTATGGAGGACTAGCGGCAGCTATGCCAATCTACACAATTTTATTTTTGATTGTGACGATGTCGTCTATAGCGGTGCCCGGAACAAACGGCTTTGTTGGAGAGTTTTATATTTTGATGGGCGGATTCTTGAAAAATAAAGCATTGGGCTCAATTGCAGCTTTGGGCGTTATACTTGGTGCAGCCTACATGTTGTGGATGGTTAAGAAAGTATTCTTTGGCCCAGAGGGAGAATATGTAAAGGGAGCTAAGGAAGGTACATACAATGAGGCTCTCAAAGATGTATCACTAAGAGAAACTATTGTGCTGGCTCCTTTAATTATTTTGATTTTTTGGATGGGAATATTTCCCAACCATTTTTTAAGTTGGTCACAATCCAGCTTAGATCATTTGGTTAAAACACAACTAGATTATGAATTGCCAATTGCACAGAAAGCGGAGCAGGAGTAAAAAATGGAATTAGGAATCTACTTACAAGATATATCGCTCACAATACCGCTAATGGTTCTATTTGTTTTAAGCCTTTTGCCTGTAACAGTTAAAATATTTTCAGGAAACGTAGAGCAAAAACCACTATTTACATTTCTGCAGGCAGCCTTTGCTGTGATTTTAACTGGCGTCCTAATTGTTTTAAGAAATACAACTGAAGTGGTTTATGCATTTAATAACACAATTGTATTTTCACCGTACATTAAGCTCACAACAATAATTCTAGTTCTATCGACACTCTTTACATTATTTCTGGGATATCGCAGTCCAAGTATTCCCAAAAACCAGTATTCAGAGCACGTGTTTTTACTGCTTAGCGCTTTACTTGGCATGCTGGTTTTAAATTACTCAAATGATCTTTTAATAACATTTATTGGAATAGAATTGTTGTCACTACCACTCTATGTACTAGTCGGACTGAGCGGAAACTCTGTTGTACCAAAAGAAGCCTCGTTTAAGTATTTTGTACTTGGGAGCTTTGCTTCTGCTTTCTTGCTTTTTGGAATAGCATTTATTTTTGGTGCAACACAAACTACTGAAATAACAAAAATTCTGAGTGCAAGCGATCAAGTAGATAAAAATTTGCTGACAATTGGAATCATGGCCTTTTTAGTTGGGATGTTTTTTAAGGTGGCCCTGGTACCATTTCACTCATGGCTACCAGATGTTTATCAAGGATCTCCTACTCCTATGACAGCTTTTATGGCAACAACTGTGAAGTTGGTAATTTTTGTTTTTCTACTCGGATTTGTGGATGTTATCCGATTGATGGACATGAATGTGGCTTTATATACCCTCCAATGGGTTGCAATTTTAACTATGTTTTTAGGTAATATGGTTGCCCTTAAACAATCGTCACTGAAAAGAATGTTAGCGTACTCAAGTATTTCACATTCAGGATATTTATTTGTTGGATTGATCTCTGCGGTGCTTGGAACGGGTGAGTTTTCATATCAGGGTATATTGTTTTACCTTTTAACTTATATGTTCACTATTATGGGTTTATTTGCGCTTATGTGCGTTTACGAAAAGAAAGAGGGCGAGGATCTAAACCTAGATACTTTAAAAGGACTAGCAAAGGACCACCCCTGGTTAGCGCTGGCGATGTCTATATTTTTATTAAGCTTAGCGGGGATTCCTCCAACAGGTGGATTTTTTGCTAAAGTATTTTTATTCTCAAGCGCAATACAGGTAGAGCAGTACTGGTTGGTTATTTGGGGTATGATGAGCTCAGCAATTGCCGTTTATTATTATTTAAAACCTGTTGTTTATATGTATATGAAGGATAAGGAAAGTTCTGAAATATTCGTAAAAAATGAGAGTGTTTCAACTCTTTCCATTGTCTACCTCTCTGTTATTATGGTTCTAGTTCTAGGTGTATTCTCACAGCCTTTTCTGACACGTATTTTAAAGACATTGATATAAGTTGACTGCCCTACCCCCTGTTGAATGTAATCTTGGCCCAGGGGGTGAATCATGAAATCATTGATTCTTTGTTTACTATTATTTATCAGTTTTTTTGCAAACGCTCAGTCTCTTGATCGCTATACAGATCGAGAGCTGCTGAGAGAAATGAGGTATCGCGGCTATGAGTGTAAGGGTGAGGACTTTGATTATCCATTAGTGCGCGTAATTGCTACCTGTGATTCTTATACAAATCTCAATATTGAGCTCTACGATAATGAAGCCAACAAAAAAGGTGAGGCAAAGTATTACTTAGGCAGTAATTCCAAGTGTAATGCAGAAAAAGATCGTTTGATGGGCAAAATTGAAGGCGGCCAACTACACAGATCTAAGGTTATTGCTTTTTGTGATGCCTATACAAATCTTATCAAAATTAAATTTGATGTAGAAGGTAGCGTCTCGGAAGTTGAAAGAAAATATGAGGGTAGTAATTCAAAATGTAATGAAAATGCCACAATCTTTAATGATACATTCGGGGGAATAAAATGAAGTTATTAATATTAGCAGCGATGATTTTTTTAGGAGCTATAAATGTACGGGCGGATGAATGTGATTTTTCTTGCAGTAGA
Source organism: Bdellovibrionota bacterium (assembly GCA_963169805.1). GTDB lineage: Bacteria > Bdellovibrionota > Bdellovibrionia > Bdellovibrionales > JAEYZS01 > CAUJDY01. The sequence goes on along the minus strand of CAUJDY010000101.1, from coordinate 2,962 downwards.
TACTGCATCAATCAAGCACGTGAAGCGATTCGAGATGCAAGAGATTATTTAAGAGAGTGTGGTGAGGATAATGACCACGGAGGCAGCGGGGCCAATATTTCTATATCAGTCAGATACTTGTAGCGGTGAATTAATCGCGAACTTAAGGCCTGGATTTGATTGTTCTTTGATTGCAGGTAAAAGAGTTTGGGGTGTTCGCATTAATGGAAGATGTGAGGATATTCATGATATGTTTGGATCTGCTGTATGTGTAGCATTTAAAGCCGCTGGATCAAACAGGGCAATTCAATTGTACAACTCAGACTCCTGTAGCAGTAGTTTAATGGCGTATGTAGATAGACGCACAGATTGCAATGAACTTGCTAGAGCAGTAACTGCTCGTGTCTGGGGAGTGAGAATAGATGGGGTTTGCAATGATATCTCTGATACAGATGTTGAGACAGCATGTCGCACATTTGGTATAAAGTGATAGATTAAATATCGTACTTTCTTAAGACTTTTAGAGCGGATTTAAATCCAATTTTTACTATCCGCTCTAAAATGACTCTATTGAGTGAGAAGTGATCCACGAAAAACATTTCATAATCCTGAGGATTAGGGTGAATGTAAATGTAATCAACCTGTGGTTTGTAGCTAACTCGCTTTTTTATAATCTCTAAAAGCTTTTCTCTGTGTTCGTCGGGAAGATTCATCTGTTTAAAGTAACCATCCACAGCGTTGTAAATTGTTTTGATATCATCTTGGTATTTGATGTGCCTTTGAATCTTTTGTTCTACAACTTGATAGAGGGCTTGGTTAATGATGAGTGGAATTCCATACTCATGAAGCGATCCCATTTTTTTATTATAATGATAAGGCTGAATTGAATAACTTGAAATAACCAAGTCAGCCCCGTGGTCTGCTGCTACGTGAGTAGAAAGAGTATCTCTAATCTCACCATCAAAAAAATACTTCATTTCTTTTTTTTCATTTTGGATTCCATAAGGTCCAAAAACAGGTGGAAGAGCCATGGATGCTGCCGCAGCATCACTGATTTTAGAGTAACCAGCGTACTCTGTTTCTCCGGTGCAGATTTCATTAGTAATGGGGCCAAATACGGTTTTTCTAGAGTGGTTGAGTTGAGTTGCAACTATGTATAGGTTGGCTGCCAGGTCACTGAAATTATTCGTTGGGAGTACATTTGTACGAAGATACTTTTCTAGCCCTTTGGTGGAGAATAAACCGCTAAACTTTAAACCGTTTTTGAGTAAAGCCTCAAAGCCTCCTGTTACTAAAGATTTTTTGCGAAGTTTACTTGGAATCGATTTTAAAATTCCTGGAGAGTCTAAAGAGAATATATCCCAATAAGTGAGTGGTTTTAGTTTTGGAACAGCTGGGCGGGGTATGCTTTTAATTCCCATTTCAAAGGCAATAATTAGATCTTCTACGGTGTAGCCGGCAGCAAGAAAGGTGGAAATAATTGAGCCTGCACTTGATCCTACATAGGTTCTAATTTTAAGAGGGCTGCTATCCTCATCTCGATACTCTTTTGCTAGTCCGCCTACAAACTTGAAACCCTTTTCGTTGAGAGCAAGGCAAACGCCTATATGAAAGGCTGCTGCCTTAATTCCGCCGCCACTGAGGACCAATGCTATTGATTTCTTATTTTTAACAAACTTCATAGGTGCCGCTCTTTTCCGCTGTCGATACCTCATTCTAACGCAGAGAGGAAAAAAAAGAAAGATGCCAGGCACTTGGAAACAAAAAATTCATTTGTTTCCAAGTGCCTGGCACCTAGTGAATATTCAGATGACTACCCATTTTCTATTTACAGTTAGGACCTTTGTGCATAGGATCGGCTTATGAATCATTGGCTACCTCTAATAGAATTTTCAAATAAACACAGCATAAGTATTTCAACCCTAAGAAGGCGCATCAAAGACAAAAGTATTGAGTTCAAACTAGAAGACGGTAAGTATTTTATACTTGATGAGTCGGTTCAAAAAAATAATAGCGGGAGAAAATCCATTCACATCGATACGCAACAGCCAGTAGTAAATACAAATTTTAATTTAGATGAAAACAAAGGAAATGGATTGGCTCAGGCGCTCATTGATGAAATAAAAAGAGCCTACACACAGGTTCTGCATGAAAAAGAAGAGCATATTTTTCAATTGAAAGAAGAAGTAACGGACTTAAAGACTTTAGTAAGGGTGCTAGAATCCGAGGTTCAGAGGCTTACCAGCTCAAGCTCCACTGAAGAGAGCCAGATTGATCTTTAGAGTCTACTTTAAGCTGAACATTTGATTGAGATCCTATATTTTGTCTAACACGAAGGCTTAGGTTTTGATCCTCTACGCAATAATTGATGTCAGAGTTGATATTTCCTACTGTATTCATTTTTACTGAAGCTTCTCTTCTTCCAGGGTTAGCACGAAACTTCATGCTTTTGATAATTTCTTCGTTTTCATGAATAGCGCTGTTAGAATTTTGAGGACATACAGTGGCGTCTCCATTTGCATCGTAACATGTGCCTGCACTTAAATTTTCATTCGATATATCCATATAGTCTTTTAAAGATTTATAAACAGGACTATCTTTTATAGACTTTTTTAAAAAACTTTTATGATCAAAAACAATATCAGTATCTGAGATTTGTTCTTCGATATAATCTGTAAAGCCAGTTGGAGCCTCTATTCCACCTACATAATCTTTAATGCGGTACTCAGGGATAAACTTATCAAGAGCATTTTTCTTTGGAATCGAAAAGTTTTGAAATAATCCAAAAAGTATAGATAGGCAGATAAAACTGAAGAATAAATATAAGTTACGCTTTTTCACTCAATATTTATCGGAAGAAACAGACAAAAGTCTTAATAGGCAACAATGTAGCAACAAAAGGTACGGCGCCACCGTTGGTTTAGCTGCGCATCAAATATAACGATATCAGATTTTTGATGCGCAGCTAAAACAACGGTGGCGC
>CAUJDY010000100.1 GCA_963169805.1 Bdellovibrionota bacterium | reverse complement strand
GACTTCTGCGCGTAAGCTTTTGAGTCTCCTAGGGCTTGAGGATCGCAAAAATCACTATCCGAGTGAATTAAGTGGAGGTGAGCAGCAGCGTGTCGCGATCGCACGTGCTCTGGTTATGAATCCGTCAATAATTTTTGCAGATGAACCAACTGGTAACTTAGATTCTGAGAATGCACAGAAAATTCAGAGTATCTTGTTTGATTTGAGGGATAAATTAAATTTGACTCTAATTGTTGTAAGTCACGATATGGAGTTTGCAAAAAAGTTTCCTAAGATTTTAAAACTCAAAGACGGGCAGTGGATTGCGAATGGCTGATTGTGCTTAAAATATGCGCAAAAACTATGGGCTTATATGTCAGGAACGATCGACTGTTTTGTTGACTCACTCTAGTTTTTAAGAGACTCTAACGCCTTGAATTATATGATAAAAAGAAGTTTTTCATCGACAGCTCGATTAATTATTTTTGGACTTAGTTTTATAAGTTTATTTTTCCCGTCAATTGTATTTGCACAGTCATCCACTACAGAAGCAGTTCAAAAGTCCACACCCGTACAGCCACCTACAAAAGTTTCAGCAAAACCTCAAGCTAAACCGACTCGCATAGGTGGAGTTGTTGAGGTTGAGGTTATTGGAAATAAAAAAATTGAAAAAGACGCTATTCTTGGGCGTATACGTTCACTGAACAGCGCTTTGTCGGACGAATTAATACGTTCAGACATCGAGTCCATTTTTAAATTAGGTTATTTTTACGATGTAGAAGTCATTCGCCAAAACGTTGCTGGAGGAGTAAAGCTTACCTACAAAGTTATAGAAAAACCCTCTGTGGTTGAAATCGTTTTTCGTGGCCAAGATGAGTTAGACGATGTGGAGTTAAGAGAGGCTATTGAATTAAAGCCTTACCAGATTTTAGATATCTCTACGGTTCAAAAAGCTAAAGAAAAACTTGAGAAGCTCTACGAAGAAAAAGGTTTTTTTCTAGCTCAAATTACATACTCATTTGAGCCCATAAAAAAAGAAAATCCAGATCAAGTACGTCTCGTTTTCGATATACTGGAAAATGATAAAGTAAAAGTTAAAAGTGTTCAGTTTATTGGAAATATGAAAATTCCAGATTCTGAACTTAAATCTGTGATGCAGACTCGAGAAGAGGGGTTTTTTAGTTTTATATCAAACTCTGGCGCCTACAAGCAGGAACTTTTTGATCGTGATATTCAGATTTTAAGTTACTACTACTTCAACAAGGGTTATGTACAGGTGAAGATCTCAAAGCCTGTAGTTTCTGTAAGTCCAGATAAAAAGGGTATTTACGTAGCGATCCGAATTGAAGAGGGTGAGCAGTTTTATGTAGGGGATATTGATTTTCAGGGAGATCTTCTTTACACAAACATTGAATTTACAGAAAAAATTAAAATTGATGAAGCTCCAACGTTCGTAGCTCAGACATTGCAAGAGGACGTTAGTGCACTACAAGCCATGTATGGGGATTTGGGTTATGCATATGCTAACATTATCCCTCTTACGACGGTTCGAGAAAAAGATCGTAAAGTTGATATTACTTTTAAATTTGAAAAAGGGAACAAAGTTTATTTTGGACAATTTAATATTATCGGAAATTCAAGAACACGAGACAAGGTGATTCGCCGTGAATTAGAGGTTCTTGAAGGTGAGTTGTACAACGAAACAAAAAAACGTGAATCTGTTGCCAACGTTCGTCGTCTAGGTTTCTTTGATGAGCTAAACTTTAATTCTAAAACTCCAGCTGGACAGCCAGATATCATGGACCTTGAAATTGGTGTAACGGAGAGAAATACAGGACAAATTAACGTAGGTGCTGGTTACAGTACGTACTCTAAGTTTAATTTCCAGGGTATGGTTCAGCAGGCTAACTTCCTTGGTCGTGGTCAAAAATTAGGTATTGGAATCCAGCACTCTTCACGTGAATCAACATTCAATTTAAATTTCACAGAACCTTATGTGTACGATACGGAGTGGAGCTTTGGTTTTGATATTTACAGAAGTACAAGAGAAGTTCGTGACATCTACGAAAGAACCAAAAAAGGTGCCGCAATTCGTGTGGGTCATCCGCTTGCGCCGTATTTGCGTGGATTTGTTAGATACAAAAATGATATTACAGATGTCGATCTTGAATCCGGTGCAGATCCACTTAAGTTCCCTGTCGAAACGGTGAACGGCCGAACAAGTTCTTTAACATTTACACTCGAGTATGATCGCCGTGATGATAGAATGACACCGCAAGATGGTATCTATGCAAATGCATCCGTAGAATATGCAGGTGTGGGTGGTGATAAGGAATATACTCTTACAACTGGAACATTCCGCTTTTACCAAAAAGTATTCTGGGATTTAGTGTGGAGAAACAACGTAAGTTACGGAATTATCACATCTCCAGCAGGTAGACGTCCGCCGTTTGATGAGTTGTTCTTATTAGGTGGAGCAAATAGCTTGAGAGGTTATCAGTTTGGACAGGTGGGTAAAACAATCGTAGATTCAGATGGCGATATTGTCCCATTTGGTGGTGAGCAAGAGCTCTTCTTGAATACAGAGTTTGAGTTTCCGTTGATAACAGAAGCTGGCATTAAGGGCGTTGTGTTCTATGATATTGGTCAAGCGGAAGATGATCTTGATATTGGTGATTTCCGCAGTAACTATGGATTTGGATTTAGATGGTTCTCTCCGATTGGTCCATTGCGATTTGAGTGGGGGTTCCCTATCGATCGTAAAGAAAGCGAATCAGGTAATAATTTCGAATTCTCAATTGGGGCACCATTTTAATTTTAAAGAACAAGTAATAAAAAGGAGTACATAATGAAACAACTAATAATATTGGCAGTTATTGCGCTAGCAGGTACTGCGTTTGCAGAAGTTAAGCTTGGCTATGTAGATATGCAAAAAGCAATTCAAGCCACAAAAGCTGGGCAAAAAGCTAAGAAAGATCTAGAGACAGAATTCAACAAGAGAAAAAAGACTCTTCAATCTAAAGAAGACGACTTAAAGAAAAAAGGTGAAGAGCTAGAGAAGCAAGCTATGGTTCTTTCTGATGAAGTTCGTGGAAAAAAACAAAAAGAGTTTCAACAAGCTATGATGGAATTTCAACAGCTTGTTCAAAAGAATCAGCAGGAAATTCAGCAGCAAGAAAGAAAGTTAACAGAGCCAATTCTTAAAAAACTTCAAGAAGTTATCGATGAGACTGCTAAGAAAGATAATTACTCTGTCATTCTTGAAAAAAGAGAAAACGGTGTTTTATTCTCAAAAGCTGAGCTTGATATTACAGATCAAATTGTAAAAGCTTTTGAAGCAAAAAAATAAAGCTATAGAAACAAGGCGATACGACAAGGTAGTACAAAATGATGTCTAGCAAAGAAATATTAAATGTTCTCCCTCACAGATTCCCATTTTTATTGGTTGATAAAGTTTTAGAGATCAAAAAAGCGGGGGGGGAGAATCGTGCTGGAGATCAAATAGTTGCTATCAAAAATATTACATTCAATGAACCTCAGTTTCAGGGACATTTTCCTGAGTTTCCAATTATGCCTGGGGTTCTTGTTATTGAGTGTATGGCGCAAACTTGTGGTTTACTCGCGTTCAAACCTCATCCATCTGGTGGTAAATGGAACTTCTTTATTTTAGGAATAGACAAGGCACGTTTTAGAAAACCAGTTGTGCCTGGAGATACGCTTGAGGTGCATGCAAAAGTTCTAAAAGATAAGGGAGCTTTTGTTACATTTGAGTGTCGAGCAATGGCTGGCGGAGAGTTAAAAGCAGAAGCAGAAATCTTTGCGCAAATGAGTCCATAAGAGGTGATCCATGAGCATCCATCCAACAAGTATAATATCAAAAGAAGCTAAAATTGATTCATCGGCAGAAATAGGTCCTTACTGTATAATTAGAGGTGCAGTGACTATTGGTAAAAATACAGTTCTTGAAAATCATGTTATCGTAGGAGCTGAAGGCGGTGAGGTGATTATTGGAGAGAATAATCGACTGTATGCAGGTGCAGCTGTAGGGGGCGCGCCTCAGGATAAGA
>CAUJDY010000099.1 GCA_963169805.1 Bdellovibrionota bacterium | reverse complement strand
CTCAATAACAAGATGGATTGCTATCTATGCCACAAAGGCCAAGCAAAAATTGAGGCCAAGAAAAACTAGGAAGTGTTCTAAATATTATCTTTGAGTCTTTAAAAACTCTTCTCGAGATATCATTTTCATAGTGTACAAATTAATATAAACAAGCTTTGTTATCATTCTTCCAGAAAAGTCACCGTTGAGCAGATGAATTTCAACAAAAGGCGTTGTTCCATATATAGAGTATTTATAACTGCGAACTTCACTCATTTCATCAAAAAATATTTCTGCAATGTTATTTTTCTCTCTAGAAAACGCCCAAACTAAAAAACGATCTTTGTTGTAGGGCATAATCCAAAAACGATGATCTTCTGTGAAAGTTCCATTCAAATTAACATCTTCCAACTGAAGTTTATATCTCCTATTGGTATTAAGATTGGTGATCACCAAAATTCCATCGATGATTTCTGTGGATCTCTGAACTCCTTGGTGCGAAAAAATGCGAATACGATCTTCTTGAACAATTGGCTCTTGAGATCTTTCAGTACTTTCAAAAAAAGATTTAGAATTGACTCTTTTATTGCTCCAGTTCGATCCACCTAATTCTAAGGTAATTTCCTCAACCTCAAAAGACTCAGACTCTTTCAATTCGCGAAGAAAAAAATAGGTTGTGCAAGTCTTACTAACTGCAAACACGTGCACATGTAGCAAAAAAATGACGAATACGAATACGAACTTCAAGCACATAACTCCAACCTCAACTCAGAATACGTAGCACAAAAGCAAAATCTCTGCCATTTGAGCTTAGATTTACAGCTGGATGAGTAGGCATATTTGGTATTATTTACTAGATTTCGTTTGAACGACTGCATCGAGCGCAGCTTTTAAAAATGCCTTTGACTCAGGTTGCTTTAAAACCGCCACCTCATAGGCTTTTTGAGCAGCATCAATATGACTACCTGCCGGTAGCCCCAAAACTTCGTAGGCATCCCACGTTTCACCATTGTACTGAAATAAGATATTGAGCACTTTTTCATAGGAATCGTTGTTTTCTTGTTTTGATTTAAAAATAAAATCAAAACTGCCACTATCTATAGGAGTTTTCTTATTAAAATTAAGTTTTGATGGCTCACTGTTACTCTTCGATCTCCGAATCAAGATAAAAAGAAGGATGACTACAATAAGGTTTAATAGTAAGAACCATTTCACAAGGATAGTAAACTATGAGCAACCCATTTGATCAACAAAAACCGATTCCCGGCGTAAAATACATCATCGCTGTTTCTTCAGGCAAAGGAGGGGTTGGAAAAAGCACCGTCTCTACTCACTTAGCTACTGCATTGGCAAAAAAAGGGGCAAAAGTAGGGTTAATGGATGCCGATATTTACGGACCATCACTTCCACGGATGTTGGGGGCATTGAACCAAACACCAGAAGTAAATGCAGCAAATAAACTTCTACCAATTCAACGATATGATATGAAGCTGATGAGTATGGGCTTTCTTGTTGAAGATCACAGCGCACTTATATGGCGTGGACCAATGCTTTTCAAAGCCATTGAACAGTTTTTTAGAGATGTTGAGTGGGGCGAACTAGATTATTTAATCTTGGACCTTCCCCCTGGAACAGGAGATGTTCAATTAACAATTTGCCAGAAAGTTCCTGTGGCAGGAGCCATTGTAGTTTCAACCCCACAAAACATTTCAATGATTGATGTCACTCGCGCAATAGATATGTTCAAAAAACTCAATGTTCCTATTGCTGGTGTCGTAGAAAATATGTCTTACTTTTTATCTCCTACAGGCGAAAAAATGAATATGTTCCCTAAGGGAGAGCTAGATAGTTATTTACTTAAAAATGACATTCCAAAACTTGCAGAAATTCCATTTACACAGCAAACAGCCTTGGGTTGCGAAATCGGAATTCCTGTTGTTCATTCAAAACCTGAGTGCAGTGAATCTCAGGTTTTTATGAATTTGGCAGATAAAATTTTAGCAAAGTACGTTTGAAGCTAGAGTTACTCTAGTAAACAACTTTAAAAGTAATACCAAAAATTGAAGTATTATTTTTTGGTTCCTTCACAAATTCTGATCCGAATCCAGAAGGCTTTGATTCCGAATCCTCAAGAGCCCAATACTGATAAAACATGTCCAACCCAAAAGAGACTGGCTCTAGTGAATATAAAGACTCTAAAGCCAATCTGAATCCGTAACCATCAGATTGCCTTACAGTCACATCATTTCGCCCGGTACCCGTCCTACTCAATGTTGATTTATTCTTACCCTCGATAAAGTAGTCATACTCTGCTAAAAAAAATAGCTTAAGAGGAGAGTCATCTAGAAGATTATAATAAAGACCCAGTGGTACATACTGGTATTCCGTGGTTCTTGTATATGAAATAACTAAATCATCAAACCAATGCCTAAATCCATACCCAAAGTATAAAATTGTATCAGGAGACACTGTGTAGCCGATCAACACTCGGCCATTCCACACTTCATCCTTAGTTTCTGTTTGAATTGGAGTTCCGCTAAAAGTGGCTCCATCGTAATGTAAGTTTCCTTTTAAACTCTCATACTCTAAGCCTACAACATAAGTATTGTGATGAAAGGCGCTTATACTATACCCTTTGATATCATTCAAATCTGAACTCTCATTCATAACTCCAGGCTCTTCATAATCCATATCGTAAGCTGTATAACCAATAGAAATATGACTGTAGTCATAAATTCCCGCAAGAAGTGGTGGATTCACTCCCAGCAGAACTGCAAGAACAAAGACTTTATATTTACTGTGGAATGATGATTTTGATTCCAGCATTTAACTTCGATGCCCTACGAATTTCGTTAGCAGCTAATAGTTTTGACAACGACACTTTATGTTTTTGCGCTATTCGAGTGAGCGTGTCTCCCCTGCGTACGACGTAGACTTTATTTTTATTTTTTCTAAGGATTTGAGTACCTCTATTGTCTTTCTTAGCTTGTCTAGAGTCCTTAAGAGACCTCCGCAAATCATTAAGTAGTTTCTTAGAGTTCACCTGATCTGGCACTTTTAAAAACTGTCCTACTCTTAGTGAGTTATTGCTCTTAATTCCATTTAACCTCTTGATATTTGCAACTGAGGTTCCATGGCGTCGCGCTATTTTAGAAAGATTATCTCCTCGACGAACTTTATATTTGTAGTATTCAGAAGATTTTACAGCTGCAATCGTGCGTGTATCTGTCACGTATGCTTTTGCAATTGCTTGTGGAGCTTTTTCAGTTAACTGAGTTGGCACTCTAAGGGTAATACTCTTTCCATTAAAGCTTGGCGCGAATTCTGTCGTGTACATTGGGTTCAAATGGCGAATTTGCTCATAATCCGCACCCATTTCCTCTGCAAATGTTTTTAAATTAACCGTCTGGCTTGCTACAACTTCGGCATAACTAAGCTCGTCAGAAAAATTTAATCCAGTAAATCCATACCTCTCAGGATCTTTAGCAATCATCCGCGCTGCTAAATATTTTGGTATATAGTTGCGAGTTTCTTTTGGAAGAAGTCGCGTCTCGGCAATTGTCCAAAAATCTCGTGAATCATGCTTCATCAGCACTCGAAACATTCTATTCTCACCACCATTGTACGCAGCAAATGCAAAGTACCAATTTCCAAAAACATTATAGAGAGATCTGAAATAACGAACAGCTGCATGAGTTGCTTTAATAGGATCTCTTCTTTCGTCAATCAATGAATTGATTTCAAGATCATAACGTCTTCCCGTTTCACGAATGAATTGCCAGTATCCAACCGCTCCTGCATGAGAACGTGCTGAAAATCCAAACCCAGACTCGATCAAGGCTATGTACACAAGATCTTCTGGCAATCCGTTTTCTTTTAAGATTTTTTTCATTACAGGCAAATAGCGAGTTGATCTTTCAAGGTACGTTTCCATATGTTTCTTTCCACGCCCCTGAAAATAATCCAACCACATTTGAACATGACGATTATAAGAATGAGGAATTTCTGGATAGCTTTTCAAGGAAACTTTAGCTTCACCCATCTTTTCAACAATCTCCGACGGCTCAACGTCATCTTCATCCTTAAGAGAGGGCTTAAGATCGCTATCTGATACTTCTTCATTTTCTACAATTTCTATACCATCTGGAGAAATCTCCGGAGCAGCTCCTGCGTCCGAATTTCTTTTGTGAGTTAAGCTACATCCTGTAGCGATCATGAGAGCTGCAATTAGAAATAAAAGTCTCACCCTTCCTCCAAGGCTAAATACATAATAAAACACTCTTTGTGCTCATTTCAGACTACCCGAAGGAGGACTTACATTCAACCTTCTGGTTGCGATAAACCAGCTAACCAAACTGGATTTTTGACCTGTACAGGTTTCAAGTCAACTAATTGATATATCAAATAATTTCTCAAAATTGCCTTCACATAAAAACGAGTTTCTGCCCACGGTAACATATCAATCCAGATTTCGTATTCTGGACTGGACGTTGATTGAGGTTTCAATCCTGATGAAACCATCCATCTCTTAACTTTCGTTGGTCCGGCATTATATGCGGCTAACCCGAGCGGAATATTATTTTGAAAATCACGAATCATTTTTGAAATATAATAGGAACCCATTCGAATATTAATTTCAGGGATGTACATGGAGTATGGTAACTCAAGATCCTTAATCTTAAGAGCCTGAGCAACTTCTTTTGCCGTTGGAGGAATCATTTGCATCAACCCAAGAGCTCCACTTGCAGAAACAGCCTTTGCATTAAATGAACTTTCTTGTCGAATTAAACTCAAAATTAATATTGGATCAAGTTTGTTCTGCTTAGCCTGCGGCTGTATGGTATCAAAAAATTCTTTGGGAAAAGCCGTCTGAATTAAAGTGTTTGCTCGCAACTCAGATTTTTCATCCCAAGCACGATTAATCATTCTGAGAGCTCTTGGATAATCCATCGCTGCAGCAAAATATCTTCCTAAAAGCGCTTGTCCCTCAGGTGTGTTTGGAAGAGGCAACTCCATCAGCTCTTTTGACGCCTCTTCATACCATCCGCTTTCTAGCAAAATCTGTGCTCTTTTCCAGCTCTCAAGCTCATTCGGAGACAACCACATTTCATGTTTTGATTTGATTGGTTTATTTAAAGAGCTCAAATCAATGACACCTTTATTTTGCTCTGCGATAGCTGTAAGTCCGTAGTAAGAAAATGGAAATTTATTAATCAACAATTGCGCTTCTTGCTGAGCTCTATCACTATCTAATTTCTGAGAAGCTCTCCACAACCAGTAGCGGGCGGGTAACTCATGTTCCGTATATTGAGTCTGTGCAAGCGCTCGTTCAAAATGAGCTTGTGCTTTAGGAAACTTTTTTAAATTAAAATTAATAAGCCCTAAGTAAAAATAAGCATCAACTGACTCTTTAGTTCCTGAATATTTTTTTGTAATCTCAGTAAAAATGTCCTCAGCTTTTGAAAAGTCACTCGTGTACATGTAAGATCGCGCTAAATAATCCAACAACTCAACATCAAACAAAACACCGCTTGCCTTGGAATAGGCTTCTTTGAATAGAGTTAGAGCATCTTTGTAAAAACCTGCCTTAAAAACCTTACTGCCCCAATTTTGAAGTTTTTTAACATCACCATCTCTCATAACACTCACAAAATCATATTTAAGCGCTCTGTATTTCTCATCATCTTGAGTTGAAATTGACATAAACGCATCCATGATTCTTTGCACAGCCCAATCAGCATGAACAGATCCTGGATAGTTCTCAATTAACTCCATGCCATCTTTAGCTGCAGAAAGTAAATCTCCAGACTTTAAAGCAAGACTCATACGATCTACAATTTTTTGCTCTTCAACACCTAAAACAGATGCAGAAATAATTGCTGGCAAAGAAAAAACTGTAATATCTGGAGCCGCCCGAGAGAGAGCAGACTCAATTGCAACAAGCCTGTCTCTTAGTTTTGGGTTATCATTAGCCTCTAAACTTTTGAGAATATAAGCTTTTGCATCAACTAAGTTTTGCTGGATAAACGAGTGCTCGCCAGCAATTTGATAAGCCTTTGCTTTTTGCGAACTACTCATCCAATCTTGGAGATCCAATAACATGCCTATAGATACACTTGCAATTTGTGGCCTGCTTTTAATCTCCCACTCCGCCACCAATAATTGTAACTCAACAAGAATATTTCTGAGATCTGTAGAAAATGGGCCAGTTAATAGCCAATCTTTTTTTGTACTAATTTGAGCAAACAGACTTCGAGCCCTGCCAACCGACATTTTCTTACTATTTTTCTGTAATTCAACTTCACATGTTGCTGCTGTTAACAAAACCCAGGGTTGTATCGCCTTAAAAGATGCGGCTATCTCTGATGCAACCTTTGAACACTGAGCTAACTTTCCATTAAGAGCATCCTGCTTTACCTGAGCAAGTTTTTTGTATGCAGGCTTGATAGGAGACTTGCTGTCGTACATCCATCGCGTCTGGGGTACCTTAGAATTAAAATCAAGCTTTACCGGTGCAAGATTTGCACTTGCAACAAGACTTCCCCCTACACAAAGCATAACAAAACCTTTTTTCATGAAGTTGCCCTTCCAAACTTTTTAATAGATTCAAGGAGAGAGTCTTTAACTATCTTAAGCTCTTTGTCAAAACGATCTTCATTCATCAATGACTTGGATATTTCTTCCGGCGCAAAGCCCAATGTTTCAAAATACTGAACAGATGTACGAAATGAATTCTTATAATACTCCTGCAGACTTGGTGGCAATTTTTCTAAAAGCACATCTAGAGAGTGGCTTTCCGTAGATTTTGTTAACTCTGTGAGTACATAATCTACAAGATTAATAACCTGCACACCCGCTTCTTTATAGGCATTTTTCTTGTGAGATTGAGAAATTGTCTTAAGACGAATAGCAACTTGCTTAAGGAGAGCTTCATTCTCGGAAGTTGTTCTAAACTCCTTCATTCCCACTAAAAGAAGTCCCAAACAAAATATCAGAGTACTGATAGCATAAATTGATTTTTCGACAGCCACAGACCAGTAATTTTGTGGAATCTCAAGAGCTGGACCTGGAAGAACTAATTTTTTCTCTTGTCGCATCTCTCCTGATAGATCAAGAGGATTTGCTCCTGTTAGATTTAAATTCTTACCTGCCCCTACAGACATCTCGATGGCTTGAGTTTGCGTTCTCTCGTACTTTCTGGTTGCAGGATTAAAATAACTCATTGAAATGGAAGGAATTGTTAATTTTCCTTCCTTTCGTGGAATAATTAGCACTTCAAACTCTTTATAACTGGAGCCATCTTTTGAAAATTTTGAATCCGATTTTGTATCAAATGTTTCAAACTCTTGCGGCAAGCTTAGTGTTGGAAGCTCTACCTGTTTTGCATTCCCTCTCCCTTCTAAACGAACCTTCAAAGAAAAAGGCTCGTTCGCAGGCACCTGTGATTTGTCCACTTTTGCAGTCATCTGAAACTGCCCCACTGCTCCATTAAAATCTTCAGGCTGCCCTGGAGGTAGAGGTTGAACCTCAATTTTGACCGGAGGATTTGTTTTTGTAAATGTATAGGGCTTACCAAATGCACTCAAAGGATTTGCCATAAGAGCAGAAGCTCTCAGCTTGTAAGAGTCAATTGTAGCCGTACCCGGCTTAATAGGAAAAAGAGCATAAGAGACGAGAAGTGCTTTCCGATATGGTATTCCGTTTACCACTTCTGTTTGAAAATTCAGACGTGTTGCAATTTCAATATCTTCTTTCCAAAAACCTTTAAGATCAGGATATTTAATAGGCTCAAAATTAGTTAGTGTATTCTGTGTATATAAATACCAACTCGCTGTAATCTGCTCACCTGCAAAAACTTTTTTCTTATCAAGCTCTACTCGAATAAAAAAAGCCTCTTTATCATTCAAATCAGGAATCTCTTGAGCCTGAGGTATTGCTCTTTTGAGAAGTTGATTAAACATTTCATCTGCCGCATCCCATTCAGAAACATCATCTACTTCTTCCTCTTGAGCAAGGCTCCCCGCTGGACCAGCCTTGACACTGATCCGAATGGGTTGAGTTGTAAAAGTCTTTTCTCCAACTACAACCTCAGCTTTCCCAATCACAAGCTCTCCTGGTTTTTTAGGCCTTAGTTGATAGCTATAGACCTGCTTGCGTACAAAACTAAATTTTCCATTTACAAACTCACTACGAGCTTCCATTCCTTGAGTCCTATTTACTAACTCAAAACCTTCTAAATCAGGAAGTCGAGGCTCACCAACAGATCCCGACTCATCTGATTCAACGGTTATTTTATAAACAAGAGGTTGTCCCACACTCACTTGGTTAGAGGTGACCGTAGCCTGTACTTTTTGGTCTTGAGCCTGTAAAGGCGATACTAAAAAACTAAGCAAGATTAAAAAACTACCAATCTTTTCCAATCGGAGACTCCTGTGTTTTTTGTTCATTCATTTTTTTTCTAATTTGATCTTCTTGTCTTTTTAATTCTTCAAGAATTCTACGCACGTCTTGCTCACTTAATTCCTGACTTTTAAACTTCTGAGGTTGTTGCTTTTGCTGATCAGGCTTACCTTGAGGCTGCTGCTGATCTTTTTTATCTTGCCCCTCTTGATTTTGCTTTTGGTCTTGGTTTTGATTTTGGTTCTGTTGTTGATTATTTTGACCGCCACCCCCTCCGCCACTTTGAACTAATAGCTCTATGTTGGTTTTGACTTCAATGGACTCTGGTTTAATATCAAGAGCCAACTGATAGTACTTGAGTGCAAGAGAAATATCTTTTTTTTCACCATATAATCGAGCAGCGTTAAACAAGGACTGAAATTGTAACTCTGGATTTTGATTTGATTTTGCTGCAGAAAGATACTCTCGAATCGCATCATCTGTCTCATTTGATTTTTCAAAAACTTTTCCAAAATTATATTTTAACTCTGAAGACTGGGGGTTCTCAATCACTTCATTTTGTATGATCTGCTTGGCTTCAAAAACCTTCTCCTGCTCAAATAAATCCCTCGCGGTATTATTCTTATACACGGCCTGAGGGGACTGAGCCAGTAGTTGAGCTAATAGTAAAAATAAAATCATTTATTTCTCCGAGTTAAACTCATTCTCTCTGTCACAAGTAGCTCCAAAAAGAGCAGCACCAAAGCTATTAGAAGAGGCAACTCATAGTTTTCATCGAATTTCTTAAGAAAATCACTTTCGAATTCTGTTTTCTCCAGTTTATTTAAATCTTTTTCAATACCTAGCACTTCACTTCCATCAAAGCTTGCATGGTAATAACTCCCCTTACCTCTTCGTGCTAATTCTTGCATAAACGACGAATTCACCTTAGATACGACTGTTTGATTTTTATTATCCTTTTTATAACCTTTCAACTGACCAAATTCATCTCGAATAGGAATTGGAGATCCTTGTGCCGTTCCCACTCCCACAGCAAATATTCGAATCCCCTGGTTAACAAGAGCCTCCGCCTGCTTTAAAGCGCCCTCTTCATGATCTTCACCATCGGATAAAAAAATGATAACCTTTGTTACTTTTGAAATTTCGTCATTTTCAGTTCCACCTTTATCAAAGGCCTCTTTTGCTGTTTGCATGACAGCTGAAAAATTTGTTCCTTGTGATGATATTGCATCTGGACTCGCTGAATCTAAAAATAATTTTAATGCAGAATAATCTGTAGTGAGAGGTGATAGGAGTGCCGCATTCCCCGCAAACCCTATTAGCCCCACTTTAAAACCCGATAGACGATCTAGCAAACGTGCGATTGCTTTTTTAGCCAAATCTAGACGTGACGGCTTAAGGTCTTCTGCCATCATTGAGTTAGATAAATCGAGTGCAAATACTAATTCTATACCTTCCATCTTAATCTTTTCAGAAGACTCTCCCGATTGAGGCCTTGCGAGTGCTAGGATTAATAGAACCACCACACTCAACTCTATAAGGGCT
This sequence comes from Bdellovibrionota bacterium, assembly GCA_963169805.1. Taxonomy (GTDB): domain Bacteria; phylum Bdellovibrionota; class Bdellovibrionia; order Bdellovibrionales; family JAEYZS01; genus CAUJDY01. The sequence goes on along the minus strand of CAUJDY010000099.1, from coordinate 14,312 downwards.
TTTATTTTTTTTCGTCGTACTGATAGCCCTTGCGTGAGGACTATGAGTATTGAGGGATCGAAGAATTTTTGAAATTTCTTGGGAATCAAAATGAGTGCATACCAAATGAGCGGCACAAGAACAGCTAGGACTCCAAGCCAATATAAGTAAGAGATCGATTCAAAACGATATGTCATGGACCTCTCCTTAAAAAACTATACTTTAGCATGACAGAGAGAATGTAAAAAACAACACCCCATAAAAGATATTTTTGGAAAAGCTCATTGTACTTTGTATATTTATTCACTTCTATTTTTGTTTTTTCAAGACGGTCAATTTCATTAAATACACCCTGAAGAGAGTTTGTCGTTGAGGCCCGGAAGTACTTACCTCCGGTTTCTTGAGCGATGCGATTCAATAAGTCGTCATTCACTTTACTTAAAATGGGTTGATATGTTTTTATCCGCCTTCCGAATGGGTCCACCTGGTAGACGGGTAACTGAGCTTCACCATCTAACCCTACGCCTATAGTATAAACACGAAGATTGTAACCCTTTGCAATTTCCAACGCTGTTAGTGGATCAATTGTTCCACTGTTATTCTCTCCATCTGTTAGTAGAATGATAACTCGGCTCTTTGCTGTTGATTCCTTAAGACGACCAACAGCACTTGCTAAAGCTACGCCAATAGCCGTTCCCATTTTTACAGTTCTTTGCGGTTCAATTTTTCTAACAGAATCTAACAAAATATCGTAGTCCAGAGTGAGAGGAATTCGAGTGTAGGCTTCACCAGAAAATACAACTATTCCAATCCTATCTGAAATTCTTTTTTTGACAAAACTTTCGATCGTTTTTTTTGCAGATTCCATTCTGTTAATTGGCTTCATATCCTCAATAAGCATGGAATCAGAGATATCCAACGCCATCATGATATCTATTCCTTCAACATTTCTTTTTATTTTTGTATTAGATTCTTGAGGTCGTGCGAGCGCTATGATTATAAAAATAGATGCCAGCAGTTTTAAATATAATGGCAACTCAACTAAATGAGCTCGTGCCCCCCTTGGGACACGCTCTAAAAAAGTGCTTGAGCTAAATTTTAGTGAGGCATTTTTAGCCTTAAGATAAATGACATAGAATATAAAATATCCTAGAGGAATTAGAAGGAGTCCCAATACAAGAGGGTATTTAAAACTCACTTTTTCCCCCTTTTCTTTTGAATCTCATTGTCTATATCCTCAACTAACTTCTGCGCTTCCTCTGTGAAATACAAAATATCTTTTTTCGATATACTGGAAGCTTCCGTCTCTTTAAAAAACTTTAGAATTCTTGCAGAGAATATTTTATAGAACCTATAGTGACTCTTTTTTATTTCCTTTAGGACTTCTGAGATTGGCCACTCAAAAGCTGGCACCTTAAACTCTCTTGTTAAAAAAAGACGAAACTGCTTTGCCAATTCAGAAACAAATTCTTTTTCAGTTGTCTTTTCAGATAACCATAATTTTTCAATGCGCCTTAATTCTTTATAAAATGCATCTAACGGTATCAGGACTGTGTCATACTCTTTTACTTTATCAAAAGCGATTTTTCTTCTTTTTAGACGTTTAAAAATATATGTAGGGATTGCAATTAGTGCACATAAAACAAAAACAAAAACACCGTAAAACCAGAGGGGATACGACATTTCCCAAAACGGATAAGAAGGATAGGGCTCAGGCTTTTGCTGCTCTTGAATGACAGATTTAACTTCCCACTCAATACCGGTCATTTTGAGAACTTGAGAATCGTCTGTAAGAGAAAAACCATCCAGTGAATGAGTGCCTACGCGGTAACTGGTTACAAGAAGCTCCACATCACCCTCATTGAGGCTTAAAACCTGAATCAAGGAAAGTGCCGGGACATCGACAGATCCCCCTTCACTGACAGGTGCTAGTAGTTTTATAGCATCCTGCTTAAGCGCATTAAAACTTCCACCACACTTTAGTATGAACTTTTGTCCTACAGTAAGATCCCGTATTTCACCAAGTAAGTTTGTAGCCTCTAAGCTGACTTTAGCTGCACACTGCAAACTCATGAGCGATTCCTTGCTTTAAAGTACTGTATAAGCGGCGTAACAAAATCTTCATTTGTTTTCACAGTGACTCTGTCTACATTTGCCTTCTTTAGCTCACTTTCACGTCGCTTGAAGTTTTCTTGACTCCGAAGTGAGTAATTTTTTTGAAATACCGGATCTGATGTATCCACTACAACTTTTTCGCCTGTTTCTGCATCTTCAAATTCAATCAAACCTAACTTTGGAAACTGTTTTTCATAAAAATCTTCTACAATTACAGCTACAGTGTCATGCTTCTTGGCTAAAAAACGTAAAGATTGATCGTAACCTTGATCTAAAAAATCAGAAAATAAAAAAATGTTCGTTTTTTTTCTGAGAACATGCCTGAGATGCTCAAAAGCCACAGAAAGTTTTGTTTTGTTACTTCTGGGTTCAAAAAATAAAATATCTCTCAAAATGCGATGAACATGCCCTCTCCCCTTCTTTGGAGGAACAAAATGTTCAACGACGTCAGAAAAAAGTAGAAGACCAATGCGATCATTATTTTTAACTGCGCTAAAACTAAGTAAAGCGGCCATTTGGGCTATCACATCTTTTTTAAGCAATCCTCTAGATCCAAACTCTCCTGAACCACTCACATCTACAGCGATCATCAATGTTAACTCTCGCTCTTCATCATATTTTTTAATGTAAGGTTTATTAGCACGCGCTGTGAGTGACCATGATATGTTTCTAACATCGTCACCAGGAACATATTCTCTGAAATCAGAAAAGGTCATTCCTTGGCCTTTAAAAGCAGAGTGATACTCTCCTGCAAATAGAGAATTAACAAGCTTGCGAGTTTGAATCTCAAGAAGCTTCACTTTTTTTAAAAGCTCAGGACTTAATTCCAAATGAAACTCCTAGAAAAATTATGGAACTTCAACGTGATTTAAAATTTCATTAATCACTTGATCTGTCGTTATCGATTCTGCTTCAGCTTCATATGAGAGTATAATTCTGTGCCTCATAACTAGATTGCATATGGCTTTTACATCATCAGCAGTCACATAACCCCGTCCCTTTAAAAATGCGTGGGCACGTGACGCCTTTGCTAGAGATATTGTTGCTCTTGGAGATCCCCCTACTTGGATCAAGTTTGAAAGCTTTCTCAATCCCATCTCTGCTGGCTCTCTGGATGCAAAAATAATTTCGACAATATAGTTTTTAACTTTTGAGTCGATGTAAATCTGATTAATAAGCTTACGAATTCTTAAGATATCTTCTTTACCCATCATAGGCTGAATAGAGGGTACTGTATCAGTCGACAATCCCTCCAAAATTTTCATTTCATCTGATTTTTTAGGATACTTTACAACTGTCTTAAACATAAAGCGGTCCATTTGTGCTTCTGGAAGCGGATAGGTACCCTCTTGTTCGATAGGGTTTTGTGTGGCCATCACTAGAAAGGGGCTTTCGAGAGGATACGTTGTATCTCCAATTGTAACTTGTCTTTCTGCCATCGCTTCAAGTAACGCACTTTGCACTTTTGCTGGCGCGCGATTGATTTCGTCAGCAAGAACAATATTTGTAAAGATGGGGCCTTTCTTAGCAGTAAATTCATTGGTCTTCATATTAAATATCATTGTACCTATAAGATCCGATGGCAAAAGATCTGGCGTAAACTGTATTCTCTGAAACCCCAGCGATGTTGCTTTTGATACCGTCGAAATTGTAAGTGTCTTGGCTAGCCCGGGAAGCCCCTCAAGTAAAACGTGACCGCCCGTTAAAAGCCCCATGATTATTGATTCGACCATTTCTTGCTGGCCAACGATCACTTTGGATACTTCTTGAAGTACAGATTTTACAAAAGGATTTTCTTTTTGAATTTCATTGTTAAGCTGATCAACTTGCATACTACTTCCTTGGTTCGATGAGTTACAGTTTCTACCGAACAGCAACTGTTTTATCTTCTTTATAGGATAAAAATGATTACTCGCACGGTCCAATTAAAACATTTTAAATTCAAGGGTTTGACGCGTTTGGCAAGATCTTGAGTTCACGAATTTTTCGAATCAAAAAACTTGATCCGACTGCATCTTTATTGTCTTCTTTTTAAGTCACGTCCTTTAACACATCAAGGAGCCATTTTTGAGTTCAAGAAGTCTAGTTTTTTTTGCTGCAATTGCATTTATCTTCTTAGTTACAGGTCAATTCTTAATGGGACGGCAAGGTCTTTTGCTAGGATTCTTAATAGCCTCTGCATTCAATTTTTATATTTACTTTTTAAGCGAAAGAAGGGTCCTCATATTTTTCCAAACGGAACAAGTTGTGGGGCAAGATATCTGGGGAATACAAGACTGCCTATCCAAAATTTCTAAGGCACTGAGAACTCAGTCGCCTAAAATCTTTATTTCAGCCTTTCCAGAGCCCTTCATATTAACGATGAGCCGAGGGTGGGGAGAAACTAAAATTATTCTCACAGAATCTCTTCTCAGAGAACTCAATAAACAAGAAGTTGAAGATCTTTTAACTTTACAACTCCATTATTCGACGTCTAATACATCGCTTTTTTTAGGTTTTAGAACTCTGTTGTGTGAAATTTTCTTTATCCTTGCACAGTTCTTTGATTTCCTTCTCAATTTGCCGTTTTATCTGAGTAGGAGCACTGAGCGCATAACGTTTGTTCAGAAGGTTTTTCTACCCTTTGCCTTTGTATTACAACAGAGTTTTCAGAAAGATCTAATGAAGTCAGATGAGTATGTTGCAAAACTAATAGGATCAAAAGAAAGATTAGCTAAATTAATATGGAAACTCAACTCACTCAACCACAACTCACCACTTCAGGCGCCGCCCTCTTGCGCAGTCGCCTATGCGGTGAACCCCTTGACATACGAAGGGATAAACTCCTATTTTCAGAGACACGCTCCCCTAGAAGAGCGTATCAAGAACTTAATTGGAAACAAAACGGTTTAAGTTTTTATGACCTGAATCTGGAGGATATTATGACAGGACAAGATCAGAAACTCGAAGCAAATCTATCAACGCTTATTTTATCGATAGGATCATCCGCAGCAATGGCAATGGGGCTGGCACCCAATCCTCAGAATGGCAAAGTAGAAAAAAATCTTGAAATTGCAAAGTTTAATATCGATCTACTTTTGGTACTACAAAGTAAAACCCAAAAAAATCTATCAACGGACGAAGATGCTTTTCTTAAAAAAGTTATCTCGGACCTTCAACTCAAATTTGTACAGTTAAAATAAGGAATTCGAATGAGCAAACTCAATCGTATATTTCAAACAGCCCTCATTATATTCATGATCGTTGCTATCTTCATAACGTTTCAATCGATCGAAGCTCAAAATAATTACACAATGAAGCTGGGCGAACCCCTTCCTTCAAATATTTTTGTTGAGCTATCTAAAAAAATTAATCCGGCCGTAGTGAGTATCTCTGTGAGCATTAATTATAGAAACAATCCAGGCGCCTACCGCGATCCGTTTTGGGATTTTTTTGAACAGTACGCACAACCAAATCAAATTCAAAAACCTCAAGCCGTCGGCACAGGGTTTATAATCGATCAAGAGGGAACAATAGTCACAAATTACCATGTGATAGAACAAGCCGATAACATTTACGTACATTTATCAGACGATCCAAAAAGTAACTTAGAGGCTAAAGTTATTGGTGGAGATAAAAGAACTGATGTTGCAATTCTAAAAGTTGAGACATCTAAAAAACTACCGACAGTCGAATTAGGTGAAAGCAGTAAAGTGGAAGTTGGCGAGTGGGTGGCTGCGTTTGGAAATCCCTTTGGGCATGAATTTTCTGTAACTAAAGGCATTGTTTCTGCTAAAGGGCGTAAAATTCGTGATTTAAATGCAGTTCCATTTATACAAACAGATGCAACTATTAACCCTGGTAATTCAGGCGGACCACTCGTTAACATGAAAGGGCAAGTTATAGCTGTTAATGCGGCAATTGATGCAAGAGGGCCAGGAATTGGATTTGCAATTCCAATTGATCATGTAAAGTCTATTCTTCCTCAACTCAAGCAATTTGGAAGAGTTTTACGCGGCTATATTGGAGTACAAATCGACAACATTTCTCCAAGAGCAAAAGCAGTTCTAAAACTTCCTTCCCTTCAGGGAGCTCTTGTAATGGGTATTGTGGAAGGATCTCCTGCAGATCGTGCAGGACTAAGAGCTTATGATGTTATTACAAAGTTTGAGAAAACAGATATTAACGAAGCAGAAGATTTAAGTGATGCCGTTAAAGACTTTCAGATTGGCAAAAAAGCAAAGCTTGAATACCTCAGAGAGGGCAAAAAAGCTTCTACAGAAATACTTATTGATAATCCACCGGATGAACCTCGCGTTGCGAAAGCCCAGCCTTCTAAAAAAAGACAGGGTGATCTAGCCCCTTTTAGCATTGGGTTTAAGGTCGTAGACTTTTCCGTACAAATGGCACAAGAACTTGGCATTAAGCCAGGATCTGCGCGAGGCCCAATTGTAGTAGAAGTGCAAAGTGGATCTCCGGCGGCAAAAAATGGACTTCGCACGGGCGATATTATTTTAGATGTGAATCAAGCTCCTGTGAAGTCAGCTAAGGATGTCATCCAAGCTCTTAAAAAAGGAAGCAATATTCTTAGAGTTCAAAATAAGAATCAAGTGTCTCTAATATTTTTAGATATCTAGTTAGAAATTTTAATTTAATAGCTCAGAGGAAAGCCGATGGATAGTAAATATCCAGAGCTTTCCACGCTGTTGACAGAGGCAGTTGGGATATCTGCTCCGTCAACTTTATCTGATTCGCCAGCAATATACTCTAGATTCAAATTTATTTTTCCAAACAATCTTGTACCAATTCCCGCTTTCCAACCCGTGCCTTCGTAGTCTGTTGCAACACCTTCATCCATTGTTTCAACATCTACCTTAAAAGCGTGTCCATACCATACATGAAACATTCCCAATCGCACACCAGCAACAGCTGCATACGTCATGATCTCTAAATCATCAGTCGTATTAGAAGAGGAGTTTTCATATTCACCTTTAATAAGAGATGCATCTCCTGCCACATATAGATATCCACCAAGAGTAAATCCGAGGCGCGCTCCATACGCCATTCCTGAATCATCATTTGTCACATCTCCGGAAGGAGTCCCAACATCTGTTTCACCCAAATAATATCCAACGTAGGGTTCTAGAAAAATTCCAGCATGCGAGTACGAGAAAGTAAAAATTAAAATTGCTACTAGTATTTTCATTCACATTTCTCCTTAAAAACTTAAAGGAACCGATGCACTCACAATAAATCCATTCATTTCTCTATCAGCTATACTCGCCCCATTTGCTTCATCGTAAGTACTCATCAGGTATTCAAAATTGAGATGTAGAAGTGGAATCATACGAAAACCAACGCCAAACTTTATGCCCGTACCTTCCAATTCTGTCCCTGAATCAAATTCAAAGGAGTCGCTTAGGTAGTAGGCACCCCACACACGGACACCCATTGGAGCTGTTGCTCCAACAACTAATCCTAAACGAGAAGCCTCCCCATCTTGATCCGGAGAAAGTTCTACAGTTTGATCTGTCATCATATAATCAAGGCCAAACCATATAACCGGAAGTTCATAACCAAGCCTTGCTCCAAGCACAATTCCATTTGCATCGCTTGTTGAGCCCGTGTCGTATTCTGCAAGTGTGTAGCCTAAGTAGGGTTCCACAAGAATACTCGCTTTTGAAACCTGAGAACTTAGGATCAAAAAACAAACAATAAATAATCCTCTATAGCTCATGGCAACTCCCTCTGGTTTTAAAGGATCCCCCGTCTCATCCATGAGACTGCAGGGAAAAGTGAAAGTAACGTCTTACCTTTTCTTTATAACTGCTATGATTTACTGATGGCACCATATGGTGAATGAATCACTTTAAAACCGGACCTAAGTTGATGTGTCTCAAGCTAAGACAACATGAGTTAAGAATTTATCACAGCTCAAAAAAGCCTAAAGTCCAGTCCAGTCGAAACCGTAAAGATAGGAGAAGTCTAGCATCGTGGTAACAACTTATGTTGAACCCAAAATATGTACACCAAAGGAGCAGCTTATGAAGGTCACTGAAATCAAAATCTATCCGGTCAACGAAGACCGCCTCAGAGCCTATGTCACAATCATTTTTGACGATATGTTCGTTGTTAGGGATCTCAAGATCATCAACGGAAATACCGGGCTTTTTGTCGCAATGCCCTCAAAAAAGAGAAAAGATGGGCAGTTTCGCGATATTGCACACCCTTTGAATCAAGATTTTCGCGAAGAAATTGAAAAAGCCATCTTTGAAGCCTACGAAAAGGAAATTCAAGCTATGGGTAAAACCTTGGAAGATATGAAAAAATCTTAAAAACACCTGAGAAAATTATTTCTCGGTCCGTCAATGCACAAAGAGCACTGTTGAGTCACAGTGCTCTTTGTGCTTATATGCCCTCACATATTTGGAGGGTTTCTATGAAAGCGCTATTTCTGTGTCTGGTGTCCTTGTCTGTTGTTGCATATTCAAGTGGTTGGTCTTTGAAAGATTTTTTAAATAACAAAGATATTTCTCAAAGAAGTCTAGCTTATGGTGACGGACTCTTTATGAGCTTAGTTAGTGGAAACCATTGTATCAGCGGCGATTTAAAGGCTGCAAAAAAAGAACTCACTATCTCAAACAGCACAAACACAAAAGTTTTAAAAGTAAAAGCGTCGGCAAAAGGGCTTCTGACATACGTACAAGGCCCAGTTTGCACAGAATATGAAGCCGGAAGCGATGGTGATTGCCTCAAATACGAAACCAAAAAAAGAGAGGTCCTTTTAAAAGCTTGTAATCCTAACCAAAAATACTACGAGCGATTCACATCTCCAGTGGTAGAGTTCAATCAGATGGTTGAACATCGCTATAACTACGGCTCGCAAGATTTGACAGATCTTTATTTTTCAGGTGCTGTTCAAGTTAATCTCAATCCTACTTATGGCTCAATTGATGTTTCTTTAAAATCATGGAGATATGCAACATCAAGTAAATATGTAGAGCCCACATACAAAACAATCCAGCTGATGCTTGATCCCAATAAACACCTCAAGACACAAGACAAAGATGTTGTTTTACAGGTCTCTCAATCTGAGTTTGGAGAGCCAACTCAATGTAAATTAAAGCGTAATGACCAAAGCTATAGCTTAATCTGTAGTCACAAAAAATCGACTCTGGGTACAATAGAACTTCCTCTCTGGGTACTAGAGCAGATCGACTCCCAGACCAGTTTTAGTCCTGTCCACTCTCAAATTCCAAATTATACACTCAGAGCTTCAAAAACAGGAGAGACTCTCGTTGCAGGCAGGGACTTCCACTCAATTAGTGAGATGTGGCAACTCCTTTATCACCATGGTAAAGAACAAGCTTGTATTGAATATACGGTGGCGAACATGTACAGCTTGGCTGATAAACTGTTAAGCTGTAACGAAAACTGTGCTGGAAGTTTATTGTACCCAAGTGGATCTATCGAATTTATCCACGTAGAGACTGACTATGGTTTTCGTGTTTTCAAAACTCGAGATGTTTGTACGAAAGAAGAAGGTGATGATTACATGGGATATACCTGCTTAGAGAAACGTACAGAAAAATCTAGCGTTTTAATTCCGTTTTGCTCTTGATATAAACTTCTGATTTATAAAAAGCCCAAGGAAAATCTTTCTTTTGGGCTTTTTATTTTTATTACTGAATCCAGGACTGTAAGAAGGCTGGAACTTCGCCGGTAGAAGCCCAGTGAGTAGTTGAATAGAGAAAGACCCCTCCCGCAATACCAACTGCAATTGCTTGATCTAAAAAAGAAGCCGTATACAGCCATGTTTGTCTGGACTTATGAGACTTATTTAAAAATCTATGAATCTCCAAAGACTGGTATGAGTTCACAGTTGAGTCCAAGTTAAGTGCAACTCTAACTTCTGTAAGTATACCTTCATGAATAAACGGATCCTCATAAACGCGAATGAGCTCTCTAATTAAATTTCTTCTAAGCTTTTTGAGTTTTTCAAATTTGGATTGTGATAACATCTTGCTGTGCTTGCCGTTGAATCTCTCAATTTGGCGGTAAGATTTAAGAGCTCTGAGTCTGACTGATATGATTTTATTTTCTATTGGTGTACTTAGAATAATTTGCTCTAAAGCATAAATAAAATGATTCTCAACACTTGTAGGATCAAGTTTGAGCGCAGTTGCAGCAGACTGACTCCATAACTCCGCGTACTCAGGGAAGATTTTTTGAAACTCCTGATACTGTTTCTTGCCAATATGGCTCGGAACAGTTTTAAACAAAAATGGTTTTGTAATTTGTAAGACAGAATACACAGCAGCACACAGCGAGATTGCCGCCCCAACTGTCCCGCTGTTGATGTCAATTCCAAAGGCAGACCACGTTGCCACAATTACAGAAGAGTTCACAACTGTGTTGGCAAAAGTTCTAGAAAAATACTCAAACTTTGGTCCCAGAAATTCTCCGTTCAAAAATTTTCGGACCGTCGGCATGTCTTTTAAAGATAAAAAATGAGAGATCAGCGTGAGTACGATATCAGTAGGTAGTGTGATCCAAAAAGATTCTGTAAAAATGGGTTGGTTTTTATTTGATACAAACTGATGTTTAATAACTTGTACTAATGTGAGCCACGTCAGACCACTCACAATTGTAGATTCAAGACTGTCGCCGAACACATTTTTTTGCGGAGCCCACTCCTTATGTGTCTTAGAAGATTCAATACGTTTTGTAATTGTATCTTCAAAGTAAGATCGACATTGGTTAGGGTAAGCAAAATGAATGGGAGTGAGGGTAAAAGAAACAAGCACTAAAGCTCTTATAAAATGGATCATAGACACCTATCTTCTAAACGCGTACCTGCGAGGTTTCGGGGATGATGAGCATCCTTTATGTTCTAATAAGTTGGGCTACTATTAATTCGTCCTGTGCAACTTTTCAACTCTGCTTTCAAACTCTGCAAATAATTCAGTCTACAAAATCTAAATCCGTACTGAAGCTTTCCTTCAGAGCGAAAAGACCCCAAAAGGAAAGTACAATTGCAAATATTCCTACACTCAAACCTGCCACAGAAATAGAGGCTTGCTCTTTTAGAATGGCAAAAAGAAATGACATGGGAACTAAAGAGCCCCTTACAAAATTTGGAACAGCTGTCGCAACCGTCGCACGCAGATTCGTACCAAATTGCTCAGCCGCAATAGTTACAAACATTGCCCAGTATCCTGAAACAAAACCTAAAACAAAGCTTAGAGCATAAAACTGATCTGCCGTTAAATTTCTGAGTGCAAAAAATGAAAAAATAGACAGTGACGAAAGAATTAAAAAAATAAACATACATTTTTTCCGACTTTTTAGAAGCTGGCTCAGTAGCCCACTGGCCATATCACCAAAAATGAGCCCAAAGTAACAATAAAAAATTGCCTTGCCCGCTGAGATAGCCTCAGAGGTTATTCCAATTTGAGATGTAAACTCAGGAGAAAGTGTAATCAAAATTCCTACGACATACCAGAGTTGAACACCAATCAAAATACATGCAGATAATTTAAAAAACTTTTTTGAATCCCTGAATAAGGACAGAAAATCTCCGCGTTTAGTATGAGCACTCTGCTTAACTTTTTCAAAAAGATTAGATTCTAAGACTCCCACCCGTAGCAAAAGTAACGCCAGCCCCATAACTCCACCCACAATATAGGCCGTTCTCCAACTCATATGATCTGCTACGTACCATGCCAAAAGGGCGCCACTGACTCCCACGCTAGCGACTATGGTTGTACCATAACCTCTTTTGTCTCGTGGTAGAATTTCCGACACAAGAGTTATGCCTGCGCCAAGTTCTCCAGCTAAACCTATTCCCGCAATGAATCGCAGAATTGCATATTGCTCAACAGTTTGAACATAAGCATTAGCAAGATTTGCAATCGAATATAAAAGAATGGATCCAAAAAGTACTGAGAGTCTTCCTTTTTTATCTCCTAAAATACCAAATAAGATTCCGCCAATAAGCATTCCACCCATTTGCAAATTGAGAAGCATTAAGCCTTTATCTAGAATTTCTTCGTCTGAAAGACCTAAGTCTCTTAAACTGGGGACACGCACAATGCTAAAGAGAATTAAATCATAAATATCTACAAAATAACCAAGAGCAGCTACAAGAACAGCAAGTATTACTTTTTTATTTTTCATAAAAATAATCTTTATGGTTTCTTAATAAACTCGCAATCAAAAAGAACCGTTGCAGCTGATAGTCATTTTCGGCAAAATGGATCTTCAACCAAGGATGAGCCTTTGAAAAAAATCACGATGTCTGAACGTAGGACTCGCTGGAAAAATATTTTAAAACTAGCTTGGCCACTTATTATAGCCAATAGTTTTTGGAACCTTCAACTTACTATTGATCGCGTTTTTTTGGGACAGTACTCGACAGAAGCGCTCGGGGCGGCAATGGCTGTAATGGGAATTTTTTGGGTTCCGATGGCGCTCCTACAGCAAACAGCCAGCTATGTGATGACTTTTGTGGCCCAGTATTTAGGAGCCAAAAAAGAAGAAATGATCGGGCCTGCCGTTTGGCAGTCCTTTTATATCAGTGTGATTGGCGGCGTTTTGTTTTTAGGACTTATTCCACTGAGTGACTGGCTCTTTGGAATTGTGGGGCACGTAGAATCTGTAAAACGACTCGAAATAGAATACTTTGATTCTCTCGCCTACTCTGCGCTCCCCACCGCAATTGTTGCAGCGATTAGTGGATTTTACAGCGGACTCGGACAAACACGAGTTGTCATGGGTTTGAATGCAGTCGGCTTAGTAGGAAATGTGATCTTTGACTATCTCTTGATATTTGGAAACTTAGGGTTTCCACAAATGGGTATTGCTGGAGCAGGTTATGCAACAGCAATCGCAACATGGATGAGCGCAATTTATGGATTCTACCTCATCTTTCAAAATAAGAATGAAGTGATTTATAAAATAAAATCTGGCTGGAAGTGGCAGCTGGATCTTATTCAAAGATTTTTGAAGTTTGGACTTCCAAGCGGGCTACAGTGGGCTCTAGAAGGTTTAGCCTTCACCGTTTTCTTAGTTATTATTGGAAGAATGCCAAACGGAGCTGCTGGCTTAGCAGGCAGTAGCATAGCCGTTACAATTATGATGTTATCAGTCCTCCCTACGTTTGGAATGGCCCAAGCCGTATCTGTACTTGTAGGTCAGCACTTGGGTAGCAAAACTCCTGAGCAGGCACACCAAGACGCTATTAGCGGACTACAAGTGGCCGTTATGTACATTGCTACAATTGGTATAACATTCCTGCTATTTCCTCATTTTTACTTAGGTTGGTTCCATAATCCCGAAAATGCGGCTCTCTGGAATGAAGTGAGCTATATCGTTCCCTATCTACTCATGTTCGTAGCGGTTTTTACATTATTTGACAGTATGAATTTAATTTTTTCTTTTACTCTCAAGGGTGCTGGCGACACTCGTTTTGTAAGCCTTGTCGCACTCACTGTACCATGGCCTATTATGGTTCTTCCCACATGGCTTATGAAAGATTGGGATGGAGCTGTTTTTTGGAGCTGGGGGGCAGCTAGTATCTTTGTAATTACACAATCTTTTATATTTCTATTTCGCTTTTTAGGTGGCAAATGGAAGACGATGAGCGTAATCAACTAACACAAAATATAAAATGGCAGTAAGGCTGAGCTCTTACTGCCATTGATTCAGCAACAACTACCTGCACACAAGCTCTGCAGCAGCTAGTGGGTCTGCATATCCACTCTCCTTCGTATTATTGTATCCATCGTAAGATTCAGAAACTGTATCTAGAGGAGTTCCTGTATGAACACTGAGGTCTTTGAGTAATATGGACCCTCTGTTTCCAGATACTCCGCCACGTCTTCCATTAAACTCAAGATCTAAGTGGCTTGTTGCAAAATCAAAGGAACAATTAGCCTCATCACATGTATTACGAGCTATTTCAAGTTGTCTTAAGATAACATCTTCGTTTTCAGCTACCTGTTGGAGTGCTCTACTGAAATCATTCAAGTTCCAAATTCCAATGTAATTAAATGTCTCTGCATCCGTGAGATCTACCTCTAGAAATTGAGTCCCTACAGGCAATGTCACATGAAATTGTGCAATAGTAGAAGAGTACGGGCGAATTTGACCCATCGTAAAATTATCCATTACGGTATAGGTGCTAATATTGCAGATATTAAGAAGTGGAATCTTTGTACCATCCTGTAATACAGCAT
>CAUJDY010000098.1 GCA_963169805.1 Bdellovibrionota bacterium | reverse complement strand
TTAGAGATTTGGACGAGGCAGGAATGGGAAATAGTAATAAATCCCACCATGGGCACGCTCTTCTCTTCCAGCAGCCCCACCCGTTAAGCTGTTAGTAGAAAGCGTATTATTTCTGAGAGTAATTTGTAGGTCCGAGGTGACGTCTCGAAATGACCCTTCGCACGTGGCACTGACAGTATCAGTATGGTAACACCAGAGTGTTCGTCTAATACTGTTAAAATAGCGCGTAGAAAGCCTAATAACGATGGATTTGAGGTTCGTATTAACCTCTTCAAATCGAACCACACTAAAATTGGAAATTCTTGAAAAATGAATATCGTCTCGAGCTGGCACCATATTACACGGGCTCACACCATTACATCCTAAATCAAAAATAAGAGCATAGGATCTTTCGTACTCGTCAGCACCATTGGGAGTAGCTCCTTTGATAAAAATACCGGTGGCCTCAAATTCAGATGAATTAATACCGTTCTCTCTTTCAAAAAGCGCAAATGGAACAGTCGTGCCTGCCGGTGCATGAGTGCGTGCATCAAAATCTCTTCGTAACTGACTAGCTCCAGGTGCTGCTGCTACAGGTGATACACGCACGGCTTGTCCCAAGTAAAGTCGGGTATAATAAGTAGCCCATAAATGATTTTCCTCGGCCTCATTTTTTTCAATTAATATTGTAAACTGTTGAACTGTAAAGATGAATACTGCCGCCATGCCTAACGATACAAGTATTCCTATTCCGGAAGAAATCATAAGCTCTATAAGTGAAAAACCAGATTGCCCTAGAGACAATATTTTAGTCTTTAGAGATAAGCTTTTTACGCTGAAGTCGTTGCTCACGACGCTTTTGTGCTTCTTCATACCTGCGTTTCTCATCGGCAGATTCTGGGGAAATCTTGGGTATAGCCGTTGGCTTAAGATGAGAATCTAAAGCTACAAATGTAAGGTACGCTGTCGCAGTATGAAACGTTTCACCTGAAATAGGATTTTCTGCATCCACACGGACTCCGACTTCCATAGATGTTCGAGAGGCAAAATTAACGGATGCCTTCAAGTTCACAATCCATCCTTTATAAACGGGTGCAACGAAATGAAGATCATCAATACTTGCTGTTACGACTGTTTTTTGAGAGTGGCGTTGGGCAGCGATTGCGCCCGCGATATCAATCCAAGACATGATAACGCCCCCGAAAACACTTCCTAGGGCGTTGGTATGAGATGGAAGAACCATCTCTGTCATGTGTACCTGGGAATGGGAAACCGTTTTCATAAGACACCTCTCGGTCTCCCATTAAAGTACAACCCGACGATTAAGAAATCAATTAGAAACCAAAACCGTTATTGTTCCCTTGGTCATTACCGCCTCTGATTCCAGAAACAGTTGATGATCCAGATGGAATTGTGTTTTGGATCTGAGCAGATGCTGCGTTTGAAGACTCAGCATTAACAGCAGCTGGAGCTTGTGCAGCTTGAGCTGATGTTGTCTCTGTAAAGTTGTAGTGTGGCATGCACCATACGATCAACTGTGCGCGAGACTTTAAATTCATCTTTTTATAGATGTTTGTTAAATGGAACTTTACAGTTTTTTCAGTTACGAAAAGTTGGTTAGCGACTTCCTTGTTGCTTAAACCTTTAGTAACTAATTCTGCAACTTCTGCTTCTCTATTGGATAAACCTTTTTGGTTAATTAATACATCTCTGAGCATCCTTGCTCCTCCCCTTTTTAGTTTTTTAATACTTAGACTTAAATTCGGTCTAAACTATCCTTAGCCTCACTAAAAGTCTGACAGCATTTAGTCCCTGGATCAATCCAAGAACCAATCACCCCTCTAAAAACTAGACTCCATTTAAGTCTTAAGAGGTTAATTAAAGTCTGACTAAAGTTGATTTTTTCCGCAAGTATTTTTTAAATAAATTTGAAGTTCTCAGTGTTTAACCACTAAAAAAGCCGATTCTTAAGAATCGGCTTTACTTTGGATTGAGGCTTACCTAGACTATTAGAGCTTTCAATTTTTCTAGCTCTAAGTCTTAATCAAATCCTTATAATTATGGCCTGCTGTCACCTGTGAAATTCACATTGAATAACAAAATCAACAACATCTTCTGGGACCGACTGGGAATTCACATAACTCTCAATGTAAGTAACTAACCATGACAGTCCTAGAGATATATAATAGTTTCTTGATAAATTATCTAAATGCCATTCTGTTTTTGTATATATGGACATATTAATTTGTTGTTCATCATTCTGACCATAACACACATCAGTAATAAACTGTTGCAGTTCATTAGAGTTACTCAAAATACAATCATTTGTTGATTCATACAAACCCTCAAACTTTTGCACTAAAGTCGTCTCTGCTTCTATATAACAATCTTTCGTTCCGCCATAAGTATACCCTTTTATCGATATAACACCTAATACGACTATTAATACTTTCGCTAATTTTTTCATAAATCCCCCTAAATGTGTTCTCGTTAATGATAGATATTGCAGCCAGTATGCCAGCTCTAAAACGATACATTTTGTTTTTTAAAAAGCTTATACAAGATCTGAAAACTTTTGTGT
>CAUJDY010000097.1 GCA_963169805.1 Bdellovibrionota bacterium | reverse complement strand
GTTTACTTTTGATATATTAAACATGTCGACCTCTGAATATTTTTAGAGAACTTGGAAATACAATAATGCAATCCAGACAAGTTTGGAAGTAATATGAAGGACTTGATCAACGTGAAAACCATAAAGTTTCTCTGTTTTACCATAGTCGATAAGCCAATGCACTACGGTCTCTAAGACGCCAAGCCATAGTTTTTGGGTGAAGAAAAATACCATCAGACCGTGGTGAAAGGCATGTGCAGTGAGTAACCACGGCCATATTTTTTCCATTTTATCTTGCTCATCAGGCGTATAGCCATTGCGAGCATGGCGGTTTTTATTTGTCGCTACCCACTGATTCTGAAGAGCAAAATCCGCAAGCATGTGACCGGCTATCAATAAAAATAAAAGTGTAAGTAATGATTCAACCATAGCCAATGATTGCTGCTATCTGTGCGAAAGTAAACCAAATATTAACATTCTGACCTTAGTCGTGCTTAGAAATTATGTTACAAAAACTTGCAACATCAAAGTTATCGCGAGTTAGGTGATCAGCAAATTTTTTAGATGGTTCTACATATTGATCATGCATAGGCTTTACTTGTGCTAAAAACTGCTTTTTAACACCCTCAGGTGTTCGCCCTCTCTCTTCAACATCACGTCTTAAACGACGCTCAAACCGCACATTCTCAGGGACATCTACAAATAACTTATGGTCCACTTTGTTTAGAATTTGGGGTTGTGAAAATAGAAGAGTTCCGTCAACAACAACCACTGGTACTGGATTCATTTTTTCTGATATTGGTTTCCGTGAGTGAGTGACAAAATCATAGACAGGAACCTCAATAGGTTGACCTTTTTTGAGTTGTTCCAGATGCTGGGCAAGCAAATCAAAATCTAAGGAACTAGGGTGATCAAAGTTTACTGACCCCCCGTCCCCATCAAATTTTTTACTTTGGTCATGGTAATAATGATCTTGTGAAAGTATCGCACATTGGTCAAAACCAAACTGTTGGCAGATTTTTTTTGCTAGAGTTGTCTTACCAGAGCCACTTCCACCTGCAATACCGATAATGATTGGTTTCATAGCGCCTCCAGTTAGTGAGTTATTAATGCATATCCTTGCTCTGAGTCAATATGTTCAGTATGTATATCCCAAAGGATTTTGATGGGACGAAACTTAGACCGCAGAAACAGGTGCTTAGACTGCTTAATGAAGAGCCATATGTGTATCTGTTCACTGTTAACTCCAATCTCTGAAAGCCTTCTTCCACATAAAACTTTTGTGAGTATTCTCATGCACTCCCGTGAAACGGTTACAACTACAAATACAGCCAGAATGGCACTCAAACTCTTACCTCAATCTAAAGTCCACCTCAGAGGCAGAAAAGACTACCCCCTCAAACCAGAAGAGATATTAATGACGTCTCATCATCCACTTTACCTGTATCCAACCGAGGAATCTTTAGAACTCAATCCTAGTTTCTTAGCTACTTTAGACAAGCCCATACAACTGATTGTGCCCGATGGCAGCTGGAGACAAACTCGCAAATTCGCAAAACGTGAGGATTGGCTCAAAAGCATGACACATGTTAAACTTCCGGACGCATCTAAGACGCTCTTTTTTTTAAGACGGAGGGTTAAAACGAATGGAATTTCTACATTTGAAGCGATTGCACGCGCTCTAGGTCTTATCGAAACTACACAGGTCCAAACACATATGGAAGAAATCTTCCAAACTATGGTAGACAGAACACTACAAACACGTGGACGTTCTTTGGAGCAGTATTTATGAAAAAAAATCTCATTAAACGTATTAGCCAAACTTTTTTAAGTGGCGTTCTTTTAATACTACCGATTTTTATTAGCATATATGTTCTGTTTTGGCTCGCAGGCGGACTCGATCGACTTTTTAACAACACCCTATCGCTTTTTTCCACAGAGCTCTACTTACCTAAAGGTGCTGGATTCATAATCGGAGCGGCCATTATTTATTTTATAGGCTTATCAACTGAGTTTTTAGTGGCTCAGTGGATCGCAGAAACAATTGAAAAATTTGTTAAAAAGATACCTGTTGTAGGAGCTATATTTGAAGGTCTTAAAAATTTAGCAGACTATCTCAACCCCCAAAAACAACAATCACGGGGGCAAACAGTTGCCGTTACTTTACCTGAATCTCAGATCAAACTGATTGGATTTATGACACGCACACACCTCAAACAATTCCCTAAAGAAATGAATGATACAGACCGAGTTGCTGTCTACGTTCCAATGAGTTACATGGTGGGTGGTGTCACCCTATTTGTTCCAAGAAAAAATGTTGAAGTTTTAGATATCCCGTTTGAAAAAGCGATGCCAGGAGCTATCACTGGATGGGTGCAAACCGACAAAAGAATTGAATAGAGTAATGAATGAAAATCAAAGTTCTTACATTTAATGTTGGCCTACTTAGGCTTCTTTTTGGTGGATATAAAATTTTTGAATTCGTCCCATTTTTAGAAGATCGCTTCGAAATCATGCTCGAGAATATAAAAGCACTTCAATTTGATATTATTTCATTTCAAGAACTCTACAACAACCACCAAGCAAAAAAAGCTATTGAAATTCTCTCTTTGACATACCCATACCATGCATGGGAGCCACAAAAGAATGCCAAGCTATCGAGTGGTTTAATAATATTCTCCAAATTTCCTCTCAAAAACACATCATTTGAACATTTCACAATAAACACTTTTGAGGAAAGTATGTTTGTAAACAAAGGCTTCCTCTCTACAGAAGTTGATTTAGATGTTGCAACACTTGATTTGATGAATGTTCATACAACAGCGGGAGGATATTTTCGGTATCCCGATCATCCCAAAGTAAACCACATCCGTAATGCTCAGATCCACCAGCTCCTTAAAACAACCTACGCAAAAGACAAACAACACTTCTCTCTTATTACGGGTGATCTCAATACAGGACCACAGGTTTCTCAAGAAAATTTTAAAATTTTTCAGAAAGAAAACTTTGTAGATATCTTTGATTATCAAGACAACGGACTTTACACCTGGGATAATTCAAATATTGTGAATCAAAAGAGCATACATGCGATATGCCCCAGCCAGAGAATTGATCACATCTTATACAAACCAAAAAAAGAAAAAAAGATTCAACACCATAACTCAAATATTATTTTTAAAGACCCCATCGTCCCTGTAGGCATCCAAAAGAAAAATAAGATTACTATTTCTGATCACTACGCAGTTACGACTGAACTTGAAATTTATTAGGAACGATTCAAAGATCCAAAAAAGTTAGTAGGAATTCCATCAAGATTTATGAAAAGTTTCGCAGAAATAAGAATATAGATTATATTTATTGTATTTATGCAGTCGCCTTCGTGGCGACCACACGCTAGGACCATCCATGCGCTCAGTCCCTTTGGGACTTCGCTGTCCTCGCGAGCATAATACAATAAATATAATCTATATTCTTATTTCGAGAATGTTCGAAGTCATAAAACTTGATGGAATTCCTACTAACTTTTTTGGATCTTATCGAGTTCCATTCGAACAATACGAGCCATCTCTGCTCCCATATAGACGCCAGGGTGAGATGTATATTGTGCAGCTTGCTCTACAGCCAACAGACCAATCTTGAGCCAAAAATCTGGATTTTTATAAGCATCTTGGCCGTAAAAATTAAGCTCTTTAATCCACGTCTTTACCCAGTTCTGAATTTGAATCTCAACTTCTTTTTTAAGTTCTTCTAATCGATGTTGTATTTTTTTAGCAATTAAGTACGGCAATATAACTCCAAATATTATGATACAAATTGTTGCAAGAAAAATTTCCCAGTTGAGATTAAAAACACTTTTTTCAATTTCTCTAATTTCTGTTAGGTACTGAGATGAGACTCTTAAACTCTCTCCAACATCCTTATTCTGCAAAGTTGATTGTAACTGTTCACTAAGTTCCACAGCTTTAGAAAAATCATTCGATTTTTTTAAAAAATAAAATCCATTTAGTACAAGGGATGAACAAAGAGAAACAGCACACAGAAAATATAAAGCGAGCATTAGGTTTCTATAGAAATATAACTTTTGTACAAGCCTAGCTGCCATTTTCATCCCACTTATATAATTTTATAATCTCTTAATCCTCTAAAGAGTGTCTCCACACTTACTTTCACGACAACAACTGCCGGTATAGCAAGCAAAATCCCAGCAAAACCAAAAAGGGTCGACCCGCCAATTAATGCAAACACAACAACAAGTGCATGAAGATTGACCGCTTGAGCAAGAATCACCGGTTGATAAACAAAATTGTCCATGAATTGTGTAAATCCAACAGTTACAAAAATTCCAATCAGTAAATGATCAGCTGTTAAAAAGGGAACAAGTGGCTCTATGTTCTCAGCTATAAGAGCATATGCAGTGGCTACTATTAATCCAACAGCAGGTCCCAAATATGGGATAGCATTTGTAAAGCCAGAAAAAATTGAAATCAACAAAGCCGCTTGAAAAGGCATTCCAATCAGAAAGAAACCAATAAACATTGTCACTGCCACCAAGAAACTCTCCAGCAAAGTTCCTCTTAGATAGCGCCCTATAGCAAGGTCAACTTCAACGATAACCGTTTGTGTGAGCTCTAAATACTTATTAGATACAAAACTCATAAAATATCTTCTAATTTCACCTTTGTCGAAAAGAAGAAATAGAAAAACAAGAGGCATAACTATCCAAATTGAAAAAACATCTGCCACACGAGTAAGTGAAAACGGTTTTGATACTGTGAGCTGAGCAGTAGCCGGCTCTCTTGGTTTTTCAACTATGAGTTGGTGCTGAATATTTTCAAGAAAATATTGATAATACGTTTCTGATACTAAGTCTTTTTTATAAAATTCAATGAATTTTTCTTTTTGAGCATCATTGAGTTTTAAGTAGTTTTGAACATCTTCCACAAGAGGCATTACCTCTTGGGCTATGACTTTTGTAAAAAAACTTCTTTCTTTTTCTTCTTTTTTCAGCTCTAAAAAATCATCTACTTTCTGATTCAGCTTATATTGCACTCTTGTTAAAATTTCGAGTTGCTCTTTTTCTGTGGGAATATTTTCTCGAACCAACCAAGTTGCTGACAATAAAAAACCTAGAAATGTACAGGTTAGAAAAGTAATTCGAATAGACTCTGGCAACCAATGATACTTGAATGTATTTAATAGTGGTTTAAAGATATAGGCAAGCAACGCGCCCAATATGGTAGGTAAAATAAGAGCTTTTAGGCTCCACAAAAGAACCACAGCAATCACAAAAGTGGCTGTGAAAAATCCTGTTTTAAATATGAAGGATCTTTGTTCCCTTGACAAAACCATTAGGCAGCCTCTCTCTTACGAGTCTGAGCAACTTTCAAAAGAGAATTTGTTTTTTTCAATCTCTCTCCAGTCATTGTAGCTAGAATTTTATATATCTCTGATGAAATATCAGGACGCCTCTCTGCTAGTTTTTCTAAGTCACTACGGAAAAGACAGAAAGCCTTGACTGGTGTAATGGCTCGAGCAGTAGCAGATCTTGGCGATTCATCTAAAAGAGCCAACTCACCCAAAAACGAATGGTCTTTGAGTACGGCAAGTTGAGCGTAACTCCCCTGTGAAGTAGGAGTCTCAATACTAATCTCACCTTCCTTAATTAAAAACATTGCAGCCCCAGGTTGTCCTATCTCAAATAAAAACTCATCCTTTTCGTAGTCACGATCGTGTAGTATTTTTGCGACTTCATCTAATTGAGCCTTCTTCAATCTCTGAAAAAATGGAATGCTCTTTAAAAAAGATAAGGTTGTTTGGTGAGAGTCTCTTTGCTTTAAAAAGTGGTCGAATATATGAGCCCAAAATATTTGATCTGCGTTCTTTGCCATATTAAAAAACTCCTCAAGGTCGTCTCTCATATATCGGTCTTAGTAGAGCTGAACTTATATAGACTTTAGAAGGGTTTCGTGATAACTTTCAGACCTATGAGTTACACCTTAATAGACTGCGGATATTTTCAGAAATTTGAGAAAATCGGTGATTTTTATTTTGTTCGTCCGTCACCTCAAGCTGTATGGCCATCACAAAGACCTGTATCAGAATGGATCAAAAAAGCAGATGCAGTGTATGAAAGATACTCTGAAGGCAAAGGGGAATGGAAAATTCAAAACAAATCTCTGTCTCAATCCTTCCCTATTCAACTCAATAATATCCAAATGATGATGAAGCTCACAAGTTTTGGGCACGTAGGCGTTTTTTTTGAACAAGTGCCCATGTGGTCCTACCTACAAGATGTCATCCAAAAAAGACAAGGCAAAGAATTTAAAATTTTAAATTTATTTGCCTACACAGGTGGAGCAACCGCAAGCTTTCTCAAAGCCGGCGCAGAAGTTCTGCACTTAGACTCCTCAAAAACAAGTGTAGCATGGGCAAAAGAAAACGCAGAACTTAGCCATGTGAGCGATAAAAAGGTGAGATGGATTGTTGAGGATGTAAAAAAATTTATTGAAAAAGAAGTACGTCGTGGGTCTCAGTACAATGCTATTATCTTAGATCCTCCTAGCTATGGACGAGGATCAAAAAATGAAGTATGGAAAATAGAAGAGGATCTTATTGGCCTACTCACCCAACTGTCCAAACTAATGTCCTCTAATTTTTATTTCATGCAATTGAGTTGTCATTCGCAAGGATACACCCCTCTTGCACTTGAAAATCTTCTTAAAAACTATGTAGATCTCAGCAAAGGCTCATTAAAATCAGAAGAGATGGTCGTTACTTCTGAAAGTGGATTTAAACTTCCATCAGGGGCTCAAGCTCTTTACATTGCAAATTAGTGACTAAAATATAATGAACACCGTTTGGGTAAATTTAACGTTTTACGACTCATATCTGGGAAACTAAATTTAACCCCAATCGACTTTTCTTCAATAATTGCAGCAATGCGTGTAGCTCCACTTTTTCCCGAAACCATATCGATGTGCTGATGATTCTCCATAATGACAAATTCAGGGGTATGATGGAATCTAAACTCCTTGGTATCTTCAATAACGTAATCTGCTCGGGCAAGACCATCTGAAATAGCTACAGTTTGAACAAACCTCATATTCGCAGGCACTGTCATGTGTTGAAAACTTACGCCGTGTGAGGATTTAAAACCCTCTACATTCCAAAAATTCACATCAGAAATCAGATCTAGTGGAATATCATAGGTAAACCCTTTACGAAAAGCTCGAGCCATTTCTGCCGAACGAATATCAAATCCGCTACCAACAAGTCCATCATAGCCACCAATTGTATGAATAGATCTGTGAATTGTTTCTTGTATTAATTCCTGTGTTTTGAGGCCATTTTTCTCCGAGTGAGTTGCTTTTTTCATAGAGAATACTTTAAGGCCAATCTTCTGAAGAAACTCAGGTAACATACTCCAAAATATAAACTTAAAATCTGCAGGCCTTGAAAATCCAGTAGGGCTACCGACTGCATGTAGAACCTCAACTTTATTTGCATATCCTTGGATTTTTTTCTGATCTTGAGTCCTATATGTTCGGTGTAAACCCATTCCCCTAGCTCTAGCTCTTAGCCCTGAAAGAAAAATTCTCAGCGCTGCTCCGCCAAGAGAATGCCCTAAGACAACAATCTTTTCTGAAGGATCTGGAGAAACATAATCGATCATAGTAGGCACGTCTAAAGAGGCCCAATACTCAAATGAATAAAGGCCTGTTTTTTCATGAACAGAAATTTTATGATGTAATGATTTTTGCTCCCCATTTCCATGCCCTCGAAAGTTGAACATGTAAACATCCCAACCTTGTGAGTGCAGCAAGTATGCTAATTCTCTAAAAATTCGAGTATTCTCAGCAAATCCATGAAGAAGGAGTATTTTTTTACCTTCTGGATTTGCTAATCTTAATCCTTTGAGATTAATACCATCTGGCGTTTGCGTACTAATATACTCAAACGCATGGTGTGGTGCTGCTGGAAAAGAAAATACTTGCGATGTCATCGCAAAAATAACGACAACAAAGACAATTCTTGTCCATATCGAATGTTTGAGTTCTGTTAGCACGCCCTATTACCTCTCATATATCGCAGCTAAAGTTTTAGCTCCAATTTACGAGTATTGTCTATGCAAAATAAGGACTTAGCCAAGGAACCATGCCGTCAAAGAAATTCTTTCTCGGTTCAATGTTGCACGAACCTCATGGGGAAATTCTTCACTCAAAAAGTAAACAAGCCTTCCAAACTGGGGATACACTTCTTCTATAGCTTTGTTGTTATGATCATATAACACAAGCTCACCTTTATCCGAAGGTTTCATATCCTGATTAAGGTACAAGATTAATGAAACTTTTCTTTGTAAGGAATGGGGGGTTTGTGCTTTAAAAACATCGAGATGTTTTTCATATACCCCTCCTGGTGGATACACAGTTAAATGAGATTCTAATTTTTTTAAATTTAAGAAAAAAACTCGATTCAATTCTTCCCTAATATTATTTAGAAAAATCAAACACTCTTTTGTAATTTTGTCTGACGAATCAGGATTCAACCAATAGATAAAATCTCCCCTCACATTTTCTGAGACGGTACCCTTTTGTCCAATTTCTGATTTTTTAAGTTCCTTGTTTCGATACTTCGTAAGAACAAACTCTGCCCATGCGTTTAGAGTTGTTTCTGATAAAATTTTCTCTTTAATGACATCAACTACAGCATAGCGTTGAATTTCAAAGGCATCATAATTCATTTGTACTTATCAATCTCACAAATCTTAAGAAATGAACAGGCTCATTTGCGTACGGGATTTTTTTAAAACTGTTTAAAAAACTTGGGGGCCCCTAAGCTCATACATTTGCATAACTTAAAAGCCCCCAAAGAGGTAGAAGAGATCGGTTTCCTAGAAACTAGGAAGCCTTCACCTCCTCTACCCATGTTATGTCACATTGACTGATCATGGGCATCACCTCCTTCCTTACCGTTAGAACGGCAGATTTAAAGATAGCACGATTAAAGGGCCAGCTTCAAAATTTTTTCCATTCGTTAAGACTAAAATTTAATGATGCTACAGGGCGCATATTCGCAAATAATTTTACATACTTAGACAATAACACTATACCTTTTTATTAAGGATACAAATTATGGCTGTTCAAAAATTTTCTGGCACTGTTTTAAGACATGAATACATAACTCCCACAGTTTTCGAAATAGATTTTAAACTTTCAATCCCGCTGAGCTTTGAGGCAGGTCAATTTATCATGGTAAAGTTCAAAGACCCTGAAAATCCGGATAAAACTTTAAGTAGGGCCTATTCAATCGCATCTTCTCCGGAGGAATCTGTTTTAAAACTTTGCGTAAAACTTGTAGATGGAGGCAAAGGGACTAATTATTTGAATTCACTCAAGGTGGGTCATAGCGTAGACCTCACAGGACCCTATGGAAAGTTTGTTTACAAAACACAAAAACCACGATTTCCATTTTTTATATCAACGGGAACAGGAATAGCCCCTTACTTATCTATGGTTGAATCAAAATCTTTTTTGGAAAATATTCCCCAACAAACAATATGCCTTCTTGGAGTTCGAACCGAAGATGAAATTTTATACGAACATGCATTCTCAAAAATTCCTTCTTTACAATATATTGCAACAGTCTCTCAGCCTAAGGGCTCATGGAGCGGATTCAAAGGACGCGTTACAGACTACTTGAAAGAGCTCTCGCAGACCTTTGATTGGACACTTGGTGACTTTTATCTTTGTGGCAATGGCGCTATGATTAAAGAAGTAAAAGAGTTTTTGATTCAAAAGGGTGTCGCAAAAGAGAATATCCACCAAGAAATTTACTTTACATAAAGATAACTTTAAGTCCCTAAAAAGGAGCAAATAATGTACTATAACATGTTTCCAGAAATTGAACCTTATAACACATTTCGATTTAAAGTTTCTGACATTCACGAGCTTTACATAGAAGAGTGCGGCAATCCAAAAGGTCAACCTGTCTTGTTTCTGCATGGCGGACCAGGAGCGGGACTATCTGCAAAACACCGTAGATTTTTTGATCCTAAACACTACCGTATTATTTTGTTTGACCAAAGAGGCTCTGGACAAAGCTCACCTCATGCTGAACTTAAAGAAAATACGACTTGGGATTTAGTTTCAGATATTGAAAAAATAAGAGAACACTTAGAAATTTCAAAATGGCTTGTTTTTGGAGGATCCTGGGGGAGTACGCTAGCCTTAGCCTATGCAGAAACACATCCTAAGTCAGTAACAGGCCTTGTACTGAGAGGAATCTTTTTGTGCCGTAAAGAAGAGATTGATTGGTTTTACCAGTTCGGTGCACACCATGTATTTTCAGACTTCTGGGAAGATTATGTAAGCGTTATTCCCGAATCTGAGAGAAACGATATGCTTTCTGCATATTACAAAAGACTGACTTCAAAAAATGAAACTGAACGCCTTAAGGCAGCTGTAGCTTGGAGTAAATGGGAAGGCTCAACAGCAAAACTTATTCCCAACAAAGAAACCATCACACAATTTAGTACAGATCACATGGCTCTTTCTCTCGCTAGAATTGAGGCTCATTATTTTATCAACGGATGTTGGTGGAGAACCGACAATCAATTAATTGAGGATGTTTATAAGATTCGCCACATCCCGGCTGTTATTGTTCATGGACGCTATGATATGGTCTGTCCATACAAAAACGCATGGGACCTTCACAAAGCATGGCCAGAAGCACGTCTGGAAACCATCGATGTTGCGGGACACGCAGTTGATGAACCTGGAATTATCGATGCCCTTATTCGAGCAACAGAATCTTTCAAAAATTTATCTTAGCTTATTCGCAGGATATTATTTCCTTTACCCGCTGCAAACAGTCCTCGCCAGTAGGCTGTGGAACTTGCGTGCAAAGGAAATAATATCCTGCGAATACATACAATAAATTCTTTAAATTAAAAAATTAGATAAAAAGTGTTCATTTAAAATTTCTTTTGAGACGAGTTCCGCAGCCTACTGGCGAGGACTGTCTGATGTCGAGAAAGAACTTTTAAACGAACACTTTTTTAGTAGATTATTTTAAATTTTGAGTTACGAAATCCCAATTTACAAGATTCCAGAATGCTTCCACATATTTTGGACGCGCATTTCTGTAGTCTACGTAGTAGGCATGCTCCCATACATCACATGTCAAAAGAGCCGTTAACCCCTGAGTCATTGGCAGTTGTGCATTTGGAGTTGAAATAATTTTTAAATTTCCAGAACTATCTTTTACTAACCAGGCCCAACCAGAACCAAACGTTCCTAAAGCTGTTGCTGTAAACTCTTCTTTGAATTTTTGGAAAGAACCCCAAGTTTTAGTAATCTTATCAGCGAGCTCTCCTTTTGGCTCTCCCCCACCTTTTGGTGAAAGACAATTCCAATAAAAAGTATGATTCCATACTTGAGCAGCCTGATTAAATAATCCACCTTCTGAGTTTTTTATCACTTCCTCAAGAGTTGCATTCTCAAACTTTGTACCTTTTGTCAGCTCGTTAAGTTTTGTGACATATGCTTGGTGGTGCTTCCCATAGTGATAATCAATTGTTTCAGCAGAAATATGTGGTTGAAGTGCTGTTTTGTCGTACGGTAATTTTGGTAGTTCAAATGCCATAAAATCTCCTCATTAGTTAAGTTAGGCTTAATTATTCAGCCTTGTAAAAATTATTTCCGCCCCAATCATTCTCATCTGCAGACTTATTCCACAAAGAGTTTGGAGCCTCTAGCGTTGCACGGAACAAAAAGCGAATATCTCCCCAAGCACCTGATTCAAGTAGGCTTAGAGGAACACTCACTGTTCTTCGATCTTGTTTAAAGTTGAGAGAATTTGTTTTTTCTATGTAACTAACAGTCAAGTTATCAAGGTTATATTCTTTCAAAATTTGTTTTGCATACTCTTGATTTTGTAAGCTCATTTTTGAGTCTATCCAATTAGCCATTTTTTTTCTCCGAAATCTTATCCATCCACTTCCAGACTAAAACTGAAGTTGTCACTCCTAATAAAGTTTTTACGATTCCTCCTGGGATAAATGGGAAAAACCCTTTTTCGAATACGGATTCATATCCAACAAACATTCCTAACCAGAGTAACCCTGGAACAAAAATTAAAAGCTGACCAACACCAAATGTAAAAAGGCCTTTGACTAAACTACGATCCCAACCTTTTTCAATAAGAAGGCCAACAAAATAAGAAGCTAAGACAAAACCAATTAAATAACCACCTGTGGCCCCTACCATGACCTCAATTCCTGAGCGTCCTTCCGCTAATACAGGAAACCCAAGCGCGCTTAGCGCTAAATATAGAAGCACAGACATAGGAGCCCGTCTTGATCCCATCAGAGTCGAAAGAGTTAGCACTGAAAATGTCTGAAGTGTAATCGGAACCGGTGTAAAGGAAAGAGGAATATAGATTTGAGAACTAAGCGCAATTAAAATAGCACCCAAGAACAAGCTTGCCACTTCTGCGACTAAATTTTTTTGATAACCTTTTGACTCAATCCAATAATCCATAACTGAACTGTGTGTAGCTGGCTGATTGTTTAATAACATTCGACCGGAAAACATGTAATCTCCTAACTTCTTAAATTGACTCAAAAATTATAAGTCATTTAACCTGAAAAGAAATTAAGAGACAACTTTTGTTTAAAGAACTTGATGGAATAATTATGTTACGCGTCTTATGGCTACTAATATTAATATCTGCTACAGTACTTGGCATTCTAGGTGTACAGGCAGAAAATAAGCCTTACCGACTCATCATCGGTTTTGATGGCGTGAGTTATGGCCTCATGACAGAACTCTACGATGGCGGCTACTTTAGGGAGTTCCAAAGACCCACCCCTTTGCTTGCAACTTTTCCCTCTATTTCTGATCCTAATTGGACTCTTATTATGGGAGTTCCCCCAGAAGACAGTTATACAAAGGCTCATTTTCATATGATCCAGCATGATGACGGCTCACTTGGAAAAGAAGTAGGGACAGTTATTAATCACCTTACAATTCCACCAAATTACGAAAAGATATTTAATTTTAAACCAATTGGTGTAATACAGCACTTGATGACCGTAACTTGGTCTCAAACCTCAGCTCTTTACTGGATTGAGTCTCTTAGCAAAAAATTACTCACAGAAAAACTTCCACATAAGCATTACACAGCACTCATTATCAACACAGATATAATCTCTCATGTTTCCGGAAAAAAAGCTCTAATGGAGTACTTCAAAAAAATTGAAAAAAGACTTTCTCATCTTAGAAAAGATTTTAAAAAAGAACATGGGAGAGAGCTTGAGATCGTATTTGTTAGTGATCATGGCGCCTACTACAACAACCCTATTTCTGTGGATTTTGAAAAGCCCCTTAAAGCAGCCGGTTGGAAGTGGAGCAAAACCCTACGAAATTCAAAAGATTATGCGTTCGTAGCCCCTGAAATTATTTCTTTCGCGGCATTTTATACACGCCCTAAGGAAGAATGTGATTTAGCTCTTTTAATGTCTCATATCAAAGGTGTACAGACTTCACTTTGTTCTCCACAAAAAGATAAAATTCAATTTTTTTCAAAAAATGGGAGAGTAGAAATATCTATTGATACTCATAAACGAACCCTTTCGTACCAACTCCTCTCAGGAGAGGACCCCTTCGGACATGATGTGTTTTTTAAGAAAGCCCGCACATTAACTTGGCAAGAGTATTTTGATCTAAGCTTTGATACCAACTATCCATATGCGTATGTCAGAGGATGGGAAGGTTTTTACATTGCTGTAAAAAACCCTGCCAGTGTTCTTGTGAGTCCTGAAAAAGGATATGTTTTCACAAACCTCACACTAGAAATACTTACTGCATTAAGTGGAATTAAGAGCACTCATGGTTCTTTTGAAAAAGAAGAAAGCTTAGGCCTTGTTATGACAACCTCAAAAAGCAAAGAGGAAGTTTTCACTCCCTCTTCCTTTTACAATCAATATGTCAAATAACACTACTCAAATTTAATATTCATACGTCCCCAATATGAAGTCGCATTTCCTCCTTGACGACACATATGTCTTTGCCCAGCGCACATGGCAGATTCGACAATAATTCGACTACAGCGCAGCCCCGTACACATCTCACAGTTTGAGTTAGTAGCAGCCTGACTTCCCGCACAGTTTGTGGGACTCATCTGATAAGATGTTGTTGTTGTGGGACCTCTTGGATCATCTCCCGGTATTGGATTTGGATTATAGCCACTCTCTGTATTGACCGTGTTCTGCGTACGTGAAGGTGTTGGATAAAAAACTTCTTCACCTTGGCCACTTTTTGGATCAGAGCCCACACTTCCTGTTTGATAATTTAAATATGTTTCTGGAACTTCATGCCCACGATCTTCTTCATATGTTTTGGAATAAGCTAAAACAGACTCTGGTAACAGCCAGCCCAATACTGTCGGAGGTTTTAGCTCATATCCCAAAAATGCATGCATAGAGCTTTTTACATCTGGTTTTTCTCTTTCAATTGTCACATCAAAAAATTTCTCCATTTTTGCAAACCACTTTTTCACAGGTCCTCTTTGTTGCACAATCATCTGGTCTCGCGCTTCGATTTCTTGGGCGAAGGTGTTTGGATTTGCTAAACTCATGCAGTATCGACCGTTTTCTCCTACCCCCGAAGACGTCCGCACACAAAAACATGGCGACTGAGGACATCCAAAGGCATTGTTGCTGTCTGCTTGGTACATGCTATTTTCAACGTCAGAACCATTATGAGGAATACATAAAATCATGCCTATATAGTTTGTGGCTTGAGTTCCCGTTGGACATGCTGCTGCGTTTGTACTTGTCACATTCCCGTTATTGTCCAACGTAGTCGCCCCTACGGCTACACTTGAATCATAAACTTGTCGTAGGTTTATTGCGATATCCTCCATACCATATGCTGTTTGATAAGATGCAATAATCCGTCCGTTATATTTGGCGCGATTTTCTAGGAATACATAAGCAGAAGTGAGCGTAGTAACAGCAATTCCAGATAATACCAGTACTGATAATAAGGCCGCCATTCCACCTTTTTCGTTTTTGGTTATAAGGCTAAATACATGATTTAATGCATAGTTTTTCATAGTACACGTCCTATTGAATACTTATCGGACTTTTGTCGAACTTCTTGATTAAATCTCATTTTGAGACAGTCAAAATGAGATTATGGATGATTTAGAGATTTGGACGAGGCAGGAATGGGAAATAGTAATAAATCCCACCATGGGCACGCTCTTCTCTTCCAGCAGCCCCACCCGTTAAGCTGTTAGTAGAAAGCGTATTATTTCTGAGAGTAATTTGTAGGTCCGAGGTGAC
>CAUJDY010000096.1 GCA_963169805.1 Bdellovibrionota bacterium | reverse complement strand
TGTTATTTTGAATTTTATAATCTCCAGAGAAACTAAATTGCCCGTTAGGAAAGTGGATCTGATCATCATTGCTCCCGGAGGTTTGTGTTCCATCGATCAATAGATAAGCGCGTGTGCGAGATCGCCCCAGATCTGGGTGAGATTCTGATTTTGAAGCATTAGGTTGCAGCTCGGATATATCATTGAGTCCTGTGGCCTCCTCGATGTCTTCTCCATTGGCATCAATCGCAAAAGTCATCTTCGGTAAAAGTAGCACACCGATCAAAACAATTGTAATAATGTGCTTGGTGTTTTTCATATTTCCTTTCCTAGATTATCGACAACGTATCGCCCGTCGGGAATTTTACTTTCAAATTGTAAATCCAGAATTTGCATTTCTGATTTGAGTTTGGTGATAACGTTTTCCATGACAAGTTTCGCTGGCCGAGTTACAGCGCCAAAGGTTTTTATTGAACCATACTTGCACACTTTTAATAGCGTTCCCTTTGAGTCGTAAAAATACTGCTGTACGGGCTGAGTGTTTGTCTTGTCTATCCATAGGCGCATCTTTGCGTAAGCCGCTTCTGTATTTTTAGCGACGAGATCAATGATAAATTGATTCTTTGTTTCCTTCGCCATTGAGGGATTATACTGTGCCAACCAGTCAATGCGCATCACATCGGCATTTGAAAAATCACCTCCCGCGAAGCTTTCCCGATCAGCCACACGAACCGCTCTGGCCACACTAGGCATAAAAGTCCAAATAGTATCCTTTAGTCGCAAAACTTCACGACCTTTCTCGCGCTCTGGCTTTAAAAAATATCCATGACTGTGATTCACATCTTTTACCAAGAATCGGATTTCATAGGTCCCAACAGTTCCATCCAATCGATAATTCGTAAATTGATAGATCGCCTTAAAGTTAGGAGGCGATAAATTCTTCTCCACCCTCCCGATCACCTCGGATGCTGTATCGGCAACGGCAACTGCAAGAAAGGATGACGTTAAAATAGCTATTCCCGCAATCGTTGCTAAAATAAATTTTTTCATAAAATCTCCTCGCTATTTAATTCAAAGTAACTAAAAGTTATTTATTCGCCGTCATTTATTAGTTTGTCGTCAAAGCTTGCACGGGCTTCATCTTACTTGCCCGATACGCAGGAACAAAACTCGCCCCCAGTGCGGATAACAATGCCAAGAAAAAAACCTTTGCTAAAAACACCACTTTGATCGTCGGATACAAGACTGTTGCGACATTCTGTCCAGGCAATGCAAACGTTAAACCCTGCTTGTTTAATACAAATAATATGACAATGGCGAGAGTCATTCCTGACAAACCACCAATCAAACCAATCACTGTTGATTCAATCAAGAACTGCAACGTGATATGAAAGCGCCGGTAACCCAAGGCCATCAAAGTTCCGATTTCGCGAGTACGCTCCATCACCGTCATTAATGAGGTGTTTATGATGGCTGAAATCACAATGGAAAAGACAATAAATAAGACCAGATTGAAAATCACATTCTGTAAATTCATCGAGTCTCGCAAAATCCCTGCCAGCTCGATCCAAGTTTGCACTGTCAAATCTCCATCAAGCTTTGCTTTCAATTGACTTCGCACAGTTTCGGAATCCTCAGTGTCTTTTATTCGAAGGGCGATCTCAGATGCTTGGCCGTAAATTCCTGCTGCTTTTTGTAAAGTTCCAAAATCCATCCAAGCCATTCGTGCGGCCGCCCCTGGCATTGCAAAGTCAACAACGCCTACCACAGTTGCAACGATGGCTTGCTGCATATTATCTTTGTCTTGAAGCAGAACGACAACCTCATCACCAATCTCCGCATGCAACCCTCTCATCAAACTCGGAGTCACCATAAGCTGATGATACCCTACAGCCTTTGGATGAGTTTTTGATGACGGCGAAGTTCCCTTTACTTGAGTGCTGGTTTCCTCATCTAAACCTTTAGCCTCACTGAGGTCATCGTCAATCACAGTGACCGCCTCTTGTTCCTGACTTGAGTCTATCATCTTTCCTTTTAATAGAGCATCCTTGAATCGAGGAACGACTTGCAATTCCGTTTGCGACGAAAAACTATTTATTATAACTGGAGTGGTCGACTGACTTTTTTGATGATTTAAAAGAGCCATCACCTTCAATCTTGGCGTTACTTCAACGACTCCTTCGGTACCTTTTAAAATCTGCCTCATTTCATCAGAGTATGGAATCAAGATCTTGTAGGGATTAGCCTCGAGCGTGTCTTCATAACCGAGGCGATGAATTTGAATGTCCCCATGCATTTTACGAGTCAATCCGCTCTTAATTTCATTTTGAAGCCCGTCGAGAAGACCGCGTATGCCCACCACAACAAACACACCTATAAAAACAGTGATTATTGTAATCAAAGCTCTTCTTTTGTTCCGTCCCACATTTCTGACCGCGACTTTAATTAGATCAAACATCATTGCCTCACCTTGCACCTTTGCATTTCTAAAGGTATAGTATACACTATACCTGAAGTTTTTTGAAAGTATAGTGAATACTATACTTGTGCAAAAACGATACGGCACTGGTGTTACACTCACCTAGGAGTAGGAGATAATGATGCGAAAACCCAAAGGAATTAATATCAAGACTTTGGTCCATGAAAAAACTCGCTACGATCAAACTCTGTCGGAGAAAGAAAAGGCAATTCTCTCTGCGGCAGAAACTTTGTTCGCCGAAAAAGGAGCATCCGACACTCCAACTGCTGAGATTGCTAAAAAGGCAGGGGTGACGGAGCGAACGCTTTTTCGGTATTTTCCATCAAAAGAGGACTTACTAAAGCGAGTGATGTTTCCGGTCTTACTAAAGACTCTTATTCCTCAACAAATGAATAAGTTGAAATCGTTTTTTAAAGCTTCAGATGTGAGTATGGAAGAAATATTTAAAAATATTTTTCGAGATCGCTTGGCAGTAGCCAAAGAAAATAAAGGTAAGATTCGCTTTATGCTCATCGAAATTTTGAAAAATTCTAATCTCCGCGAACAGGTTGTCAGTATGTGGGAAAAAGAAGTATGGGCGGCAGCTGTTCAGACTGTAGAAGACTTGCAAAAGACAGGAAAAATTCGCAAAGACTTGAAGCCCATTACAATTACCAGAACTTTTTTTTCGGTCATCATGGCCTATGTCTTTGCTAAACATGTTGTGGGTTCATCGCCGAAATGGAACGACGAAGAAGAACTTGATCAGATTCTGGATATCCTAGTCAACGGACTCAAGGAGAAATAGAATATTTCTTTATTGAGTTGGCTTTACTGACAAATGCTTTCAACATGTTGGATTGAGCAGCAAAAGTTCGACTACCTCAGCTCTTGGCGTATTACAGGGCAAAAAAACAGTAAGACTTTAGCCAGTATTATATCAATGGGCGAGACTCGCTTCTAAAAAGTGATTTACATGTGGTTATTTTGTATGTAAAAATAACCACATGTATAACAGAATTATCGCACATCAAATTCTCAAATCAAGTAAGAGTGTTTTATTACTTGGTCCACGGCAGGTGGGAAAATCAACATTATTAAACGAGCTTAAGCCCGATCTTACGATAAATTTAGCTCGCGAAGATGAATACTTTGTCTTTCAAGGCAATAATTTAGAGCTTCAATCCAGAATAGCTGCGAAAAATCCACGGACAGTTTTCATTGATGAAATTCAAAGGATACCTCGCTTGCTGAATACTATTCAGGCTATTGTTGATGAAAATCCTAAAATTAAATTTTATCTTTCAGGTTCGAGTGCAAGAAAGTTAAAAAAAGGTAGAGCCAATTTGCTTCCTGGCCGCCTCTTTACATACAAGATGAGCCCCTTAAGTTTTCTCGAAATAGGATCAGATTGGGATGAGAATCGTTCTCTTCAGTTTGGTTTTTTGCCAGGTGTTTACTCTCTTAAAAAAGACTTTGAAAAGAAAAAGTTACTTCAGTCTTACGCAAACACCTATCTAAAAGAAGAAATTATGGCGGAATCCCTTGTGCGGAGTCTCGATGGCTTTGTTCGATTTATTAAAGAGGCTGCGGTAATGTCTGGCGGTTATTTGGATTTTTCAAAACTTGCTAAAAAATCAAAAGTTCCAAGGCAGTCTGTTGTTCGTCACTTTGAAATTTTAGAAGACACGCTGCTTGCAAAAAAAGTGGAGAATGATCCTGATCTTGATAGTGATGAAATTGATCTGGTGAAGCACCCTCGATACTTCTTTTTTGACCTTGGCGTGGTCAATGCCCTTAGAGGGGGATTCGAAGTGACACAAGATAGAATTGGCTCGATGTGGGAATATCTTGTTTTTAATCAGATAGTAAATACGAGTATTGCTTTAGATCTGGAATGTGATGTTTTCAATTTTCGTACTCGGGGCGGACTGGAAGCTGATTTTATTTTTTCGGCACAAGGAAAAAAAACGGCGATCGAGTGTAAGGCAAGCTTGCACATAGAACCCTCTGACTATCAAAATCTAATTTCTGTTGAAAAGTATTATGGCAAAATTCAAAAGCTTGTAATCTACCGAGGTAATCGCGAACGCAAAGAGAATGGCGTTTGGATTGTTCCATTAAAGAAGGCCCTTGATATAATGGGACTTGATAATTAACAACAAAACTCTTGTCCGTCGATGGAAGCAAGTAGACTCATGAAAGAAGCAAATCTTTTTCCTTCAGCCCACTTATTTTACAGCTTTCATTATTTTTTCAAGCCAATCTGCAATTTCATGGATATCGGCCTTACTTTTAATAACACGATTAATTAGAAAGTCTTCTCCACTCTGGGCATCTACTCTTAAACGATAACCATTCATTCTAAGAAAAATGGCAGTTGTAGCAAAGGCCACGCGCTTATTACCATCAATAAAGGCATGATTTTGGATAAGGCTTTGCAGGAGAGCCGCCGCCTGAAGTGATAGAGTATCATAGTAGCCCGTTTGAGGTCGCATAAGAGCGCTTTCTAAAAGGCCCAAATCTCTTATACCACCATTACCTCCAAATCTATTTAGTAATTGCTTATGCAACTCAAGAGTCTCAGTCAAAGTTGGATAAAGCACTAGCTTCATTTCGCTAATCTCTCTAATAATTCTTCATGGTCATTTAACACTTCATCCATAGCACTACGAAAAGCAGGACGCAATTTAGATCGCTGAAGATATTCAGCTACAGCTTCAGATACCACACTTGAAATACTGCGATCCACTTGGCTCACATAAGTTTTGAGATCCTTTAATACTTTTTCATCTATTTGGGTGGCAAATTTTTTAACC
>CAUJDY010000095.1 GCA_963169805.1 Bdellovibrionota bacterium | reverse complement strand
CTTTGGCAAAAGCGATTTTTAGAGACAAACTCATCCCAGGTTTTTCCAACGCTAAGAGTACTACACATTTTCATATAATTTCCAAAGCGTAGTTTAAGAAGAGGAGTTGCATCAATCAGTCGATAAAAAGAGGCTACACGAGCATACTGTTCCGAGATCGCTGGAAAGTTAATAACTCCATCTCGAATTAAAAGATTTGCATCATTTTTTGCATCAAATTTTCCTATCAAAGAAATGCTTATGCGAATTTGTTTTGCATAGGTTTTTAAAAGTGTCCAGTCATCCCAAGAAAAATAACTAAATTCAGATAGCTTTTTATCGAACTTCTCAATAGCTGGCCCATAGAAAACTTTTGAGTCACGGATTCTTCCAACAACCTTGATAATCTGTCTAATTTTTAAGTAACTCATATCACTCAACAGAGTATCTAACTGCTGGAGTAAGCTTTCTTCAGAGTGAGTTGCTCCCTTAACGAATTGTACAAATGACTGCCACTCAGGTTGGTTGAGTCTTGCATAGATGTAACCTTGAATAGATTTTACCAGAAAAGCCAGTTTGATAGCTTTTTGTACAGGGTCACTTTCGCTCTTGATAAATTCGTTCTGCATCAACTGGTCAACAAAAAATGTCGAAACGCTTGCTGAACTTCCTCCTGCCATGGCTTGTGGGACGCCAAAAGTTTCTATTGTGTGAGATAGCGCCCCCCAATGAGCAGGAATAAGTTCTCCATTTCCTCGTAGTCCAATGCAGTAGTTATTTTGCGCAAAAAGCGATGTGAAAAAAAGGATTGAAAGAATTAAAACCTGTTTCATAGGACCCCTCTTTATGTGTAGCTATATATAGGGGAATGCTCAGTTTTTTAATATCAATATTTCTATAAAAAAGAGAGGGTATGGCAATTTTTAAGCAAAGTGTGAACAAAATTCAAGTTTAAGATCTCATTCGGATAACCTAGAGTAAATTTGTATTGTCATTTTAATATGTTAGTAGGAGTTGTGAAAATTAGATACACTCCGATTCTGGTTCATCTTTTGCATAAGACGTTATAAAACTGTCATGGGATTACGGGCTATTTTTTTGAGGTGTAAGTTGAAGTTTCTTGGATTTTTAATGATCATGCTGAGTATTGAGTCTTTTGCACAATCATTAGATCTGGGATGCCCTCAATTTCCTGTAGGTACTTATGTCTGTACTCGTGAGAATTCAGCAGATTTTAAAACTCTTACAATAGCTCCAAGTACTGAAAATATCTTAGCTGGTTACAGTTTCGAAACCTCGGGAGAGGATGCAGATAAAGTCATTTGTGCAAAAATAAAAGAAATCACCTATGTGTGTAATAACCAGCATAGAAGTAGAAGCAGTTTAGATAAATTGTATTGCGATAAAATTGCCACAAATATTGAGTATCAAAAAACAACTTGGTCCCAGCTAAGTGTTGATTCAATAACTATTTACTCTTTGCTTAGTAGAAGATTACTAGGAAGTGAGAGTCACTTTACTGGTTTTATTGAACAAGTTAAGTCTTATGAAGTTGTTTCTCCTTTCGTAGTTAGATATTCAAAAACAGTTAAAAATATTGCAAACGACACAGAGAGCACACAGATCTATACGTGCTCTTTGAGGGTAACAAATAAGGGAATTCAAAAATGAAATTTTTAATTATTACGGCAGTTTTGATTTCAGTTCATGTTCAAGCATCTAAGTATTCATGTTTAAATTATTTTTTAGCGCCTTTTACAAACCAAGAAAGAACGTTGTCTAGTCTTGGTGTTTTAAAGTTTATGACTTTTAACGTAGAAAACTTTTTTGTTCGAGCAGGCAAAATGGTATGGACTTCGAGCCGATCGCAAGCAAAAGCACAAGGAAGAGATAAGTCTCAGTATAAATCTCACGAAGAAACTGAGTGGATTCGAAATATCATTGAGCAAGAAAGACCTGATTTTTTATTCTTACAAGAAATTGACGGCGAGCCTGCTCTCAAAAAAATGGCATCCGAGGAGTTGCATGGACTGTATAAGCCTTTTGTCATTAAAGGTAACGATGGACGGGGAATTCAAGTTGGTTTTTTAGTAAGAACAGATTTGCCTTTTGAGTATGAGTATATCTCCCACAAGGATATGATGTTTAAAGATCCAGTTGACGGAGGCCTTTCGCCTTTATTCTCGAGAGATGTTCCCGCTTTGATTGTACGTAAGAAAGGTGAAAAAGACCCCTTGTTTATTTTGTTAGGAAATCATGCAAAATCTAAGAGAGATCGAGATGGGGATCCTGAATCAGTGAAATGGAGAACTGCTCAGTATCAGGGAATTGCTCAAATCATTGAAAAATTTAAATCTCAGTTTGGAGAAAAGACTCCCATCATGCTAGCTGGTGACTTCAATACGCATGTTCCTACGTCACAGGAGATTGCGGCTATTCGACCACACTTGAAGAGTGCTTTTGATCTGGCTGAAGAGTCCGTTCCTGTGGAAAATCGGATCACTCAGACCTACCATCCTACTGGAGGGAAAACAGTT
>CAUJDY010000094.1 GCA_963169805.1 Bdellovibrionota bacterium | reverse complement strand
TACGAATGGGGTACCTTTTATGGCGATATCAAAAAAGGCCAATTCCAGATAGCCATGATGAGATGGGTCGGAATAACAGACCCAGACATTTACCGTCTGGCATTTCATAGCCAAGAATTTCCTCCAGGTAGAAATCGTGGTTTTTACAAAAATTCAGCACTTGATACCTTACTGCTAGAGGGAGCTCGTATTCAAAACCAAGAAAAACGAAAAAAACATTATGATTACATCCAACAAGTACTCCTAGAGGATTTGGCGATCATTCCGCTGTGGTATAATACACAAGTTGACCTTGTATCCCATCGCATCCTTGACTATCGTCCTGCTATGAATGGAGATTTCACACCGTTCCTAGACATGAGTCTAGCCAAGTAATTTAACAGATCTCGCCTTAGCAAACGTACGCACTCTTCCGATAAATCCTGTATGAAAAAACGTGA
Source organism: Bdellovibrionota bacterium (assembly GCA_963169805.1). Taxonomy (GTDB): domain Bacteria; phylum Bdellovibrionota; class Bdellovibrionia; order Bdellovibrionales; family JAEYZS01; genus CAUJDY01. The sequence continues at coordinate 25,405 of CAUJDY010000094.1, read as the reverse complement.
TTGGATATGGCTCGTTGCACTTCCTCTTCTACTAACTTGGTTTGCCGATAGAGTCACAAAACTCTTAGCGATTGAGTATGTTACGCACTTAAAATTTCACGGCCCCTTGGGTCTTGTTATGCATCACAATCATGGAGCAATGCTCGGTTTATTCTCAGACTTACCTGCCGTTTTAAGAGTCGTATCCCTCTCCACAGGAGGCGCTTTCTTAATTTTTCTTTTCTTTGTTATCCAGTACCTATTACCCAAGAATATTGTGGCTTTACGAGTAGGATTATCAATTCTCCTAGGAGGAATTCTAGGTAACGTAGCTGATAGAATTGTGTGGGGATATATTGTTGATTTTATTGTTTTTGGTAGTTACCAAAAAACAACTCCTGCTTTTAACATTGCAGATGCCTTACAATGGGTTGGTTACGGACTCGTAGTTTTTAGTCTTATACGAGATGGCAAAAAACTTTGGCCAGAAAACGATGCTCGAAAATTGTTTCTTGTAAACCCAAAGTTTCAACTTAAATACAGTCTAATGATTTCAATGTTCGGCCTAGGATTCGGAATTATAGCCGGCGTATACTCGTATACTTACTTACGTGTTACAATCATTGACCTTGTTGGCCATCAAATTCCTATCGAAGATAAGTTTCTAATTCCATTTATTATTACATTTGGAATTGTTTGTACGATGTTTATCATTTTCTTATTCTTTGTAGGTTTAGTTTTATCACATAGAGCGGCAGGACCACTCCATGCATTTGAAAACTTTCTTGAAGACTTATCTAAAGGAAAAATTCGTGCACTTAAGCTCAGATCGGGTGACGAGTTCACACATTTAGAAAAACTAGCAGATAAACTTGGACGCCGCCTTGAGACGCATTTAAAAGAAAAACCCAAAACGGGAACAGACGACTAGGCCACACCATATAAAGTCACACGACTCAAAAAATTCAAAATTAGCTTTATTCTAAGGATATCTTTATCGACTTCGAACAGGTCCTCAAAGCGTAAGGATAGATTTTGCTATTGTAATGCGCTTGCGAGGCCAGCGAAGCTCTGAAGGAGCTGAGCGCGCATGGATGGGCCAAGCATATGGTCGCCACGGAAGGCGACTGCGCCATTAAAATGACAAAATCTATCCTTACGCTTTTGCGGAACTTGTCGAAAAGAATCCTTAGAATAAAGCTAATTTTTGATTTTTTTTAGCTCAAGATTTAGAACAAGGTTGTCTGCTTATCCTCGATTACTTCAGATTCTGAAATCTTATCCAAATAGTATCGCTTAACACGTTTTTCTTCGTAAGAGTGAGCAAAAATAAAATCTCCATCGGGATTTCGTACTAAACCTAAAGGTTTGATAGTTTCGCTTTTATTATTTCTCTGAAATTTAATTACAATTCGAGAGTCTTTTTTCTCTTTGATTGCTCGAATTAACTCTGACCATCTTGAGTCTTTAATAATTTCTTGAATATAAAAATGTATCCATTCTAATTTTCGACCTTGAATTTTTTGAAGATCATCTACTGATTTACTCCAACCAATTTTTTCTAAACATTTAAGAGTCACATTAAGGCAAGAAATTGCATCATCAAGTGCTCTGTGGGCCGTGTTTGATTCTAAATTCAAAAATTTCACGAGCGTCTGCAATTTGTGATTTACGGATTCAGGAAAAGCTTTTCTCGATATAAGCGAACTGCAAAACACTGGCGTAGCGGGCGGTATTAATTTTTGTTTTTCAAATTCAATTGCAATAAATCCCATATCAAAGGGAGAATGATGGCCTATTCCGTAACTTCCTTTGATAAATTCATAAAATTCATGAATTTTATCTTCTATGCGTGGAGCATCTTGTACCATTTCATTTGTGATTCCATGAATCGATATAATAAAATCTGACATAACATGTGTCGGTTTAATGAGCGTTTGATACCTATCTATAATCTGTCCGTTTCTCCATTTCACTGCAGCTATCTCACAGATTTCAGATTCAAGAGGATGTGCCCCTGATGTTTCTATATCAAAAGCACAAAGTGTAATATCAGATAACAATTCGCTCATTTCTTTTGCTGTACAGGTTTCTTTGGTGCAGGCTTTGTTACAGGCTTTGGAGTTGCTGCTTTTTTAACAGCGTCTTTGATAGGCGCAGCTGGTGCAACTGGAGCTTGAGGAGCTGGAGCAGCATCCTTCGCAGGGAGATTCGTCTTTTGCTCTTCTACTTGTGGCATTTCAGCTTTTGCTGCTGCGGCTTCTGTTGTACTGAGTACACGAACAACTCGTCCCACCATGTTTTCATTCGTGACTGGGCCAAATCGCGTAGAATCAAACCCTCCACCTAAAGTTGAGCCAAAAACAAAATAGGCTCCATCACGAATTCCATCTTTATAATTAGACTGATAGAGAGAAACCATTTTTGATTTTCTCTCGCTAAACTCATATACTTTGCCATCGGTGTTTTCCATTTCATCACCGTTAATTTCAATGCGATATTTATTATCAGCAACTTGCTTTACTTCAAATTTATCGCCCGGAACCATCTTGAGATATTTAAATATTGGCTTTGATCGACCTGGAGACATAATCATTGCCACTTCATTTCGTGCTCCAGTATTGCAATTGTAATAGTTCATTTCAACTTCTAGCATTGTACCAGCAGGGTAGACATCATTTCCGCTACCATCGACAAGAACCTTTTTTACAGATACTTCACAATTTTTTAAGTCTCTATTTTTCATAAACTCAGAAACATCGACAGGCTTTTGTTTATTGGAGTAAATGATACCGCCAATAATGAGGGCGACCCCTAGAATAATAACGATAACAATAGAAAGATTTTCTTTTAACTTCTGCAATATCACAGACATGCCGTACCTCTCTGAACATAGATCAAGTGTCTCATATTTTGAGTTTTATGATGCTAGATTTTAAAGGAATATCAGACCAAAGTCTAAACTAGAGCGTGTCGTCGTAAAGAATACCCTGGAGTCCTGCACGAATGGCGGCACTTGCACCTGGAACAAATAAAGATCCCGTAGATGGCGTCGGATTGTAAGAGTGAATAATTCCCGCACTAGCATGAATGGTTACCGCGCCAGTTGTTTCAAATGCGCCGCCAGAAGTAACTGCGTAGCCAGGCAGCCCTAACGATGGCAGATCATACGGAACATCTCTCATTGCTGGGTAAAGTGATAACATCCCGTCCGCCATTTTTGCTTTAACTCGAAAAGGAATAACACGAGATTCTTTTGGTCGCGGCACAGGGTATTGAATATTTAAAACTCCGTTTGTGCATGTACCCACAGGCTGCCCCGATCCATCGGACCAAGCCGTAATGAGTGGGCTATACACATCCCAACCTATATCTTCTACGTTAACACGATAAGAGTCTGTCGTTTTTGGACATGTGCCATGCAGAATAATCTTTGCATTCGTACCATTTCTCTCAATTTCATGACTTGTGATAATCACGTCTTCAACATCACTGCCTTCTTCCACTTTAGGCATACAGGCGCCTACGAGTAGAATAAGACTCGCAAACAGAGTAATGCATACTGAAGATTTAAGAATGCGTAACTTCATATATTCTTATCGGATTAATTTGTGTAAAACTAAAAAAACAAAGTCTCAACATGAGACATATAAATTTCACCTATAAATTCAACGAATTACTTCTTTTTACTTCTTTTTACTTTTTTGATTTTTTGCCTTAGATGCTTGATTCACAAAAGTTTGATAAAGGTCTTCACCCTTCACTTCTTTATCAAAAACCTCTTCTAGTTTTCTTGGTTTGCGACCATCAGGAAGAGCTTCTTTTTGCGAAATTTCAAATTTGATATAACCTTGTCTTGCAGCTGTCTGAGAGAATGTGTTTTTTGTTGCTCTTGCGGATGTGATAATATCATTAGACTCATGCTCCATACTTGCTGTGACTTTGTTTTGAATTAAATCAACTCGGCTACGCGCAACCCACTCCGCATCTACTTCGCCCAAAGTTCCATCCGTATAGAAAAAACTACTATCAATTTTTACAACACTATGTTCAAGGCCTTGAGTCACACTTTCAATCTTCTTCATAGTAGGAACAAAAAGAGATGATGGCTTATTTGACCCTCTCTCAAAAAAATATTTATCTGGAATTTCAAAGACAACGCTCTCAGATGTGATATCTACATTAGCAGCCATTTGCCCTAGCTCCTCAGCTATATAGTGAAGAACTACTTTTTTTGACCCCATCGCCATAAGATTAGGAGTAAAGTCTGCTGGCTGCATAAACTCCTGAATTGTTTTCATGGGTTGATTAACAAGATCTAGAAAGAGCTTTTCAAGCGTCAATTCTGCACCATAGCTTGTAAACTGGTGCTCTATCATACTCGGACCAGAGAAATAGGAAGCCACTTGTTTTTTGGTTTCCTCCGACTGGTTCAAAAGCCACATCACAAGGAAAAAACACATCATCGCAGTCATAAAGTCTGCGAAGGCCACTTTCCAACCACCCCCGTGAGCACCGTGCCCACCTTCGGTAATCTTTTTAATGACAATGGTTTTTTTCTCTTCTCCGGCCATATATATTACGCTGCTTTCTTAGTATCGCGAGTTGCAGAATCCATCTCTTCAAAGGAAGGGCGAACATCTGGATAAATAGATCGTCGTGCATATTCAACACAAACTAAAGGAGGAGCTCCTCTTTGCAAAGCCACAAGAGCTGCTTTAATTGTTTTTAAGTAGCGCCCTTCCATATCCATATCCTTTTGCATTTTACCTGCGAGTGGAGCAAAAATACCGTAGGCACCCAAAACCCCAAGAAGTGTTCCCACGAGTGCGGCTGCAACCGAGGCACCAATTGTTTCGGTTCCCTCTGTTAATTTACCCATCGTCAAGATAACCCCTTGAACCGCGGCAACGATTCCTAGACCAGGCATCGCATCAGCTGTTGTTGCCATAGTTGCTTGGGCCATGTGTTCTTCTTCGTGGATAACCTTAATATCTTGATCTAAAAGATCATCAACATCGTATTGAGAAAGATCTGCAGATAGGGTGATCTTCATAGTGTCACACAAAAAATCTACAGCATGGTGGTTCTTTAAAAACGAAGGGTAGGATTTAAAAATTTCTGAATTCATTGGATCTTCAATATGTTTTTCCACAGCTTGAGGACCATCTTTTCTGAAAACTTGAAAGAGTCTAAATAAAAGTTGAAGCAAATCGAGGTAATTTTGCTTTGTAATTCCACCGCCGACTAATGCTTTAATCGACATTGAAACCATCATCTTAACAACGGACATTGGCGACATCACCAGAATTGCACCCGCAGCGGCTCCAAAGATCACCATGTACTCTGTCGGCTGCCACATAATACGCAACTGACCACCGTGGAGTACATAACCTCCAAAAACCATCCCGAGGACGACAATATATCCAACTATACCCATAAAACACCTCGAAGGCTTTTCGGCGACGACAAACTAAATATTTACAACTCTTAGCGATTCAGTTTCCGATTTTATAGAATCTCGACTTTGGTTTTATAGCTCGACCAATCAATCAACTGGTGCTATATCCATAAAGATGGAACTCTCAATGGAATTTACGACTTCAGTCCAGACATTTGCCTTCATCTTTTTTGCAGGATTTTTAACAAGTCTCACACCCTGCATATTTCCCATGATTCCAATTACTCTTTCGGTTTTAGGTGCTCAGTCCTTAAACCAAAACAAACTAAAAAGTTTTTTAATATCTATTATTTACGTTCACGGAATTGCTACGACTTATTCAATTCTAGGATTACTAGCCGCTAAGTCTGGTGCGCTTTTTGGCTCTTATCTTTCAAACCCTTGGGTTGTCGGATTTATAGCTCTAATCTTTGTTTTTATGGGTTTAAGCTTTTATGGACTTTTTCATATTCAAGTTCCACATTTTTTAAGAAGTAAACTTGGAAGTAGAAATTTTCAGAAGAACTATTTAGGCGCTTATTTATCAGGACTCGTAGCTGGTATTGTAGCCTCTCCGTGCGTTGGCCCAGTTTTGGTTGCACTCTTAGCGCATGTTGCAAAATCACAAAATCTGGCTCTTGGTTTTCTATATCTTTTCACATATGCAATGGGGCTTGGTTTGATTTTTATTGTTCTAGGAACATTTTCAAATTTACTCAATAAAATTCCTAAATCAGGGCCATGGATGAACTCAGTGAAATTCATTTTTGGCTCTACGTTAATCTTGATGAGCGCCTATTATTTGAAGCCAGTTCTAAAAGCAGAATTTTTTCATATTTACTTAGGTCTTTTATTAATCCTAATCTCTGGTGTAAATGGTTTATTTGAAACAAAAAGACATAAATTTTTCTATATTAAAAAAAACATCATGCTTATTATTTTTATTTTAGGATCAGGTCTTACTCTTAAAGGTTTTTTAGAAACTCCAAGCCCAACAACTCCAAAGAGTTCTCAATGGGTTCCTTATTCTGAAGACGTTTTAGAAACTGCAAAGGGTCATAAAATTGTCATGATTGATTTTTGGGCTGAGTGGTGTGAAGCATGCCATACTTTAGAGAAACAAACCTTTTCAGACCCACAAGTGAAAGCAATTTTGGATGATTTTTTATTGGTTAAAGTGGATGCTACTCATGATACAGAACCTGTCTCGAGCATACTCACAAAATACGACGTTACGGGCTTACCTTACATTCTATTTATAGAAAAAGATGGTACAATTCGAACTGATCTCACTCTTACAGGCTACGAGCCACCTTCTGCTTTTTTAAAACGACTCCAAAATCTTCAATAAATAAAGGTGCCAGGCACTTGGAAACATTCTATCTTTTTGTTTCCAAGTGCCTGGCACCTTGCTTAGATTTTCTTCATGCGAGCGATTTCACGGCGAGCATCATCTAGAGCGGCATTAGAGATCATCACTTTGTTTTGATAGTCTTCTAATAATTTTGTCATTTGCCCCATCTTACGTTCAAAATTTTGAAGCACTTGATTGTGTTTTTCCATAAACGCCTCAACACGAGTTTCTGTAACAACTTTTTCGGATACTTTTGCCGCAAGCTTTGCATAGTTTGTTCTCATCTCAGTAGAAAGGACTTCAAGCCTTTCCTCGATGTTCATCACTTTTTGAGCTAGGCGGTTCATCTTAATTTTCGCTTCTCCTAAAAACTCTTGTTGCTCTGATATTTCTTTGGCAGCTGTTTTGACTTGCGCAATATCAGACTGAAGCCATGCTACCGGTGTGGGATCAAACTCCGTTTGAATTAATCCTTGAGGAGAATTGATTTTTCCTTCATTTTTAAAATCTTGAATTCGTTTATTCAAATCAGAACCCAATAGATTCGGATGTAGCTTTCTTTCCATGTCTTCCTCCTCAAATAAAGATCAGTCTATTCCTTTGATTTTACTCTGCCAAACTAGACCTTTTTTGAATCAAAACATCTAGACGAATGCCCGTCCTTCTATCTATCCTAAAGTAGTAGTAAGAGCTGTAAACCAATACTAAGTCGAGAGGTTCAGATGTTAACAAACACAGATTTTGGAAAATTTCTCTACGAGCTTCGCCCCCAATCCAATGCAGCCAGACTGACTTTGTATAACTACATCCGAAACTTTTCGGATTTAAATAGTCCTTTTTTACCAGATACAATTTTAAAATTTTATTTTAAAGCTTTATCCTACGAACACTGGCAGAAGAATAATTTAGAACTCGCACAAGAAGTGAGATTCATTCTAGCAAAATTATCCGAAACAAAACCATTGGATGAAAATTGGAAAAAACTCAAACATAGTGATGAGATTCAGGTCCTTCGTTTTTTTCATAAGACTGATTTACTTGAAATGATTCATCATTATTTTAAGAACAAAAGATTAAACTACAACTTCAAGGTTTACTCAGACAAAGGTTCTACGGCTCACGCAGTCCTCGTATTTCCTCACGGTCCTGTTCATGTTTATTCATTCGACGACCAAGCGGCAATTATTAATGGACAACTTCGACCACTTTCTTTAGATAGAAAATTAGAGTATACATCTGAATTAGAGTTAGCAAAAAACATTAAACAATCTCTTCTGGTTTCTCAGTTTGTTGCAACTAAGTTTTCTCTGAATCAAGAAGTCATTACGGGGGAATATATTCGTGGGTACACACTTCAGGCCTATAAGAGATTTGAGGCCTACTCTCTGCAAGAAGAGCTTCAAATTCTTTATACCGTAAAGAAGATTGAGCGCTTTTTTATAGATCGTGCAACTGAACCTCTTTATGTTGAGTTGATCCAAGTATTGGAACAAACTCTACAGTTTTTGAAAAAAAATCATCCTGGCAGTCAGGAGTTAGCCCAAAAAGCCTATTTAAGAGGGGTTAATGCCTTAGAAAACCTATTTGTCGATGACAAGATGATCCCCATTCTGCTAAAAGAGATCGAATCTCATTTAAAACAAACGGGCCTAGAAACGATTAAGGAAGCCAATTGGAAAACACAATTCGACTCAACAAATATATCGCACAAGCAGGATTGGCCAGCAGAAGAGCCGCCGACGAACTGATAAAGGGCGGGCACGTTTCTATTAACAATGCGATTGTAACGGATCTTGGAACTAAGGTTGACCCTAAGTCTGATACCGTAAAGGTGCGCGGACGTATTATTCGCCCGGACACAGACAAACTATACTTAATGTTTCATAAACCCAAAGGTGTTTTAACTACCATGAGTGATCCTGAAGGTAGACCTACAGTTGCAGAATACATCGAGCATTTCCCACAGAGAGTTTTTCCTGTAGGTAGATTAGACTGGAATACAGAAGGATTGCTGATTTTTACAAACGATGGAGATTTTGCTAACAAAATTATCCATCCAAAATCAGAAATTCCAAAGACATATATTGTTAAGGTTGAGGGTAAACCAGATCCTGAGAAAATTAAAAAACTTCTAACAGGCGTTAGCATTCCTGGAGGAAAAGTTCGATTTCGCTCCATTAAGCGCCTCAGAAAAGAAGATACGGTCCACACATGGTATACGGTTGTTATGACTCAAGGGCTTAACAAACAAATTCGATTGATGTTTCAGAAAATTGGTCATGATGTTTTAAAACTTCAAAGAGTTGCTATTGGCAGTTTAGAACTTGGAACTCTCAGACGTGGGGAATTTAAATCTCTGCTAGACATTCATATTCGCAAAATTTTTCAAGACCCAGAAAAGGCTGCTCCCAAGAAAGTCCGACAAAAATCCACAAAACGTCTCCCGCAACAATAAAAAAAAGGTAACAGCAGCTTGAGATGCGCCGTAGGCACGAGGCTCAAGCCGCCATTTTGTTTAACGACACGCTACTTGAATAAAAAGGTAACAATTACCTTTTTGGGTAACGACGCGTTATTTGAGGAGAAATCGGAAATTTGCGGAACGGATTTCGGAATTTTTATTGATTGAGGTCTTGCAGATCTTTTAGTTGCCCTGGGTATTGTTCAACAAATTCTTTCTGCGGAGGTTCGCCTGACGAAGGAGACGCCTTAGCCGCACCGGCCTTCTTTTCTTTTTCATAGTCTGCATACTTTTTTTGATACTCTCTATACGTATCATCGAATGTTTTTTGACGCAGACTCATCTCCTCATTAAAACCCCGCCTGTCTTCCTCCACCTTAGATTCAAACTCTTTTCTCAAATCTTTTTGGTTTTCAAAAAAAGCTGTTCGCTCCACATTTTGCTTTTGAAAGAACTCTTTTGTTTCTTCACGATCTCTCTTGCTCGAAGAAAAACTATCTCTATTTTTTTTGAGCTTTGCTAAAAATAGCTCTCTCACAGTGCGCTCTTCTTTATTAAAACCTTCTCGTTTCTGCCTTTGAATTTTATTAAAACTATCTCTTACTTTTCTTACCTCACGGTAAAATCGATCCCTCACTTGAGTAGGAGGCACCTTAACAACAGCCATGTCCTTTAGAACTAAGGCTAAAAAATCGTTGTTTTCTTGCAAGCCCTCTGGAATATCTTTTCTTTCCTTGTCCAAATAAGAACGGTCTGCCTTTAGACTAACTTCTTTACTAGACTCTGACTTACGTGAGGTCTGACACGACGTTAGTGCCATACAAATAAGAACCAATCCTAGACACAAATAATATTTTATTGAGACCTTTATCTTTTGAAGCATTTTTTTCCTCAGACTTTTGATTAAACTCTTGCTTAAAATGCTAGTGCAACCCCTTTCAAATGACAATAGTTCTATAATAAAAATATGACAAAGATACCAGAAGGTCGTGCGCGCACCAAAGCTCACCGCTTTCACTATTTAATTCATAAGCACTTTCAGCTCAAGTACACATGGTATTTAGTGACATCCGCACTCATGAGCGCCCTCCTTGTAGGCGGGCCCATCTATTATTTTTTAAATCAAAACTATAATATTTTTCTAAATATGGCCTACTCGCTTAGCCCAGAAATCGTAAGTCATTTAATCCAAGAAAAAAAATGGTTTACAGGTTTTTTTATTTTCTCACTTATGACCCTTGTCATATTTCACTTTTACTATGGTATTCGACTTACATTTCGCATGGTGGGCACAATCATGGCTCTTAAAAGACATATGAATCAGGTCACAAAAGGGCACCTTTATCAAAAACCCCTTCATGTTAGACAACATGATGAATTTCACGACTTAATTCTAAACTATAATTATCTCTACAAAACACTTCGAGCTCAAAGTGCTTTTGACATCAAAAAATTGGAGAATATAAAATTTCAGACTAAAAGCACAGAAGCCATTCGAATGATCGACGAGATGATTTCCGAGAAATCATCTCAGATTACCGATCCCGCCGTGAAGCTCGAGCAAGGTCACGATTCACATCACGCTTCTTGATAGACTCTCTTTTATCGCCCTTCTGTTTTCCTTTTGCGACGGCAATCTCAACTTTCACCATACTTTTCTTGAAATATAATTTAAGAGGAATAATCGTATACCCTTTTTCTTTAACACGTGCATAAAGTTTTCGAATTTCCTCTTTATTCATCAACAACTTGCGCTTTCTTTCTGGCTCATGATTGTTGTAACTCGAGGCTTGGTAGACAGATATATGCGCATGTATCAAATACATTTCATCATTAAAAAACTCAACGTAAGAATCTTTAAGCTGAACAGATCCTGCACGTATAGGCTTTAACTCACTTCCTTGCAATTGAATTCCGGCCTCAAACGTTTCTAGTATTTGATAGTCATGCCTTGCTTTTCTATTTTCTGTAATAATCTTCATATTTTTACCGACACATAAATATCTTCATACAATTTTATAAAATCTTGAGGACTCAACTCCTCAGATCTAGCCATTTCTGTAAACCCCATACGCACTAAAGAGGCTTTAGATTTTTCTTTATCTACAATCCCACCAATATTTGAAACCATCAACTTACGTCTTTGCTTGAAAGCTTCCTTAACAAAGTTTAAAAATCGTTTTGGATTTTCAATTTTAGTCTTCTTATTTTTAAATACTAAAACTCTACTTGCAATCGACGGTGGTGGATAAAAATCTTTTGGCCCTACTTCCATCAAAAATTCTACATCCCAGAAGACCTGTGCTATAACCGTTAGCAATCCATAATCTTCCGTTTTTGGCTTAGCCTGTAATCTCTGAGCCACCTCTTTTTGAAACATTAACACCATAAAGTCTATAGAGTTCTTATCAATTGAGCGATCTATCACAAGAGATGAAGATATCTGATAAGGTAAATTACTGATAAGACCTACGCCCTCACCAACTAAGTCCGTCCAATCTAGCTTGAGCGCGTCTTCATTTAAAACCTCAAATCCTTTTTCAACCCAATATTGAGCAAAACTGCGATCTAACTCAATTAGGGTCATTTGATTTTTATAATCTTGCAGCAGTTCAGTTAAAGCACCAAGTCCTGGTCCCACTTCGATGATTTTTTTAGGACCAAACTGCAATGCTGCATTCACAATCTTTTCACAGACGGACTGATTAATTAAAAAGTTTTGCCCTAGTTTTTTATTAGGTCTGACATCAAGAAGATTCAGCTTTTCTTTTAAGGACTGTATATCGTACTTCATGATGAAATCTCCGAGCGAGCTACAACTTGCAGGTCTAATCTAGAAAATTGACCTTTTTTGAAGCGCTCAATTCCAGCTCTTGCAATCATAGCAGCATTATCTGTGCAATAGCGCAACGGCGGAATCGCACAATTTAAAGTTTTAGACTGCGCCAAAGATTCAATCTCTGAACGCAGTAAGGAGTTTGCAGAAACTCCCCCTGTCACACTAATCGATTTGACTCCATATTTTAAAATAGCTTTATTCATTCTATGAACAAGAACATCCACAATTGCTTTCTGAAAGCTTGCGCATAGATTATGGATATTTTTTTGCTTTTCTTCTTCAGACATTTTTTGAAGAAGATTTTGAGCGGCTGTCTTAAGACCAGAAAAACTAAAATTATAGCTCTCTTCATTCAATAGCGCTCTTGGGAATACGTATGAATCCGGATCCCCAGATTTTGACAATTTATCAATCTGTACGCCACCTGGGTATGAAAGTCCCAGCATTTTTGCAAACTTATCAAATGCTTCGCCTGCAGCATCATCTATTGTTGAACCAAGTAACTCATAATTTAAAAATTCTTTAACTAAATAAAGCGATGTATGCCCACCACTTACTACCAAAGATAAAAAAGGGAATGTCCAATCCTTGGTAGATTGATAACTTTCATCAGACAAAAATGGAGCCATGATATGGCCTTCAATATGATGAATTCCAATAAATGGGGTATCATGGATAAGCGAAAGTGTTTTGGCTGTTACAACACCAACAAGCAAAGACCCCAGTAAGCCAGGACGGTTTGTAACCGCAATCCCTTGAATGTCTTGCATTTGAATCCCAGCTTTGTGAAGAGCTTCATCAATAAGTGCCATTAAAACTAGAGTATGGTTACGAGATGCAATCTCAGGAACAATCCCACCAAAGGGCCTATGAAGTGCATCTTGATGTGCAGACACCATCGCCTTTACATATGATTTATCAGTTAAAATAGCACATGACGTATCATCACAGCTGGTTTCAATTCCTAAAAACACAAATTCCCTTCAGGAATGCCTTTCAATCTCAATCACACTTACATGATGTGCTTTATTTCATTTGATTGAGTCGAAATTTTGCTTTCTTTGCTGTAGGACTCTTAGGAAATTTTTGAAGGACTTCTTCGTAAAATGCTTTTGCCTCTTCCTTCATTTTCAATTCTTGAAAGCACACTCCAATTTTGTACGTAGCCATAGCATAATTGGGAGACTTAGGGAACTGGTCTCGGTAGGCTTGATATTTAAGTATGGCATTTTTCCATTCCTTCTTAGTAAACAACTCTTCAGCCGCATCCCACTCCGTAGATTTAGATCCAGAGGCAACCGCAGTCTCTCCTCCGAGCTTTTGAGGTACTTTTAGCTGAGCCTCTAGGTCTTCAATTTTGAGTTTAAGCGAAGAGATTGTTTGCTCAAAAATCTTCATCTGCTCGACCAACTCTTGATTAGATGGTCCCTTATCAACAGCCTCAGACTGCTTACGCTCAAGAGCTTCAAGCCGGCCCATAAGGTTTCTCATTTCATCTTGGAGAGCGTAAAGTTTACTTTCAGAATCTGCTTTTGATTGTTGAGCCGCTGAAATCTGCGCCTGATTTGACTTCTGAGTTTCCATGCCTTCAAGCTCAGAACGAGTTTTAAGACATCCAGTTAATAGAAGTGATAAGGAACACAAGACTAAAACTAAACTTTTCATGGGAAATCCTCTCCTGATTTCGATCTATCAAATCGAGCTTTGTTTTCTGCTTTTTCAGAAAACTCTCGTGACAACTCAAAATGTTTTTTTGATTCTTCGAAGCGCCCATCTTTAAAGCTTTGCTCACCATTCCTGTAGCTTTCCTCAGCCTTAAACCAGAAACCGGGAGCAAATTTATTTGCCCCCGAAGATTGCGCAGAATCCAGCGCTGTTTTTGCGAGAGTGTATTCTTCAAGTGGCGGCTTAGATGTGCACGCACTCAGAATAAAAACTCCCAAAAGCAACAACGCTAAATGTTTCATACTTATTGTGGAAGCGGAACAAAGTTAGCGCGTCTGTTTTTTGCGTGCACGTCTTCTGTTTCACCAGTCGCAATGAGTTTTTCTTCACCGTAACTTACAACTCTTAAACGGTCAGAAGCCAATCCAAGGCTTACTAAATAAGCTTTTACTGCTTTTGCACGTCTTTCACCCAAAGCTAAATTGTACTCTGTTGAACCTCTTGAATCGCAATGCCCCTCAACTTGTAATGCCATTTTAGAACGCGCCTTTAACCATTCGGCATTCTTTTTAAGCTTTTCACGATTTTCTTCATCTAGTGTTACGGAGTCGTAAGGAAAATTGACAGTAAACAACCCATCAATTGCACCACTATCACTTCCAGTTGGGTCAAAGTTCATGCTTGTAGACGAAATTTCAGGAGCACCGTCTCCTGCACCCTCTGCACCCTCACCTTGTTTCTTTTTAGAAGAGCAGGAAACAACGAGTGTTGTCATTGCTGCCATAATTATAATTTTTTTGAACATTGAGTCCTCCAAGTTATTAAGGGACTATTGTTTTGCATACCCCCCAGTTTGTCAAACTTTTCAATTGTCATATTCAATAGATAGATGTTGAATATGCTCATGAAACAGCAGACTCTTTTTTTCTTAACTTTCCTTGTTTTTGTTTTCTCAAAATCAGTTTTAGCTCTTGATCCAAGACACGATTATATAAAATTGGAATCTGAAAACTTTCACGTCATCTTTGATGCAAAGAGTTACGAAGATGCCAAGGATCATTTTCTGGCAGCTGAGAGATCATACAAACTCTTAGCTGATATTTTTGGCGAAACTCCTTCTTATACAGTTTTACTCGTAGAAACAGATATTGATTTAGCAAACGGTGCTGCTACGAGCGTTCCTCGCCCAACAATTTTTTCGTTTTCTCAGCCGCCCACCTCTTTATCTTCCGTTAACTACTTTTCAAATTGGCCTCAAGACGTCATTCTGCATGAATACGCGCACACACTGAACATGGAGCCAACAAATGGAGTCTTTACTCCTTTACGCTGGGTTTTTGGTTCTTTTGTGAGACCTAATATGTTTTTACCACGCTGGTATCTAGAAGGATTAGCTGTTGAAATGGAAAGTCGATTCAATTCAACAGGCAGATTAAAATCAACAGACTATGATGCACTTATTCGCGCCTTCGTACTAGACGGCAGCTGGGGAAAAGAAAACCTTTCGCAAATTAACGAAACCACAACTCCATCTTGGCCACAGGGACAACGTCCTTATTTTTATGGAGCACTTCTTTGGCATGAAATCTACGAGAGAAAGGGCCCAGAAGCTGTTAAAAATTTAAACCAGCGCTATGGAGGACGTTTTCCGTATTTTATATCTGCACCAATAGAAGATCTTCTTGATGGCAAAGACTACACTCAACTTCTCAAAGAAATTTATGAAAAATATGACTCCTATGCACAAGAACAAATTGAAAAAATCAAGTCCAAGCCTGTTACAATAGGTCGTCGAATTGCCATTGAGGACTCTCTGATTCAACACTCCCCTTCCCTGTCTCCAGATTTAAAAAGATTAGCATTTGTAAATACAACTATCGATGGTGACTCTGAGATTTATTTACTCAAAAGAGATAAGGTGAATGCAGAATTTTCTTTTAATACAGGAACAAAAATTAAATCTATTTCAAAAACTGAGATACAAAAAATCACATGGTCACCAGATTCAGAAGTTATTTATTTTGATGCGATTGATACATTTGATAGATACAAACTTTATTTTGACCTTTATTCGTATAATTTAAAAACTGAAAAACTAGAGCAAATCACAAAAGGCCAAAGGGCAAGAGAGCCATCGGTCTCTCTAGACGGCCAGACTATAATTTATGTCAAGGCAGAAGGCGGTCAAACCGCTCTTTATGCAATGGATTTAAAAACACGCACCTCAAAAGTAGTTTATACTCCTGCACGTAACATGAGAGTCTCGCGCCCTGCTTTTATTGATAATTCGAGAATAGTTTTTGCACAAAAAAAGAAAAATGGATCTGATCAACTCAGAATACTGAATCTTAGCACAAACATGAGTCCATATGAAATGACACTTCTAGATCATAGCGCTCAGCCCGTTGTTACTTCTCAAGGAATTGTATTTACCTCTTTTGATTCGGGAGTAGAAAATTTGTACATGACAAATTTTGAACTCCGCACAGTAACTCCCTTAACAAACTCATTAACACGTATATTAAATGGACTTTACGATCCAACTTCTAAGACATTGTACTACTCAGAACTCTCTGGACAAGGAGTGTCTCTTAAAAAGAGCACGGCACTTTCTGAGGCTTTACCAAAAATTCCGCACCCAATTAAAACAGACTTTGAGAATTATACTCTGGCAGAAAAAAACACAAAAGCCGATGTTCCTACAAAAATCCCTGAGTCTGAAGATTACTGGGCAGCTCGTTACATGTTTCCGCAGTACTGGATTCCATTTGTCACATCAACAGAAGACGGGACAATCACATCATTGAGCATCCCTGGTAGCGATGCTCGTGGACATCATAATTATTTAATTTCCGCTCAATATGATTCTCGCCCCAAAGAGTGGAGCTCTGCACTGACATACGCATGGATTAACTCAATTGGAACAACACAATTTTCTGTATTTGATACTTATACTTATTACTCAAGCTTAGATCGCGCAACAAATGACCAAGGAGTAAGCGGAGAGCATCAGTTTTTTATTCCTGGTTTAAGTAATAACTTTAAGGGGCTTTTGGGGTTTGAATATGAAAAAGCAAATATTGCCACTTCTTCAAGCCCAGACATTAATCACTACTTTAAAGGGCCATTTGCGGGGTTCAATTACTCTAACTTAGAACAAAAAATTACTGACATTGCTCCATCTGGTCAGAATTTCTTTATTAAATTTACGGAGTACTTACCAAACAACACAGATACAGAATATAGAAAAACGCTAGCTCACTTTTCACACTACCATAAAGCGTGGCTTCCAAAGCGCCACAGACTTGTATTCAAGGCAACTGGCGTTCACACAGAGAAAAACAGAAGCATTTTACTTGGTACAACTTCATCAGAGACGCCCTACACATTTGGACCCGTAGTTGAAGGATTTTATTTGAGAGGATATCCTCCTGGCGAGTTTATTGGCTACTCTATGGCTCTCAGTAAACTTGAGTATAAGTTTCCTATTGCAGACATCTATTCTGGCCCAGACAATCCCATTCCAATTTTCTCTAAGCGCTTACATGGGGAAATTTTTGTAGAGGCTCTTTCTCTTGATGGAATTTATTTTGAAAAAGACACGGATAATATTGTTGTAACTGATTTTAAAAAGGTTTTCTGGAGTGCTGGAGCAGAAGGCAAGCTTGATCTCACGATCCTTTACCATGTACCTGTGACATTTGTAGTGGGCGGAGCATTTGGATTTTCCGAGGAGGCACAAGGAGAATTTAGACTTTACTCACTCCTACAATCTCCTCTGCTTTTCCAGTAGCAAAAATGATGCGATCGGTTTTTTATATTTGAAGTATCTCTTGAGACGAGTTCCGCAACAGATAGAATTTATTGAAACTCTCTTCAAAATAATACAGCCGCCATAGTGGCAGCCATATGCTTGGGCCATCCATGCGCTCAGCCACTCCGTGTCTTCGCTGCCCTCGCAAGCATATATTTTAAAGAGAGTTTCAATAAATTCTTCTGCGAGGACCGTCTGATGTTCAAAGAGATACTTCAAATATAAAAAACCAATCGCATCTTTTTGAGACATCTCGATCTGATACAAGCCGATCTGATAGATTTTCTTTAGTGCCGTTAATGAAGGTGTCAAAAAACCGATACTTTTTAATCAATGAAAGAAAAGTATCCGCTGTTCTACATTCAAAAGCTCGTACTTAAGACACAACTGTGGTTTTTTGCAATATTTGCTTTTGCAATAGTTTATTCTCTTTATGAAAGCAAGCCGCTTGAAGTTCTGACTCAAAAAATTATTGCCAGAGGACCTGCAAGCATTGAACCCGTTACTTTAAAGTCTACTGATACACTCAAGTTAGATTGTGAGACACAGGGAACAATTTCTGCGCAATCTCATCAAGTTAGATTTGAAAGCTCTTTTTGCGAAAAAGATTTTCAGAATCTCAAGATTACAAACAAAACAACAGGCGCTAATGCAATTGTTTTCAAACGTAACCCTGCTTCTTATACAACAGACTATATTCATCTCAATAAAGGCGAAAATCGAATCTCATTTTCATATGAGTTAAAAAATAAAGAAACTCTTCGAGAGCTTGTTATCATTCGCAAGTAGCACTCTTACTTTGTGCTTTCCCTTACAAACTTCGAAAAATAATACCGTACAAGATATTCTGGATTTACAGGAGTCTCTTGGTGTGTCCATACAACCTCACCAAAAGCTCCCCAACGAGCTTCTACGATATCTTCTGTCCCAATAGAGTCTAAAACCTCGGCTTGTGGAGTTAGTATGTCCGTTCCGTGATAATGAATTTTGATGGAGACATGGCCTGCTCGCTTCATGCTAAAAAACAATTTGTAGCCATTTCTAAAAAGCATAAAATCTGCAACTGTTCGTGAAATTCCATAAATCTTGACGCCACCTACTGAGAGACCTCGCATTTTGTTATAAACTGTAGATGCATCAATAAAGAGATCTTTGAGTTTGTTTAGAAGCAAAATGGTTTGCTGCTCAAGTTGCTTAGCCTCATCGATGCCATAAGTAACATCAATAATTCCGCTTTCTTCCATTTTTTGTTCTGCTTCAACTAGGTCTTTAATCCAATCCAATTGGCTCATAGAACCCCCTACACTCTATTATAACTAAATTATGACTCTCAAAGTCAAGGATGATCCCAATAGAGTGACCACCTAAAAGACAATACCCACGCCACCTATAAAGATTCGCTCCAGGATATACTCATTGGTAGACACTTCCGTATCCCTAAAAGGTGAAACAGTCAAAGACACGCTCATATAAGAATTAATAGCTTTTGAGTTGATAATATCAAGTCGTTTTTGGCGCTGATAGTAGTCAATATAAGTTGCTATTCCAAGATCATTAAAGCTTTTTTGAAATGAAAAAACAGTTTCAAGTGTTTCATTAAAACTCAGTGTCCGTGCTAGCTCCATCCTCATCGTAAAATCTATGTAAGGATTTAAAATGGAAAACCGAGCTGTATTACTGGATATGTGGTATTTTGCTCTTAGCTTGTAGTTCTTTGAAAAACTCACATCTACTTTTTCCACTTTTTCTTTCACTTCGTTCACAGCTTTAAGTTGTGGATTTGTTTTTGATTCATTTTGAATATGAAATTCCACCAACCTCTTAAGCATAAAATTACCAAACCTACGCTGCCTGTCTTGATACTCTTCTTCATCAAAAGTTAAGGACTGCCCTTCTGTGTAGTTAGATGTTAGGTAGGGAGTTCGAGTATAAATAATTTCCGGAGATGTACGGCCAAATTGCTCCGCATATCGAGTTTCAAATTCTTTGGTTAATTTTTGGCTAAAAATTCGATCATTTAAATTTGGATCAGAAGCACGCGGGTCTGGAATGGAGTATAGAATTTCACCAACTTCTTCATTTTCAGGAAGAACCTCATCTTCGTAGCCAGCACGTTGATCTTCTTGTCTCCATGGATACTGTGACGCCTGATTGTTATCAGCCCATGCTGTCGGCAATAGTAGAAGCATGACAAGAGCCACCGCACCACTCTTTAGGAGTAGCCAGCTCAATTTTATAAGCAATTGAAACGCAGTAGATCTCATCAATCACTTATATTGCAATGCCCTAGCCAATTTTTGGTTTATAAAATATTGAAATTACTAACATTTTTTGAATGCCTTTGAGTCAGGCCAATTCTGTCAGATGTTGACTTTTTAATTGCCTACAAGAATTAAATTGTCTAATTCTTTAAACAGGTTACACTATCAAAATTGAAGACACCCCAGGGCCTATTTTGAGTTCTACCTTGTGGAGCCCGGCCTGGTCGATGGAGCAAAATGGAGACAACAGCTTTGAAAGTTCGCACCGATGTTCATTTAGCGAGGCGTTTATACCACACTCTAGGGGTTTGTATCATTTTAGCCCTTTATAGCTACTTACCTCGTACTTTCATGATACCGCTTTTTGTAGGTTTTACGGCGCTATGCCTTTTTATTGATATCATCAGGCAAAAATTCCCGCAGTTGAATCAGCGCTTCACAAAAAGCTTCTCTCTCTTCATACGTCAAAATGAAATTCAAAATCTTACGGGTATGACATTCATTACGCTTGGAATTACTACGATCGCAATTGTATTCCCACCGGAGATAGTTAAACTTTCCCTTTTAATGTTAGCTTTCGGAGATCCTATTTCTAGCATTTTTGGAATTCTTTACGGCAAAGATAAGCTCGTTGGAAACAAATCTTTACAAGGTACTGTGGCAGGGCTAGTGGCTTGCACTGTTGTTGCAGGAATTTATTTTCTGTCATTGGGACTCTACCTTGATAGAATCATCTTAGTCTCTCTTGTCTGTGGAATTATTGGGGCCGTTTCTGAGCTGCTGCCCGTTCGAGATCTTGATGACAACTTTACCTTTCCAATTATAAGTTCAGCTTTGTTATGGTTACTTTTTAAAACTATTGGAATGTAGAAGTTGATTGGAAGCCTATGAAATTTAGAAGAAGTCCATTTGTAAGAGCACGCCGCCCCATTCGAGAACGTCTTGGGCTAACTATTTACGTGCTGCCTAATTTATTAACAACAGCAAATATGTTTTTTGGTTTTTTCTCTGTTATTTATTCTATAAAACAAGAATTCACATTAGCAGCTTACGCCATTGTAAGCGCCAGTGTTTTTGATCTTTTAGATGGTCGAGTCGCTAGAATGACAGGCTCCACCAGCCGCTTTGGAGCAGAATACGATTCCTTGAGTGATCTGATTAGTTTTTGTATGGCCCCAAGTATGCTGATGTACCTCTGGGCTTTGCAGCCTTTCAACAAGGTTGGTTGGCTGGCAAGCTTCTTGTTTGTCGCCTGTGGAGCTCTGAGACTTGCACGATTTAACGTTCAATCTGTAGGTGTAGAAAAAAAAGATTTTCAGGGACTTCCAACTCCTATGGCGGCAGGAATTGTAGCCTCTTCTGTCTTAGCTTTTAACGAGTTGGGGCTTGAGGGTTACCGCCACTGGGGGCTTTTAGCTATCACATTTTTACTGTCCTTTGTGATGGTCTCGACTTTCCGTTACAGATCGTTTAAAGATCTAGATCTCAAGGAAAGACTTCCATTTCATTACTTAGTTGTGGGAGTTTTACTCTTGATAGTTGTCGCGTGGCGACCAGAAATCATGCTCTTTGTGCTGTTCTTGTCATACGCGGTTTTGGGTGCAGTATTTGGAATCTTTAATTTCGGTAAAAAGCACACCATCGACAAAATCAAAAATCGTCGTATGGAATACGATCCCGAGGATTAGATTTCTAATCTCACCCACATAATGTCTAATGTCGATTGAGGAGATATATATGAGTCCTGCAAAAGTTTTAAATGTTGGTATTGTTGGTGCGACGGGCGTTGTTGGCAAAGAGTTCCTAAAAGTTCTCGATCAAAAAAAATTTCCTATTCATAACTTAAAACTATTTGCCTCACTTGCTTCGAAAGACCAGACAATTGAGTTTCGCGGACAAAGTCACAAACTGTACGTACTTGAAGAAGGCTGTTTTCAAGGGTTAGATTTAGTTCTTTTTTCATCGGGAGATGATATCAGCAAAGAATGGGGCCCAAAGGCAGTAGCCGCAGGATCAATTGTAGTTGATAACTCGGCAGCATTTCGAATGAACCCGGAAATGCCTCTCGTTGTGCCAGAAGTAAATGGAGATATTCTTAAAAATGCAAAAAGACCTTTACTTGTTGCAAACCCAAACTGTTCAACGATTCAGTTAGTTGTAGCACTTCAACCACTCGCAAAAAATTTTGGTTTAAATGCAGTTCGAGTGGCAAGCTATCAGTCTGTGAGTGGAGCCGGAAAAGAGGCCATCGAAGAACTTCAAAACCAACTATATGCTTTGTTAAATAATCAAAAGCCTCAAGATCCAAAAATTTTTCCACACCAAATAGCATTTAACAATATTCCTCAAATTGGATCTTTTGCTGAAAATGGTTTCTGCAGCGAAGAAAACAAAATCATGAATGAAACTCGTAAAATTATGAACCTTCCAGATCTTAAGATCACAGCTTTCACTGTGAGAACACCTACATTAAACTCTCACTCAGAAGCTGTTTGGGTCACTTTGAAAGAAAAAGTAACAAAGGAGCAGATGTTAAAAACATTAAAATCTGCTCCTGGAATCTTAGTACAAGATTCCTTATCTGAGAGCGTTTACCCAACGGCTTGGGCTGTATCCGGACAAGATCCTGTTTATGTGGGCAGAATTCACCAAGATCCAAATGATCCCTACACATGGCTTATGTGGGTCGTAAGTGACAATATCCGCAAAGGTGCCGCCCTCAACGCCATCCAAATCGCCGAGACCCTCTTCCCCTAAAGGTACGGCGCCACCGTTGGTTTAGCATCGCATCAAATACAATGTTTAATTGTATTTGATGCGATGCTAAACCAACGGTGGCGCCGTACCTTTTGGTTGAAATGATAGGCAAAGTTGGACTTTACTAATTTCCATGAGGGGGAATTATGAGGGTTTTACTTTGTCTTGTGCTTTTTTGGGCAACTCAAAACACATTCGCAGGAATAACCGTTCAATCTATTTCTGGTGCCGATGCCGTATGGACTGGATACCTTGAATCTCACATCACTTTTTGCAATGTAAGAAGTTCTGATGAAACACTTCGAATTACATACAAATCTGTTCTACCGGGCGAGGCTCGCCTTGTCGATGTGGTGAATAAATCCCTGTGGCAAAAACCCAAAGTCTTAGCAAACGAATGGGTAACAATTGAAATTCCATGGAATCAAATCTGCTCGAGTATGGGAAATCGTAAATGTAGAAATCCACAATATAATCAGTTTAAATTTGGCATGAGCAGCAATAGCGATAGTTTGCTTGAAGACTTTCACGTTCTCTACGTGCAAGTTATTGATCGCTGCCAACCAAGTAACTAAAACAGTTTTATCTGCTAAGTTTTCTAGACATTTTTGAATAAGAGTGATCTGATTTTACCTATGAAAATAATTGTTTTATTATTTACCCTTTTCATTCTGCAAAACATCCATGCAACGGTCACTATCAACAGTGTCACCGGAGCCTCTACTTCTCCAGATCTCACCAAAACAACTTTAAAAATTTTTGGTGGAGTTTCAGGGCAAACAGAAAATACAGCTACAACTCCATTTAACTCGTGCTCACTTGCGTGGGACGGAGTCACTCAAGCAGAAAATGTCTGTAATGAAAACCAAATCGGAGACAATACAGAGCTTACAATCACTTTCTCATCAACAACATCAGGGACTCTTGAACTGAGAAATCCCACGGGAGGAACACTTGTTCCAAGTTTTCCAACACAAGCCTATACAGCTGGAGGTACAGCTAGTGTTACTTTTGATTGGGGTATCATTTGCTCCGCTGATCCAGATATAGCAACATGCGAAGAAGTTCGCCAAACCCCAGGAAATACATTCTCACTTACTCTCAACTTTGGAATCAACTCAGACGGAGATAGCGACATCGACGATAACAAAGAAATCACATTTGTTGTTGCTGCAATTCCAAGTGGAGTAGCGTCTACATCTGAAGGTGTGTCTGACTTTGTGCTTTATCCTGGTGATGCCAAAGCTTACCTCGAAGATTTTACTGCTGGATACAACCTCCCAGAAGCAAGTGCTGCTAAGCTTTTATTTTTCTTACGACCTGCAGGAACCATTGGAGCCAGCTGTAATGGTGCTACGGTCGAAGCCATGAGCTATAATGATGATGTCGCAGAAGTTGATTTGCTAACAGAAGAAGGTTCCAGCACCAAATCATTTGAAACCGATTTTTTTGAAGGTCTCGAAAACGGAATTGAATACGACGTCCGCCCAGCTGTAGAAGATGAAGCTGGTAACATTGGCTTGTTTTATGACTATCAATCGCTTGGCTGCACTCAATATCGAAACTCCGTATTGCCACAACCCGTCTCAGGACTTCTCTCTGACAACTCAGGATGCTTTATTGCAACTGCAGCCTACGGATCTTCTTTTGAAGAGCATGTTCATACACTAAGACTATTTAGAGATATGTATCTTTTAAAATCAGAACTCGGAAAACAATTTGTAAGCTTTTACTACACATACTCACCAGCAATTGCAGATACAATTCGTAACTCTGAAGCCTTAAAACTGATCACACGAGTTGCATTAACTCCGGTGTGGGCTGTAAGTTACTCGCTTGTACACTTTGGCTTGCTTGCAACACTTATTCTAGCATTACTCTTAGCCGCAACTCTCTATGGAGCACGCAGAATCTACGTTCAAAAAAAAAGTTCTTTCATCAAAAATTTAAGTGCTAAACTTTTATTGCTGGCTTTGATTGCAAGCATTCAGGCCTCTGCACAAGAGCAAAACACAACATCATTTCCAGATGAAGAGCTCAACTCTGTCGAAGATGAAATTTATAATGAAGCCAATCAAACACCTTCAGCCATAACACCTCCTGCGCCGGAAGTTGCGGCCCCCACAGAGACAGCCCCCCTGGAACCACCCTATACAGGTGTGGAAGGTGATGAATTTCAAAATCTTGAGCAATCCATCGATAAAAGTACACCTGAGGCACCAGCTGTTACAGAGGAAGAATACCCAGTTGACGAAACAGTCACAGAAAGCCCTAAAAAATGGGAGCCCTATCAACGTGTCCCTGAACCCCAAAGAATTAAACAGCTCCATGACAAAGAAGGCCTTACCCGCATCACGAAAAAAGGTGAGTTTGTTTATGACGTCAATCAATCTCCACAAAACAGTGCTGCATCTTTTCGTGTGGGAACCTTTGAAGGACCCAATTTAGAAGGTGCAAATGGAGTGACATTTCAAGATGTCTACGGAGAAGACACAAAATTTTTAATTTTGGCGGACTACGAATGGCAGTTTTTTAAAAAATTTGGAAAGCTTGGGATTCGAGTTGGTTCAGGCTTAATGTTTGCAGAAGGAAAAGGGTTTTTTACGGATGCTACCTTCTTTGATGATGGAAGCGGTCCTCAGCCGGCAACAGAAGCCAATGAAAGTTATAACCTATTTGTCTTTCCTAACAATGTTGGACTTGTTTACAGAGCACAGTTTTACGATAAACAGTGGCTCGTACCATTTGCAGAAATTGGATTAGATTATTTTGCAATTGTTGAATATCGAGACGATGGAGATGAAACTAATTTTGGTGGATCTCCACACTTTCACT
>CAUJDY010000093.1 GCA_963169805.1 Bdellovibrionota bacterium | reverse complement strand
GCAACCATCTCTTTACCCGTACCACTCTCTCCGGTAATCAGTACATTCGTTGGAGATTGAGAAACTCTTTTTACCAACTCATAGATTTGATGCATTTTTTCAGAATTACCTACTAGATTCTGAAATGAATACTCTTTTTGCATTTCTTTTTTAAGTTGTCTATTCTCGACTTCTAAATCTTTAGATCTCAGTGCATTTGCAATTACAATTCTAACCTCATCGATCTTGAAAGGTTTTGTAATGTAATCATAGGCTCCAAGCTTCATTGCCTCGACTGCACTTTCTGTTGTTCCAAATGCCGTAATGATCATAAACACAAGCTCTGGATGATTATCCTTAACATACTTAAGAAGCTCCATCCCTGTCATATTAGGCATCTGCAAATCAGAAATAACCATATCAAAAGATTTCTTTTTTAAAAGCTCTGTAGCCTTTTGACCATCTTCTGCTGTTGTAACTTCATAGCCTTCCTTCTTAAGCATTATCTCAAGAAATTCTCTTATAGACTCTTCGTCATCAACTGCAAGTATTCTTGGTTTCATTTTGCCGTACTCCCCTTGTTTAATTCTTAATTCTTAATTCTTAATTTTAAATTCAAAACACTATCTTAAAAACTGTTCCCTGCCCTAGCACAGTATCAACCTCAATGGTTGCACTATGCAGCTCTACAATTTTATGCACCAAAGCTAACCCTAAACCAGTTCCCTTTGATTTTGTTGTAAAAAACGGCTCAAAAATTTTACTTTTAATTTTTTCATCCATACCCGAACCATTATCTGCAAACACAAGTTCGATTTTTTTATTTTTCTTTAATGTAATTTTTAATTTTGGATGACTCGACTTCTCCATCGCATGGCATGCGTTAATGATGATATTTAAGAAGACCTGCTTAAGTTTATCGCGATTTCCATCTACAACCAAACCATCTTGTAAATCTAAAATAAAATCCGGCTGTTTGAGTTGAGAGTTTAACTTTACAATCTCCACACTCTCACTTAGTAATTTTGCAAGATCAACCTTATCTTCTAGCGCGATCTGCGGCCTTACAAATTCTAAAAATTCTGATATTAGTAAATTAAGACGATCTGTCTCTTTAAGAGTAATCGCTATTAATTTTTTCTGATCATCATCTAAATTTTCAAAACTCTTTGCAAGCAACTGAATACTTCCACTCATACTAGCCAGAGGATTACGAATCTCATGGGCGATACCTGCCGCCAGCTGTCCGACAGCGGCTAATTTTTCTTGCGTCTTGGATCGCTCATCTTGTTTTTTTCTTTCTGTTACGTCCTGCATGAGGACTATAGATCCTCTACGAATGCCATCTAGATTGATTTTTGAAACCAATACTTCATAAAAAACAGTTGAACCACCACGAACCCTCGTAATTTCAAAAACAGAAACAGGATTGTCATCATCCAAGACTTTAGCAATTTCCAAGAATTGCGAACTCAACTCAGCACCCAATTCAAAATCACCAAACATTGAGCGTGCCTCTTGATTAAATTGTATAACACGATTTTTTTCATCAAGAGTAATCAAAGAACTTTTTATATTATCTACTATTAACTGATTCACATTCTTTAGCTCTCGAATACTTTTATCTTTAACAACGACTTCTTCACCCAAAACATCCAGCCTTTGAGAAAGAATTCCTCCCATAAAAGCAACAACAAAAAAAGATACGTTATTAATCATAAATAGAAAAATTTTAGTATTACTTGTGATACCTGTATCAAAAAATAAAACGACACTAAACAAAAACGAACAAAGCGCTGCTATAGTAATGGCGCCACGCACATGAAAATTTAAAGCAGATAAAAATATGAGATATAAGTAAAAGAATAAATAAAGAGAAGATTGAAGTCCTGCAAAATAAAGTAAGCCCGAGACAATCGCCACGTCAGCTAATAAGAGGTACATCAAACTTTCATCTAAAATTTTGGGTTTTCTAAAGTTCAAAAAGGCTAATATAAAATTAATTCCAAGTGCGAGTGTTAGAAATCCGTATATTGGAATCAAAAAATCCAAATTAATAAAATAAGGGTTACGAACCTGATAAATCACCGTAAAGACAAGCAAAAGCAAATAGAGAGTTATCCTCGCTAAGTGAGAAATATTCTTAATGTCTAGTGCCGTCTTTATCAATGTCATCACACTCCACTTGCAGACGCTAAGTTGAATATAGGTAAGTACATAGCAACAACTAAAACTGCAATAATACCACCAAGAAAAACCATCATTATAGGCTCAATCATGCTTGTAAGTGCCGTCACAGCATAATCCACTTCTTCTTCATAGAAATCGGCAATTTTACCCAACATTGTATCGAGCGCTCCTGTTTGCTCTCCCACTCCAATCATCTGAACAACCATATCTGGAACAAGCGGCTCCTGAGCAAGAGGCAGGACGATACTTTTTCCTTGAGCAATGATATCCTTTGCGGCCAAAAAAGTTCTTTCTAAAACGGCATTCCCTACAACTCTCGCAGAAATATCAAGCCCATCTAAGATAGGGACCCCACAAGATATCATTGTCGAGAACGTTCGACTAAACCTTGCTATTGCACTTTTTTGTATGAGTGGTCCAAACAATGGTGCATAGATGAAAAGCCGATCAAATTTTGCCTTACCTGCATCGGTTCTATAGTAGGATACACAAAACCAAATTGTGCCAAAGATAATTCCAAAGACAAGATACCAATAATCTCTAAGAAAATGAGAAAGTCCTACTACCTGCTGCGTAAGCCAAGGAATCTCTTGCCCAGAACTTTTGAATAAATCCTCAAACTTGGGAATAACAAACGTTAAAATGACCCAAATCACAATGAACGCTACCACAAGGATTCCCGCAGGATAATAAAGCGCTCCCATAACTTTGTTTTTAATCTTAACTGATTTTTCTATGTATGCCGCTAATCTCTCTAAAATAGTATCAAGAGAACCAGACTCCTCACCGGCACGAAGTAGATTGATATAAAGTCTATCAAAAATTCTGCTATGCTGCTGAATAGCCTCTGCAAGTTTTTTACCACCTTCAATATCTTCTTTTATTTTCTTTAGAGCTGCAGCCAGCATTGCATTTTTGGTGGCACCCGCTAGAATATCAATACTTTGCACTATTGGTATCCCAGAGTTTACAAGTGTAGCAAACTGTCTCGTAAAAATTTGTAAATCTTTTGAAGATACTCTTGATCTAAAATTATCTAAACTTTGAAAATAATTTCTGCGCTCATACATACCCACTTTAAGTGGGATGAGCCTCTGAGCGCGCAGCTTTATACGTGCTTCAGAATCTGTAGCCGCGTCAATATGTCCCTTTATCAACTTTCCATCTAAAGATTTTGCTTGGTACGTAAACATTGGCATAGATTACAACCCTGCCTTCTTTAACATTTGGTTCAGCTCATCCGGGTCTGGGCTATATTCAAATCCAACCTTCATATCAATTCTTCTGCGAATAATATGATTCATCAGACACTGATTAATCGTAATCATACCTGTTGTCTGCTGCCCTACTTGCATCATACCGTGAATTTGATGAAGTTTCCCCTCTCGAATCAAAGCTCGTATACCTGAGTTTGGTATTAGAAGCTCATAAGCTAAAACTAACTTTCCATCTAATCCCGGCAACAATCTCTGGCACAAAATACCCTGTAGAACTGCACTCAGTTGATTGAGAACAACTTCTTTTGTTCCTGATTCAAACATTGATACAATTCTTCCAATGGTATCAGGAGCAGAATTTGTATGTAGAGTTGCAAAAACTAAATGTCCTGTCTCTGAAATTTTTAAAGCAATTTCTGCTGTTTCACGATCCCTCATCTCTCCTACAAGGCAGTAATCTGGATCTTGCCGTAAAAGATACTTCATAGCTGTAGAGAAATCTTGCGTATCGGATCCAATTTCTCTTTGATTCACAATACATCTTTTGTGTGCGTGGATGTACTCAATAGGATCTTCAATTGTTACAATGTGAGATTGTTTTTCTTCGTTCACAATATCCAATAAGGAAGCCAACGTTGTTGATTTTCCTGACCCAGTAGGACCTGTAACTAATATCAATCCATGACTTTTATTAATTAACTCAGCCAAAATGGTAGGAGCACCTAAGGAGTGAAACGGAGGGATATCTTCTGGAATTTTACGAATTGCAGCCGAATACGTTCCTCTTTGTCTAAAAACATTCACTCGAAATCGAGCGAGCCCAGCAACACCAAAGCTAAAATCTAATTCATGTTTTTTTTCAAACTTTTGCCTTTGACGATCCGTCATTAAGGATAAACAAATATTTTGCGTTTGTTGAATTGTGAGTGGCTCAGTAGCTCTTTGAAAGAGATTCCCATTAATACGAACCATAGGAGGAGATCCTGCAACTATATGCAAATCCGTAGCATTATCCTTAACTACAATTTCGAGTAACTCTTTTAAACTATTCATGGATGCTTTTCACTCACTCTGTTCGCAGTTGTCGTACACCGTTCTATCTATTCAATATCGAAGAGTTAATCCTTACCCGTTACACTCACAACTTCTTCAATTGTTGTTACACCAGCTTTTACTTTGTTAAGAGCAGCTCTTCTGAGCGTCTTCATACCACCACGTACAGCGGCCTTCTTAAGCTCTAACGGAGAAACTCCTTGGAAAATAAGTGTTTTTATCTCGTCATTAAATTTGAGCATTTCATAGATCGAAATACGCCCTTTGTAGCCAGTATCGTTACAGCGGTCACAACCTTCACCTTTACAGACCTCAAAAGTGCCGACCTCATCCTCTCTAAACCCCAAATCCAGAAGCGCCTTTGAGTCTATAGGCATAGTCGTCTTACAGTTGGTGCATATTTTCTTAACAAGTCTTTGAGCAACAATTAGGTTAACCGCAGAAGTTACAAGAAACGGCTCTACTCCCATATTGATCAAGCGATTTACTGTTGATGGAGCATCGTTGGTATGAAGCGTACTCACAACCAAGTGACCTGTGAGTGCTGCCTTAAATGCAATTTCCGCTGTCTCATAATCACGAATTTCACCCACCATAATAATGTCAGGATCCTGTCTTAAAAAGGATCGCAAGGCTGCAGCAAATGTAAGTTCAATCTCTGCATTCACTTGAACTTGGTTAATCCCCTCCAAGTTGAACTCCACAGGATCTTCCGCTGTTGAGATATTCACATCTGGTTTATTGAGCTCATGAAGGGCTGAGTAAATAGTCGTCGTTTTTCCAGATCCAGTAGGACCTGTTATTAATATAATTCCATTTGGTTGTGCTAGAGCATCTTTAAATGTTGGAAGATCATCTTCTTCAAATCCTAGCTTTGTAAGATCAAGCTGAAGATTGGACTTATCTAAAATCCTCATTACAACCTTTTCGCCAAATAGCGTAGGGAGAACACTCACACGAAAATCTATTTCTTTGTTATCTTTGGTCTTAACTTTCAATCGACCATCTTGTGGTCTTCTTTTTTCTGAAATATCTAATTTACTCATAACTTTAATACGAGATGCAATTGCACCTGAAATTCCGGCTGGTGGTTGAATTTTTTCAAATAATCCACCATCTATTCTCATTCGTACGCGAAAGTTTTTTTCATAAGGCTCAATATGAATATCTGACGCCTTTCTTTTTATGGCTTCATTCAAAATAAGATTCACAAATTTAATAACAGGAGAATCTTCTGATTGATCTGTGTCAACAATGACAGACCCTTCTGTTTCAACCTCAGTAATGGTGGTTTCTTTTTCCATCTCCGTCATGATGGATTCAAAATTGGTGTTGGTCGCGTAGTACCTATCAATAGATGCCTCTATTGCATGCTCACTAGCTACAACTGGAGTAATTTTAAGACGCGTAATGTGAAATAAATCATCTTTAATGTACACATTGCTTGGATCTGCCATAGCTAGAACCAGAGTATCTCCTGATCTTGATACAGGTATGACTTTGTATTTTTCGCACATTTTTTTAGGAACAAGCTTAATAACTTCTGGATCGATCGTAAACTTCTCTAAGTCTATCGCAGGAATATTATATTGCTTTGATAAAAACTCAGCGAGCTGAGAATCATTGAGATATCCAAGCTTTACAAGTGCTGAACTCAATCTACCACCGTAGGATTTTTGTTCCTTTTTAGCTTTTTCCAGCTGCTCAATATTAATTAAATTTTCTTTTACTAAGAGTTCGCCCAGTCCCTTTGCCAAAAGAAACCTCCTGAATATATATAGGATATCGAGGAGTGACGAAAATTGTAACTAGACCAAGGTAGCGTTTTTACTATCCCAGACTAAGATTTAATTTGGAACTCTTCTAGGATCTGCTTAATAACATCCTCTGCAACCTTGTATGAGCTTAATTTTTCTGCAATCCGCTTTTGATAGCTCTTCCAATCAAGTTCTTTTTGAGTGGCTATACGTGCCCATAAAAAATCCCCATAAGATAAGACTTCATAGCCATAAATAATTTTGGCATTAATGTCTTTTGCAATGTAAGTAAGGGGCGTCTCAATAGGAACTTCATTTAAATCAACTACGATGCCATTTTTTTTGAGAAAATTAAAATAATAGAGATCCCTTAGGAACTCGTCTTTCTCTGGAAAATCAAGAGTATTAATGACTATGTTATGTACGCCAGGCAATAACGTGACATTATCCCTTTCCGTATACGAGAACGTTGTATTAAAAAATATTTTTTGAAAATCATTTTGAATTTGCAAGGCTTCATCTTTGTTGATGCATGCAATATTTATTTTTGCATAACCCATTTTAATGAGCCCACTAATGACTGCACGAGCCAAGCCACCAGATCCAATCACAAAGACGGGGTCAGTAGTTACCAGAGATTTTTCGTAATCAGATAAGTAATACGAAATAGCATCATCAAATGATAAGTGCGGCCACCACCCGTCTTTTGAATCTAAGTAAATAGCATCAACAGCTCTTAGCCTTAGAGTTTGTGTATACGTCTGATTGACGTGGTCACTCAAAGAGTCCCAAAGCTCAAAGCCAAAACGTATAGAATGGTGGTCTTTCTTTACAGTTTCAATGAGCTCACCCAAATTTGATACTTGCGATGAAAAGTGCTGAAATTGATTATTGATCCCTAACTCACTCAAGACGGCAGAAAGCAGTTCATATCTCTCAGATTTCTTCAGAGAGATTTCTGCCCATTTAAACATTTGATTATTTCCTTGGCTCACAAGCTCTTCCTTACCTTGCGCCAAGCGACTCTTAGACTTTAAGAATTTTCCTGGCGGTCTTTACATCCTCTTGTATTTGAGAGGACAACTCTTGAATGTTCTTAAACTTTATTTCATCACGAATACGCTCTAAGAAAAAGACTTTAATCTCTTCTCCGTATATATTCTGATTAAAGTCTAAAATATGGCTTTCAATTTTTAAAGAGATATCTTGTTTCTCAAAAGTCGGTTGCTGCCCTACATTTGTAACAGAAGGATATACAACGCCTCGAACTTGAGTTTGAGTTGCATAAACTCCTTTTAGCGGAAAGGTTTCGAAATTCGTTGCCATATTTGCCGTAGGAAATCCAAGCGTTCGGCCACGCTGATCTCCTTTCTCAACAATTCCAGAAACATAAAAAGGGCGTCCCAGCATATGTTGGACTAAACTCATATCTCCAGACTGAATAGACTTTCTAACTTCTGTACTTGAAACAACATGATTTTGTATTTTGACAGCTGGTACGATTTCAAGTTCAATTCCATAGCGACTGCAAAGAGATTCAAGAGTAGAAAGTGAGCCCTCGCGATTTGCCCCAAAGGCAAAATCGTATCCTACTACAAGAGCTTTTGCTGAAAGAGGTTTTAAAATCCAATCTCTCAAAAAAATCTCTGCAGAAAGTTGTGAAAGATCGCGCGAAAATGGCTCTTGAACCCAGACATCTACCCCTAAGGCTTCAAACTGCTCATACTGATCTTCGTTTGGAAAAATATTTTTAAGATCTGCATTAGGAACCAGGACTTTTCGTGGATGAGGATGAAAGGTTACAACAACAGAGTGGCCCCCAATATTTTGAGCCTTGGTTGTTACCTTTGAAATTATTTCACGATGCCCCACATGTACACCGTCGAAATTCCCGATTGTGACAACAGAGTTTTTGAGTTGCGTCTGTACTTTATGAGCTCCAAGGGCCTTTTCCATAACTTCGTTTAGTAGCTTAAAAGTTGATTTGATCCTAGCTTTAAAATGAGGTACACTGCGCCGTGTCTTTTGCTAAAATTATCAAAAAAATTCAATTACTTATCCTTCGTCTTTGGAAGCGCAGACCTTTCTGGCTAAGAGCCCTTCTTTGCTGGGCAATTGGCTTAGCTTTTCTTTGGAACCACTACCAATCCAATTATGACTACAGATTTAAAGTTCGTGGGCATATTTCTAATATTGAAGACGTCGCCGTTATCTTACTTTCTGAATCTGAATGGAAGAAGCTTAAAAATGTTCAAATTGATACATTTGAATCCTTACGCTCACTTTATGTGAATGAAACACTCACAGATAATTACTTTTGGGATGAAACTTTATGGGCGCAAATCTTAGGTAAAATTCTTGAGTACAGACCTTACAAAATAGGCGTTACTTTCTTTTTCGGGTCCAACATCGGATCTGTTTCACTGAGTTCAGAAAATAGTAAGTTATTTCGAAATCCAAAAATTCTTTGGTCTTCCCGCATATCGCAAGACGGTCAAATTCAATACCCACTATTTGGTCGACAAAAAGATTCTGGTATTTCCAATGTCTACCCTGATTTTGACGGACTTGTAAGACAGTACAACATCAAACACTTTAATACGTCACACATTGCACAGAAACTATCTCGCAATCAAACCTATGAGTCAGATGAAAAATATCAGTATATTAACTTTTCTTCTGATCCAATATTTATTCCAAGATATAAAATGACGGATATTCTGCAGGGAAAAATACCATCAGATGCTCTAAGAGATAAAACAATTATTATAGGTGCAAAGGATTCTCCAGACCATATTCACCCGACTCCAATTGGCTTCATGACACGCGCAGAGCTCATTGCACAAATTGTCGATAACTACAATAAGATGAGTTTTCCCACAAAACTCCCTATACACGTTTATGCGGCTTATTTACTTCTTGTTTTAATTTTAAGCTTAATGATTATTTATCAGTATCCTCAAAACTATGCCGTTGCAATTTTGATTTGCTTTGGGGCAATTACATCTGGATTATCCGCTTGGATATTTGATCGATATTTTATTTGGTCTCCCATTATGGCAACTGGAATACAAATTATAGGAACCTATATTATATTTGTAGGATACAAACTGACACAGAACGAACGAAAAACGTGGAGACTTCAACAAGAAAAAGAGTATCTTACTGAGATTGAGCAACTCAAAAACAACTTTATTAGTCTTATTAGCCATGACTTAAAAACACCAATTGCAAAGATTCAAGGGATTGCAAATCGCCTGATGCAAAATGCAACATCTCCTGAAATCTCGCAAGATTTATCAAATATTCAGAACGCTAGCCAAGACTTGCACCGGTATATTCAATCTATTCTGCAAGTAACTCGAGTTGAATCATCCGATTTTAAAATCAAAAAAGAAGCTTTTGATATTAACGAATTAATTGAAAAAGCTCACTCTCAAATACTACCTCTAGCAAACGAAAAACAAATACAATTTGAGATGTCTCTTGAGCCTATGTTTTCAATAGAGGTCGATTCAGCGCTTATATTTGAAGTGATTGCAAATTTAATGGAAAATGCTATTAAATATACACCCAAAGGAGGACGTGTCACAGTCACGTCTGAGGAGACAGACAACTTTGTGGTTGTTAAAGTAAAAGACACCGGTGATGGAATCCCAAAAGAGGAACAAGATCAAGTATGGGAAAAGTTTTACCGTGGAAAAAAACATAACATCAGCACACAAGGAACTGGATTGGGTTTATATTTGGTGAAATACTTTGTTGAGCTCCACGGTGGTAAAGTGTTGCTAGAAAGCGATGTTGGAATTGGAACAACAGTTGGGTTTAAATTACCTGTACTAAATGAAACAAAAGATGATGCCTAAGAAGGATTAGACTATGAAACTTAAAACATTAATTGTAGACGATGAAATTGAACTCAGAAAAAGTGTGATCGCTTATTTACAAAACATGCCTCAAGAATTTGAACTTGATGAGGCAGACAATGGGGTTTCTGCACTTCAAAAAGTACAACAAGGAAACTACGACTTGGTTCTAATGGACGTTCGCATGCCGGAGATGAATGGTATTGAAGCGCTTAAAGCCATAAAAGAGCATGATCCAAGAACATTTGTTGTTCTAATGACTGCACACTCAAATTTATCAGATGCAGTTGAAGCCATTAAGCAGGGCGCCTATGACTATGTATCAAAACCCGTAGATCCTACTAAACTTCAAGAGATCGTCTCAAAAGCTCTTGAAGCACAAGAGATGGTCTCAAACTTAGCAATATCAAATCCTATTTTTGATGATGATATTGACAGTGAGATCGTAGGCAAGAATCAAAAAATGAAACAGATTTTTGATTTGATCTATAGACTATGCAAGGTTGAAACAACAGTATTAGTAAGAGGAGAAAATGGAACGGGTAAAGAATTAGTGGCCCGAGCCATTCACTTTAACTCTCCTCGAAAGGCCGGAACTTTTGTAGCAATTAACTGCGGCGCTATTCCTGAGAATTTAATGGAGAGCGAGTTGTTTGGGCATGAAAAAGGAGCCTTCACAGGAGCTTCTGAAAGAAAAATTGGTAAGTTTCAACTTGCTAACCAAGGAACTATTTTCCTCGATGAAATTGGTGAATTAAAGCCAGACATGCAAGTTAAACTCTTACGTGTCTTACAAGAAAGGCAATTCGTACCCGTTGGAAGCAATCGTGAAGTTAAAACAAATGCCAGAATTATAGCCGCTACAAATAGAAATCTTGAAAAAATGATCGAAGATGGAACGTTTAGAGAGGATTTATTCTATAGACTCAATGTAATGCCAATCTTCTTGCCTCCCCTTAGAGATCGAATTGATGACTTGGAATACTTAGTGGATTCTTTTGTCAAAAAATTTGCCAAACAACACAACCGCTCCATTCACGGACTTACACCGCAAGCAGAGGAAGTTTTAAAGAACTATCCTTGGCCAGGAAATATTCGCGAACTAGAGAATGTTATTGAGCACGCCTTCATTATTGAAAATTCAGAACTTATTCAAGTTACAAGCCTTCCTCAAAATGTAAGAGATAAATCTCAAGCTCTTGTTAAAGTTCAATATGGAAAAGAGTTTTCAGCTCCAATGGACTTTGAGATTTTCAAAGAAAAAATGGAAAAAGAGTTTATTGAGAACGCTCTTAAAGCCAACAACGGACGAATTAATCAGACAGTTGCTCACGCCAATATTCCCAAAAACACATTACTCAGAAAAATTAAAAAATACGGCATCAACGTCAAAGACTTCTCCGACTAAAAGGTACCTGGTTACTTTTGGGAATTATAGGGGTTATTTTCGATTTGGCATCCTTTAGAGTTGTCTAGAGGAGCTATAAACCTGGTTTGCGGATATAGATTTCATACAGTTATGGTGACCAAGCGGACATTTCTGTGGTCCATGTAATCCACAAGGCCTGCAATCGAGCTGTTTATTTTCAACAACAAGAGCTCTGTTTTGCCAAGGTTGGTATCCAATCTCCAGAACAGTGGGTCCAAATATCGCTACAGTAGGCGCTTCCGCAACACTGCCCATATGCATAGATCCACTATCATTACAGACTAGAAGCTTTGCTTGCGTGAGTAGAATGAACAATTCAAAAAGGGAAGGTTTTCCCGCCAAATTATCAACGTTTGATAGTCCAATCGAAATTTGCTCGCAAAGCTCTCTCTCCTCTGGAGACCCAATAAATACAACCTTTTCAAATTTTTTAGCTAACTCTCTATATCCCTCGGGCGTCCATCTTTTTGTATTCCACACAGAACCTGGTGCCATAAACACAGCATTTTTTGTTTGTGAGAATTTTTTTAAAACCTCAGAGAACCGAGGATGCCTTTCAAGATTACCTCTGAGAGACATAGAGGCTACTTCTGGAACAGGAATTCTGTTTGATAAAGAGCTCAGATCAATTTTATCTATCTTAGCACGCTCTTTAATGTAATTATGCAACCTCTCATCAACTTGTACATCTAGGTGAGAAATCAGCTGAAGCTGGCGAAGCGCATCTGGCAAATTAAGATTTCTCTTTATTCTTTTGGTAAAAACAAAAAAATTCCACCAGTTTGAAAATCCAATTTTATGATTCGCCTTTAAGGAACGTACAATTAAATTTGATCTATCAGAGTAATGTGGACAAAAAATATAATCATAAAATTCCGCCCGAATAGATTGAATCAAATCTTTGTACTGCGCTTTATTAGATTTATTCACTTCATAAACCTTATCCACTAGCGCTAGTTCAGAAAAAATTTGACCACAGCCAGACCGACAAACAAGATGCAATTCACCATCTGGAAATTTATTTTTGATTCTTTTAATAAGGGGTATACACAATAGCAAATCGCCTAAAAAAGCTGTCTGAAAAATAAGAATTTTTGATTTCAATTTCTATTCCTTCTTAATTTCAACTAAAGAAGCAATAATAGTTCCTATTTTAATCTTCGACTCAATCCGAACAACAAGCTTACGATCATCATCAGTCATCCAAAAGAATACATCTCCGATAGGTTTGAAAATACCATCCATTTCAATTTCTGGCTTCATCTTAATAGTATTAATTTCTCCCAGTGGAGTGACCAACTTTTCACGTTTGAGAATATGCCCTTTAACGACCATATTCTTCTTGTTATCAGCAACTCGAAATTGAATTGTTTTTCCGGGCTCCATCGGAAAAACTCTCATATAAAAAGCAGCACTCAAAATATTTTGCGCATAGGGCTGAATATCCCATTCAAACTGTCTTTCTTCGAGTCCGTGTTTCTTGGTAATCTTTTTTTCCCAGTATGTACCTTTATTTTTCTTCCAATCAAAGTATGATCGAATTTCTCTGAGCTGCTTAGTCTCTTTCACACTAATAGACATATTGTAGGGAGTCATGTTTTCGAAATCTAAAAAAGTCTCTGCTTTATCATCTACAGAATAAAAACTTGAGAAAAGACTATTAGATTTTCCTGCTATTCTAAAGTGATAACTTTTTCTGCCATTTACCTGTACAAACGGCAGAACTTCCAAATCCATAGTTCCTGCAGTAATATTGAAGTACGAAAGTTTAAGAGTTACTTTTTCACCAGGCATAAAAGGATCAGCTAGAGGCCGGCGTCCGTCAAACCCCTCCTGACCTTCAAGCTCAGGTACATGCTTTTTTAATTTCTTTGTAAGCTCTTTTTTAATCTCCGGAGTTTTTTGAACAACTTCTTTTTTGTCTGTTTCTTTTGGTTTAGCAATCTCTTCCTTTATCTCTGTAGGAGGAATTTGAACAACCTGAAGTTCTTTGAGCTTAATATTCTTGTCATACTCTGCCATTTTGAGTTGTTCGTCTGCATTATCTATTTCTAGAATCTTAGTTGCACAAGAAGTAATAAAAAGCGCAAATATGACTAACACTGAGGTCGAAAGAAGTTTCATTTGAAGTTTTTCCATCTACGATGCACCCACATCCACTGTTCGGGATGTCTTCTTACAATTTCCTCAATCTTATCATTATATTTTTGAGTATTATAACGAATATTTTCCTCAAAACTTTCACTAACTACTTCAGGCCAAATAGGAGGCTCAGAAACAATATAAATCTTGCCATCAGCACGACGAAAGTTATAGACAGCAATGACAGGCAGATTTGTTTTTAGAGAAAACCCAGCCAGCCCAGAGGCAGTTCCGGCAGGCTGCCCAAAAAATTTAGCCTCAATACCGTGTGGCTTTCCCATATACTGATCCATAACAAAAACAGTTACATCCCCCCTTTTAACGGCTCTAAAAATCTCAAAAGGATTCCTTCTATCAGCTAGTGCATTTACGCCTTTTGATTTTCTCAAATTCTCAATAAAAGTATTGATGACCTCATTATTAATTTTCTTAAGAGTAATACTCATTGGAAATCCATGTAACCCAAGGCCTGCTGGAGCTAGATCAATAGTTCCTAAGTGCAAACTTAAAACTAAAACACCTTCCTTTTTCTCATATTGAGCTCTCAGAGTTTCAACATTCTCCAGAACTACAGTTTCTGAAACATTCTCTTTATTTATTTTATACAAAACAAAATAGTCTAAAAAAGATAAACATAGATTCTGAATACTCTTTCTTCCCACAAGAACTTTCCAGCTCTCTGGTTTATCTGGATAAGCTAAATTCAAATTATCAATGACGTGTTTTCGTCTGAATTTTAAAATATCAAACCACAAATAGCCCATAGCATTTGCTAGCATTAAATGCGTTCTCCGAGGTAAAGCACAGAAGACTGTTGCTAGCATATTAAAAAAGAAGTCAAGAATTGCTACTTTCATCTTAATACATCTTCTGTTAAGGCCGCATCAAACACCTTCTCGTTATGAACAATAACAAAGTCGGTTCTTAAGCTCATAACTCTTAGATTATGCGATAGCCTGGATATTTTAACAAAATCTTTCTCTGTAGTAATAATTGGAGTCTCTTTTACTTCATTTGAAATTTCGCTTAAAAGAGACTCTGTGTAGCAAAAATGATCTGGAAATTTAAAGTGCTTTATAATTTTAAATTTATGTGACGCTAGTTTTTCAAAGTTATCTGGCTTGCCAATGCCTGAAATCAAGTAAACAGGACTCCCATCTGCCAGAGCACTGCTCACACGAGGAATATCATAAGCCAATTTTGCACTTCTGAAAGAACCTAGTTGATTTTCAATCCATGCGGAGTTGCTCGCGATATTTGACTTCGTAAATATAATAAACTGATTCTGAGAAATAGAATCTAGAGAAACTCTTGCTCTGCCCTCTGGGAGAAATGCGTAGTTTTCTTTTTTCTCTGTTAAATCAATTATTACAAACTCAAGATCTTTATAAACTCTAAAATTCTGAAGAGCATCATCAAGAATAATAATATCTATTCCATCGTCCGCAGCTAATATTTTTTGAATACCCTGAATACGATCTTCACACACAAAAACCTGAATATGGTTATTTTTTTCTGCAAGCATAACAGGCTCGTCCCCAAATATTTCTGGCGCTTTAGGATTCTTGATATCTACTTTATAAAATCCGTGGGTCTTTCTCTTATATCCACGTGATAAAATGGCTACTCTTTTGTGGTAGATTTTCTTACATAACAAATCGACAAAAGGAGTTTTGCCCGTGCCTCCTGTTGTTATATTACCCACAGAAATAATCTTAACAGGAAACTTCTCAGGTTTAATGAATTTTTGGTAGTACATTTGCCTAGCCTTAACTATGCCTTTAAAAATCGTGCTTAAAGGTTTTAAGACAAGACTCATCTTCTCTTCTCCATAATGATTTGCGATACTTTTTGAGTTGCTCCACGAGACCCCAGCAGAGTCTTTAAATGACGCAACTCTTGAACTTGTTTTGAGTATATTTCAGAATTCGTAAGAAGCTCCTTTAGATAGGGAACAACTTTTTCTGGAGAAGCGTCTTCTTGAAAAAACTCTTTAGAAACTAGTTTGTTTTGAATTAAATTTACTAATCCAAAATAATTAGGCATTTTCATAATAAATCGCGCCAAGAAAACCGTTGACGGCTGCATCTTATACATAATAGCCATTGGCTTTTCCATAAGCCCTACTGTTAAAGTTGCGGTACCAGATGCACACAAAACAACATCTGCCATTGCAACCATTTCAAAAGGATCTCTCTGCACAAACTGTATCGGAAAATTCCAATTCTTAACTCTTCCACGCAAATTTTCTATATTTAGATTAGGCGCTACAAAAAGCATAACTTTAAGATCTTTGACTTCTTTCTGCAAAGATTCAGCTATTTTTAGCTGATCTTCTAAGTGATGAGTCAGTTCCGATTGCCGACTTCCAGGCATAAGCCCTAACACCTTTTGATTCTTTGTGACACCAAACTTCTCTTTCATTTGACTAATAAACTGAGAATCAAAAAGCTCTGGTCTAAGCTCATCGAGAAGAGGATGCCCAACAAACTCTACATCAACGCCAAACTTTTTATAAAAATCTACCTCAAAAGGAAAAAGAACCAACATTTTGTCGATATATTTTTTAATAAAATAAACTCTGTTTTGTCTCCAAGCCCAAATCTGAGGTGAAATGTAATAATAGACTGGAAGTCCTTTTTTCTTTAATTTTTTTGCCAATCGAAAATTAAAATCTGGATAATCTAATAGTAAAACTAAATCTGGCGATACACGATCCGCTTCTTTCAGCAAAGAGTAAAAAACTTGATATATTTTTCTAAAGTGTTTTAAAACTTCAACAAGCCCAAC
Source organism: Bdellovibrionota bacterium (assembly GCA_963169805.1). Lineage (GTDB taxonomy): Bacteria > Bdellovibrionota > Bdellovibrionia > Bdellovibrionales > JAEYZS01 > CAUJDY01. The sequence continues at coordinate 1,653 of CAUJDY010000093.1, read as the reverse complement.
AACGGCCAGATCTTCTGCATAACCAAAACAGCGAAAGCCTAAAGCTTCCATTTTTTTGCTACCGATACCAAAAGCGTCTACTTTGATCCCTTTCGCCTTCCAGTCCTCTAGCAGCCGTTGTGCATAGAGAGAACTTGAAGCTTCTGCAGCAACAATTAAAATTTTAAAGCTGTCGTCTTTGGATATTTTCAAGGATGGTCTCCGCAAGTTGAAGAGCTCTAACCCCATCTTCTCCCGGCACAATGACTGGCGTATTATTTTGAATTGAATTTAAGAAAGCTTTAGCTTCTTCCATAATAGCATCACTTTTTGAAAGGCTCCAGCTGTTATGCTCAAGAGGAATTGTTCCCTCTTTCCATTCCCCAGTTCGGGTCGTTAAGCTAAGCTCTCCTTTTTCAAAATCAATACTGAGGTATTGATCTTTTTGGAATACTCTAAATTTACGAATCGAATTCATTGAAACACGACTTGCCGTTAGATTTGCAATCGCTCCTGATTCAAACTCCACTCGAACATTTGCAATATCTGTATAGGGAGTTAATACTGGAACACCAACAGCAGATACAGATTTTACTTTTGAATTAACAATAGATAAGAGGACATCAATATCGTGAATCATAACATCTAAGACAACATCCACATCTAAACTGCGTGGTTTGAATGGAGCCAAACGATGACATTCCACAAACATAGGTTTATCCAATTTTTCTTTTGCTGCTAAAAAAGCAGAGTTAAATCTCTCGATATGTCCTACCTGAAGTTTTAAATTTTTCCTTTTTGCAATATCACATAGCTCAAGACTTTCTTTGCTTGTAACTGTCATTGGTTTTTCAACAAGAACATGAATTCCATTTTCGAGCATAAGCTTACAAAGCTTGTGGTGTGAAATGGTACTGGATGCAACCGTAACTGCATCTACCTTTCCTATCAAATCCTCTGCTCGCTCAAAAAATGGAACGCCTAATTCTTCTGATATTTTTTTTCCATGCTCTTGATTTGAATCACAAATACCGACTAACTGAGAGTTTTCCAGTGATTTATACTTTTGGGCATGAAAGCGGCCAAGATACCCTACGCCTATTACAGCTGTTCGTATTTTTGAACTCAAATGGCCACTCCTCTTTTGGATGTTTTAATAAAATCAATAAATTTTTCTATTTTTGCACCCGGCGCGCACTCTTCTCTAATTCGATTCAATTTTTCTTCTACCGTGCCTTCTGATTTTGTTAAAATTCGAATCGCTTTGTTAACATCTCCTACTTCTGCGTCTGTAAAACCATTTCTTTCAAGTCCAATCTTATTCGTTGCTCTTACAACTGCATAGTTACCTTGAGCAATACAGTAGGGAAGTATGTCTTTATTAATTGCACTAAATCCGCCAATAAATGCAAAAGATCCTAGCTTACAAAATTGATTTACAGCGCTAAGACCACCTAAAGTCACATTGTTTTCTATCTCCACATGACCTGCAAGTTGGCAAGAATTTGCAATTACATTATTATTACCAATAATGCAGTCGTGACCAAAGTGCGTGTAGGCCATTATCAGATTACCATCCCCTACACGCGTAATTCCACCACCTGTAACGGTTCCAAGACTAATTGTTACGTACTCACGAATATGATTTGAATTTCCAATTATCAGAGTAGTTTT